>JBHHXN010000103.1:0-18559 GCA_046757025.1 bacterium
TCGCAAAATCTTCAACCGGGCGATGTGCTGATTCTCAGCGGAAGTTTGGCGGATCACGGCATGGCCATTCTGTCCAAACGAGAGGGGCTGGCCTTTGAAGCGCCCATCGAAAGCGACACCGCCGCGCTCAATGGCCTGGTAGCGGATATTCTCAAAGCCGGGGGCAAAGATGTTCACGCCATGCGCGATCCCACCCGCGGCGGTCTGGCAGCGACCCTGAATGAATTTGCCGAAGCATCGCGAGTCGGGATTCGCATCAAGGAAGATCGCATTCCGGTGAAAGCGCCGGTGGCGGGCGCCTGCGAGATTCTTGGACTCGACCCGCTGTACGTGGCTAACGAAGGCAAGCTGGTGGCGGCGGTGGCGCGCGGAAAGGCCGAAGCCGTGCTCGCGGCCATGCAGAAGCACCCATTGGGTAAAGAGGCGGTCATTTTCGGCGATGTGGTGGCGGACAAAGCTGGCCTGGTGAGCATGCAGACGCGCATCGGTGGCTGGAGAATTGTCGATATGCTGGTCGGAGAGCAATTACCGAGAATTTGTTAACCTGTTTAGAATTGTGAAGCGACAAATTAGTCTGGAGGGAAAATGGCAAAGATCGATTCGCTGTCTGTGCTGATCGTTTCAACGCTTACCATCGGCATCGTGCACGCGCTGGCGCCGGACCACTGGGTGCCGTTTGTTAGCATCGGTCGAGCTCAGAACTGGTCTAAAACGAAATTAGCCTGGGTGACATTTATATGCGGAATCGGGCATGTCGGCTCCTCTGTGGTGATCGGCATCATCGGGCTGGTGCTAGGATTTAGCTTGTCCAGCCTGGAGAGCATTGAATCCCAGCGTGCACAGGTGGCGGGTTTGCTGCTCATCGGTTTCGGCATTGCCTATGCAATCTGGGGATTGAAGCATGTGCACCATCATCACCACCCTAAATTAGATGGCAAGCGCTCCATGACCATCTGGACGATGATCGCGATTTTTGTGTTAGGACCCTGCGAACCCCTCATCCCGCTGATGTTTGTGAGCGCGGCGCACGGCTGGACCGCCGTCTGGATGGTGTCGCTGATTTTCGGGCTGGTGACGCTGGCGATGATGGTGGGGCAGGCGCTGCTGGCGTACATTGGAACGAGTATGGTTGTTTTTAAGAAAATGGAGCACTATACGCATGCGGTGGCCGGTCTGGTCATTGCGCTCACAGGCGGTATGGTGATGTTTCTGGGGATTTGATCATTTAATTGCCGTATCTGTGAATTCAAATATTATTTATCTCAGGCTGTTTATATTCTTAATTTGATGAATTGCATTCCCTTAGTATGAAATTCAACTTAAACAAAATAGTCCACCTTCATATACGCGGTAAACTGGCCATTGCCTTTACGGGCTTGTCGGTCCTGCCGGTGCTGGTGGTTGGAATTCTATGGATCTCTACCAATGTGCGCATGCTGCATCAGGTGGCCATTGAATCGTTGAAGCACGATTTGCTGACCATCAAAGAACGGTTGAGCACGTTTATTTACGGGATGGAAGAGAATATCGCGTTTATTACGGCTTCCGCGTCTTTCCAGAATTTTATACAGACTGCGGCTTCAGGAGATCAGACCGAGATGGTCGTTGCTGTTGAAAACTTTGCGCCGGATGTGATCAGTTTTGCCCGCCGAAAACAAATTTTCTATCAGATCAAATATCTCGATGCCGAGGGCACGGAAATATTTATCGTCGAACATGACTTTCAAAATTACCGATTGCTGCCTCCAGAAGAGTTAAATAGGACCGGCACCAGTTTCTATTCCCATCTTGCCAGAGAAATCCCTACCAACAAAGCGACTTTCATTCCGGTTGAGCTGATGCACCGAGCTCATAAAACCTTACTGCCCAGTATAAGCTGCGTTTATCCAATTTACCATCATGAATTTGCCGGCCTGCTCATTTTCCAGATCTATGCCCAGACGTTTTTTAAAATCATGGAACTTCAAAGTCCACGCGGTTCTTCAGGAACCACCATGCTGGTGAATTCGGATGGTTATTATTTGTATCATTCAAAAAAAAAGAAAATGTGGAACCAGCTTCTGGCCACCAAAGATGTTTTAAATTTAACAACCGAGTACGGTCAGCAATTTGCGCATAAGTTATTAACAAACTCTTCCGAATCCTTTTATGAAATCAACGGTTCCATCGTTGCCCACTTACCCATTTTCAGTAAATATGGCGGTCTGGAAGGGGAGTATACCATTCTGAAAAGCGTATCTAAAAAAGAAATATTTGCTCCTGCCGAAAAATTTAAAAAGCTGTTTTTCGCCTTGTTGGGATTGTTTCTCATAATTTCGCTGCAACTGGCATATTTAGCGACTAAGCAATTTACCGGCCCCATCGAAAAACTTACGCGTGAAGCCGAAGTCATCGCACAGGGCGACTACCGCTCGCGCGTGGATGTGCAGACCTTTGATGAAATTGGCGAGCTGGCCTCGCAATTTAATGTCATGGCGGAATCCCTTGAGCAACGGGAAACAGAAATTGTTCAGCATCGCGAACGGTTAGAAGATATGGTGCGAGACCGTACCAGCGAACTGGAAAAAGAGAAAAACAAGCTGCAAGCCATCCTGGACAACGTTCCCAGTGGATTTGTTTTGCTGGATAAAGATTACACCATTCTTACCGCGAGTGCGGCTATGAAGTCTCTGGCCGGTTGCGCAACGGATGAACTTTTAGGGAGACCCTGCTTCGAAGTTTTCGGCAATGAACGGCCGTGCCGAGATTGTCCTTCACATGAAGTTTTCGCAAGCGGTCGCATGCAATCCCAGGTGTTGCAGCGTTTAAATTCTGAGGGCGAGGAACGTTTTTGGGAACATATTTCCGTGCCGTTAAAAAAAGCGCAACGAGTTGAAAACATCCTTGAAATAATTACCGATGTTACCGAACGCAAACGGCTGCAGGATCAGTTGATTCGGTCTGAGCGACTGGCCGCAACCGGTGAAATGGCCGCGGTTATCGCTCATGAAATGCGCAACTCGCTGACTTCCGTAAGAATGTTGCTGCAGCTTTTTACCGAGAACGAAAGTTCGGTGCATTATGACCGTGAATCTTTTGATGTGGCACTGGATTCGCTGACACGAATGGAACGAGTTGTGCAAGACCTGCTGCAATTGGCTCGGCCTGCTCAGCTCAAAAAGCAGGTCCGCAGTATAAACAGCATTTTGCAAGAGAGCGTCGAATTTGCCAGCCACCAAATCGTAAGCAAAGGCATTGAGCTGCGGGTGGATTTGGCGTCCAACTTGCCCCGTGTTGAGCTGGATGTGGAACATTTTAAGGAGGCTTTGATCAACATGATTTTAAATGCTTCACAGGCAATTGACAACGGCGGCAGCATCCACCTTCGCACGGAGTTAAAAAGGCTGAAAAAGAACTATCGCGACCTGGGAGAGGTACGGATTGCCGAAGGGAAAAATGCCTCTGTCAAGGTACGGGAAGTGCAATTGAAAAAAGGCCTGCAGGTGATCGGCGTGCAAATAAAAGACACGGGTTGCGGCATTCCCGCGGACCACCTCAAGCGTATTTTCGATCCCTTTTTTACCACGAAAACCAATGGCACCGGCCTGGGTTTGTCGTTTGTGAAGCGCGTGGTGAATGAACACGATGGGCTCATTCTGGCCGAGAGTAAAGTCGGTAAAGGAAGTTGTTTTGAAATCGTCATTCCGGTGAGTTAAATGCCAAAAGAAAAAATCCTGATCGCGGACGACGATAAAAACATTCAATTCGCTTTTCGAAAGACCTTTGAAAAAGACGGATTTGAGGTGGTTACGGCGGGCGACGGTCGGGAAGCGCTGCAAAAATTAACCGATGAGCAGCCGGTGCTGATTTTCCTGGATATCGCTATGCCCGGCACCTCCGGCCTGGACGCTTTGCAGGAAATCAAAGAAAAAGGCATCCGAACGCCGGTGGTCGTGATCACGGGTTTCGGCACCATGCAAACTGCCGTGAAAGCCATCCAGCTCGGAGCGTATGAGTATCTCACTAAACCGTTAGACGTGGATAAAGTTCGTGTGGTGACGCGCCGAGTGTTGGAAATGCTGCACCTTCGCAAGGAAGTTGAAGAGCTTAAAGCCAAACTCAGCAAACCGTCGGAGGAATTCGAGCTCATCGGGAATTCTCCACAAATGCACGAAGTCTATAAAACCATCGGTGCGGTGACGACCACACCCAACACCACCAATGTTCTGGTAGTGGGGGAAAGCGGCACCGGCAAGGAGCTGGTGGCGCGTGCCGTTCATAACAGCGGGCCTCATGCCTCGGAGCCGTTTGTGGCTATCAACTGCACGGTGCTACCCGAGACCTTGCTGGAGAGCGAACTGTTTGGTCATGAGAAAGGCGCTTTCACGGGTGCGGATAAACAAAAGCTTGGGAAATTCGAAATCGCCAGACAGGGAACGATTTATCTGGATGAAATTGGCGACATGTCTCCCAAACTGCAGCAGAAGCTGCTGCGGGTTTTGCAGGAACGGGTGTTCGAGCGATTGGGCGGCAACGAAATCATCCGGGTGAACGCCAGGTTCATCGCGTCTACCAACATGAATCTGGAACGGGAAGTGCAATCGGGTAAATTTAGAGAGGATCTGTATTTTCGATTGAACGTCATCAACATCAAGCTGCCTCCTTTGCGAGAACGGTTTGATGACATTCGGCTGCTGGCCCAGCATTTTCTGGTGAAATATTGCCGACGTTTGGGTAAAAATGTTCGTGCCATTTCTGAAGATGTCCTGCAGGTTTTGCAATCCTACCCATTTCCGGGCAATGTAAGAGAGCTGGAAAACGCCATGGAGCACGGGGTGGCGATTGAGAAGGGCGAGGTGTTGCTGCCCGATTCCCTGCCGGAACACTTGCTCAAAACTCAAAAAGAGGTGTATTTAGATATTCCCATCACCAATCCGATTTTGCGCCATGCACGGCGGGACGTTTTGGAAGCCTTTGAGAAGAAATTTCTGATTGAACGCTTGCGTGCGCACAAGGGCAACGTCACCGCCGCCGCCCGGGAAGCCCAAATTCAACGGCAGAGTTTCCAGCGTTTGATGAAAAAGTACGAAATCGATTCCAGTGAATTTCGGTAAATCGTTTTGTTTTGAGTGGGGGCATATCACTGAATTAGTCAGACCTGATGCTACCTGAGCACAGGTTTGTGTTGTGCCGTAGAACTTCATTTATTGCAGAACCCCCAAGCCTGCCCTGCATGAAATTACCGATTTAATCCAATTAAGTTTTTCAGAAATTTGGAAACGGTGGCGTTCCACCTCCAGTGCCACCATGCCGGTTTCACACTGCCACGCAAAAGGTGACACTTCTTACACTTCTGTCATGGTCAGTCCATTTTGATAAAGGGTCTTAATTTTAATAAATTAAAGACTTGTAAAGCGCTCAACAAGCCGTTCATTGATTTGGCATGCCATTTGAAGGTAGCATGGCGTATCCCTTCTAATTCTCACACACTTACAAATTGGAGGCATGTATCATGAAAATGTCAATTTTGAGGAGTTGCGGTATTTTCTTTTTTGTGGCATTGTTTGTCTTGCTGGCGGTGGTAATGTCAGTGAAAGATGCCCAGGCCATTCCCGCTTGGGCGCGCAAATACAAAACCAGTTGCTCCACCTGCCATTATGCCTATCCAAAGTTGAATGGCTTTGGTAAGGCATTCAAAAATAATGGCTATCGGTACCCCGGAGGTGATGAAAACTACCGAAAAGAAGAGCCCACAAGTTTAGGTTCTGAAAGTTACAAAAAAGTCTGGCCGGATGCGATATGGCCTGCCGATATTCCAGGAGGTTTGCCGATTGCAATTCAAGCGATTGGCCGCGTCAACTACGAGCCGGATGCGGATATTAAATCCACTTTTGAATTCCCTCATGAGTTAGAAGTACTTTTTGGCGGTACGATTGGTGAGAACGTTTCGTTTTTAGGCGAAGTGGAAATTGAAAACGAGGACAACGAAAACCAATTTGCTTTTCCTTTTCATTTGCAATGGGATTTCAACCCAAGATGGCACATTAGAGTTGGTAACGTATCCCCGGATCCCACACCAGAGGGTCGCCGACTTACGCGTAACCATTACAACGTGGCCAGTTTTAGAAGCCGCAACCGGGTGCGTTTGAGAGACGAACATGCTGGTATTGAGCTCTGGGGAGCCGGAAACGGTGCTGGCGGGCGCGGAGGCTATCGTTTCCAATTAGGTGTTGTCAACGGTCAGGGTAGAAATGATGCCAACAGCGAAAAAGATTTTTACGGCCTTCTTTCCTATAAAATCGGTGGTTTGGGAGTAATCGGTGGCACCGAAGGACAGGCCAGCGAAACTTCGGACTTTTATGTCGATAACAATTTACGTCTTGGGGGCTATTTCTATATCGGTACGGCCACGAAAGATGCCGTCGATGAAGATTTTCAAATATTTGGAGGTAACTTCGATTTTTGGTATAATCGATTTATATTGAATGGTACTTTGCTCTATATGAATTCAGAATTGCCGGGCACTCCGGATCGTCAATCTTTGGTATGGTATGTGGAAAGCAATTATGTCATCTATCCCTGGTTAATCGGTCTGGCGCGATTTGAGTTTACCGATTCAGATTTGGATGTCGATACACCGGATCCGGTGACTTCTCTGATACCGGCTGTAACAATCGTCGCAAGGGCAAATGTGCGCTTCACGGCGGAGTACATCATCCCTTTGGATGACGCAAGTAAAAAGAAAGACCTGTTTGTCATTCAAGCACAGTTTGGATTTTAGTGATAAAAAAGGCTGACCTTCTTCTGGGGGTGTACAAATTTATTGTACGCTGCTGACTTAGTGAAACGACAAATCCAGCAGAAGGTTAGCTTTTTCAAATTGACTCTATTTATTAATCGACACATTAAATCAGGAGAAAATCCTATGCGAAGATTTGGGTTATTTACAGCCACGCTCGTGGTCACTTTGGTATTCTGTGCCACGAACAATAGCCTGGCCGGCACCATCAAAGGTAAGGTGACGGTAAAAGGAGCTCGGGATGCCCGCGATGTGGTGGTCTTTGTCGATGAAATGAAAGGCGAATTTAAACCGCCGAAAAAGCACGTACAAATGGATCAGAAGAATTTAACTTTTATTCCACATGTGCTGCCGATCATTCAGGGTACCACCGTGGATTACATGAATAGCGACGATGTGCTTCACAACGTGTTTACCCCCGATAAGTGTGCAGAAAAATTCAACCTCGGTACCTGGCCCAAAGGGGAGGTGCGGTCCTTCACTTTTAAAGAAAAAGGTTGTTCTTCCGTCATGCTGTGCAAGGTGCACCCGGAAATGGAAGCCTGGATTCTCGTCCTGCAAAATCCCTATTTTTTCAAGACCGATAAAGATGGCACGTTTACCATCGAAAACGTACCGGCGGGAAAATATACTTTGCGTGTTTGGCACCAAAAGCTGAAGGGCAAACCGCAGGAAATCGAGGTGCTGAAAGAAGGTGTGGTGACGGTTAATTTTCAAATGAAACGATAAGATTTCTCAAGGCTTGTGATTCACATATTTAGCAGATTACAATCGGGATCTCATATTAAAGTCTTTGGTTGCCGGTTTCACGAAACCCAGACATTGAAATAAATTCCTTTACTGAAAGTGTAAAATTCTTTACAGAGCGTTTTTACACATCCTTAGACAGGATAAATGATAAGGAATGTACCACCAGCAAAGAGGCACTTATGAGAAAAACCATGATAGATTTATTACAGCAAGCGAGAGTATTTGAGGATCTCAATACGCAAGAAATCGCAGAAGTTGCCAAAATTAGCCATAAAGTCACTTTTAAAAATGGTGAGCGTATTTTGGAGGCTGAAACGCCAGCCAGATATCTGTTTATAGTCGGCGAGGGTTTGGTGGAACTACGCTTCAAGGTTACCTTACTTGGCGGTACCGTAGAAATTACTATTGACCAAAAGTTCAACGGCACTTCCTTTGGCTGGTCCGCGCTAACTGAACCATATAGATACACTCTCTCTGCTTTAGCGATGCGCGATACCGAGCTGATTAGAATAAAAGCAAATGACATCAAGAGATTGTGTGAGCAGAATAATCATTTGGGATTTGTGGTTATGAAGAACATTGCCCTGATAATTGGTGAGCGATTTGGTACGATACAAAATGCATTGATTGCTGAGATACAACAAAACCTCAAAATAAAAGAATGATAGTTTGAACCTAAATTGATGAACTATTTAACCACGTAGTGTTTTCGTTTGATCACGTGCTCTTTGCTTGATTGAATTACGACACGGACATCAATTGAAGGGTGAACAAGTTTAACGAAGAGAAGACTTTGTGGTCTAAATGAAAATAAACTGCTACGACCATACAGACACTTTTGGGATACAGTACATTTTTTTAAACAGGTGAGAAGATCCTGGCGTAGATTGTTGCTGAAGTTTTCAAACTCAGTTTCACCCCATAGGCAACAATTTCTTTGTTGCTCGTAAGTCGTAACAGATGTTGACTCCAGATGGTGTGAATCTTCTGTTCTCGACCCCAGTTTGAGAGTGTAATCTGTTGGGCGAGAAAATTAATGTGACTATAGTTAAAGTCAACCACAAATTTCTTCTTAAAAAATGTCCCATCCTGAAATAGGTTGACAAAATTAGTAGTGGTTTTTCTTTTGGTGCCCGATTAACAAAGATTTGACTGACAATAGAAGGGAATAGACGTATGCGTTCAAAACTAATATCAATGGCGCTCCCGATTCTAACCACGATAATTGGAAGTATAATAGGTGGGGTTGTGGGATGGTCCTCCCCTGAGCCTACTCAACAAGATATCTTTATCAAAGCACGTCAATATGCCTTTGAGCCCTCTGTTATCCGAGTAAATAGGGGGGACACACTCCATATAAAGCTTGTTTCATTGGATGTGGTGCACGGATTTTTTGTTGAAGGATATGATATTGATGCTGAGATTTTTGCTCATCAAAAGACTTTTCATATTCGACATCCATCAAATAGTGATACATGGTCAGAGGTAGATGAGTTAGTCCTTATTGCAGATCGTCGTGGAAAGTTTCGTTATCGCTGTTCCCATACCTGCGGTAGTATGCACCCATTTATGCAGGGGGAACTTATTGTTCAACCCAACACGCCTTATCATGCTGGCGTTGGTGCTGTCTTCGGGCTTTTTATAGGGATGTTGTGGCTATTTGCCCGACGTGGAAGAGTTCCCTTAACTTACAAGAATTCTGAAGAGAAGCCGCGTCAATGACGCGTTTTTGGTTAAAGAAAGTAGTGGCTTGTTTAAGTTCTTTTAAAAAATTGGTAGTAGTTATGCAGCAAAATTGGAGATCTTGAACGAGGCTGAGATAAGAGGAGTGTAGAATAATGAGCAAGTTTGTGAATTCAGTACCAGAGACTGAGAAGAGAGTTGATAGCAGTGAAACAGTTTTAGCTGATCGGAAAGTATCCCCGGCCCAGGGTTTCCGTCTTGACCTTTTCGAGTGGATTCCAGGTCTCAAGAGGTTTGCTCGTTTGCGATCATTTCAATTTCTGATGATGTTACCAAATCTTCTCGTTTTCCATTTACTTTTTATTGCGGGAATTTTTGGTACTCCTGTAGGCAATAAGAATATCATTATAGTATTTATTTGGATCCTCTGGTGGTTTATGTTGATTGCCATTATGGTACCTTTTGCCTCCAGAATTTGGTGTACAATGTGTCCTATGCCATTCTTTGGAGATTGGCTTCAACGTTTGGCGTTGATTACAGTCAGGCCTGGGAAAACCCGTGGGATAAGAAATAAACTATTCGGCCTCAATCTACGTTGGCCAAGAAGATTTTCTAACATTTGGCTCCAAAATATAGCTTTTCTTACTCTTTGCACATTCAGTGCCCACCTTGTGACACGTCCAATTGTTACCGTTGGAGTTTTAGGAGGGCTTGTGTTGTTGGCGACAGTTCTGGCCCTTTTTTATCGGATGAGAACATTCTGTAATTATATTTGCCCGGTGAGTGGGTTTCTCAGCCTGTATTCAATGGCATCTACGATTGAACTTCGCTCAAAAGATACCGATGTTTGTTTGAAATGCGGTACGAAGGGCTGCCGAACCGGGAGTGAAAACGGCTGGGCATGTCCCTGGCTGGTTTATTTGGGAAAGCTGGATCGTAACAACTATTGCGGCCTTTGTATGGAGTGTATAAAGTCGTGCCCCAATGATAACATTGCTTTGAATCTCAGGCCATTTGCTACCGACACAAAAATCAAAGGTTTTGATGAAGCCTGGAAGGGTTTTATTATGTTAGCTCTGGCGATGGCCTATTCCGTAATTCTCTTGGGAACAAATGGCACGATTAAAGACTGGGCCAATGTGGCAGAATCAGGGATGTGGGGTGGTTTCGTTCTTTATGCCCTTATCTTATGGTCTGTTGCACTGGTGTTAGTTCCGGGAATTTTCTATGGATGCAGTTGGTTGGCACGCCGGTTTGCTAATATAGCTCATATCCCTGTTAAAGAGGTTTTTTTGGGCTATTCCTTTGTTCTGGTACCCTTAGGACTATTAGCGTGGATCGCTTTTAGTGTTCCCTTACTTTTTGTGAATGGTTCTTATATTATTTCGGTCATATCCGATCCGCTGGGCTGGGGGTGGAACTTGTTCGGAACCGCCCATTTCCCCTGGCAACCGTTGTGGCCAGAGTATCTTGGTTTTATACAAATTGGTCTTCTATTATTGGGACTATTCTACGCTTTGTATCGGGGTTACCAAATTGGAGAAAGCCTATTTAACTCTTCCCCGGCGGCCTTCAAAGGTCTTATTCCCATAGCTGCTTTCTCTGTAGCAGTAACATTAGCATTTCTTCGCTTTTTTACAGGTTAGGTAGTAACGCAGGTAAGTTGAGAAAACAATTATGAGGCAATTATGAATAACATATTTAAAACTATTTATTGTGATGAATGCAAAAAAGATATTCCAATAGAGGAACTTGAGGATGGAACCATCATTGTCCATTGTCCTCGGTGTGTGGGTGAATGTATGCTATGTGATTGTCATTTGGTGAAAGAATGTTTCCCGGATACTCCAGGCGTGAAAGTTCAACATCCTGATGACGGGAGGGGAGAGGTGTTATGAAAAAAAGATTAGGGGAACTTCTGGCTACTGTTGTAACGATTGTTCTGTTGATAGGTCTGCCTGTGGTAATCTTTCAAAATGCTCCCTGGGTCGCAAAAGGGGCTACTCGCGTTATCCATCTTACAGGCGTGATGAAAAATGGAGCCTGGACCGATGAGGAAGTAAGCGGCTTAAACTATTGGTGGAAGACCTTTTATCCTACTACTCTTATTTTACGAGAAGGTGAAGAGGTTTTACTACGGCTATCCAGTTCAGATGGAACGCATAGTTTTTATGTGCCAGAATTAAACCTGGGGCCCATTCAAGTAGAATCTGGCCATACAGTTGAAGTGCCATTACGTGCCACACGCGCTGGCAATTACACCTACTACTGCACACTGGTTTGTGGCGAATGTCATTATTTTATGCGTGGAACCGTGAGGGTCTTAGATGAAGATGAAAAATATGCATCCTCTGTGGATTTGGAAAAAGCTCATCTGAGCTGTGAGATTCATGATCCCCCCTCCAAATTTATTTCTTTTATTGAGCGAGGTAAATATTTATATCAACAAAAAGGCTGTGTAACATGTCACGGAGAGGATGGGGTTGGGGGGATCTACAATCCAAATTACGTAAGCACGTATATCCCCGGATTAAATAACCTTGCGGATAAAATGAAAATATATTGGCAAGAGGATGCAGAGATTATCATCAACCTTCTGGAATCTAATCCGGATTTGGAAAGTCTGGAAGACGACCCCCCTATTGATAGTTACAGCCGATTTCTCGCTCAATACAACTCCATTTGTAATAAAATTATTAATGGCAGTCCAACACTACAGAAGTTGAATCCTGATGGACCCAAACCCCCGCTTTATATGCCTGCATGGGAGGAACAACTTTCAAGAGAGGATATTAATGCAATCTTGGCTTACCTAATAAGCTTGTATCCCTGGGATGAATATGAGTGAACCGGCTATGTCAGAGTACACGAAGACGACACAAAAAGTTAATGCAGAATGGTTGAAGAAAAATTTTCCCTGTTACTGGGCTTGTCCAGTACACACTGAGGCCGGCCGTTATGTGAATCTCATTGCTCAGGGGCGGTTTGAAGAAGCCTATCGAATTGCACGTGCTCCAAATCCTTTTGCGTCCATTTGCGGACGAATATGTGCGGCCCCCTGCGAAACGGCTTGCCGCCGTGGTCAACTGGACAAACCTATTGCTATTCGGGCGTTAAAGCGATTTGTTTGCGAGCGATATGGTGTGGAAAGTATGATCGATATCAGCAGAATTCACGAGGCATTAGGACCCAGGATTAAACCTAAAAACAAATGGGTGGCTGTCATTGGTTCCGGTCCGGCGGGTATGTCTTGTGCCCATGACCTGGCTCTTTTAGGATATAATGTTACGGTTTTTGAAAAACAGGAGGTGCCAGGCGGTATGCTGACATTGGGTGTCCCCGAATATCGACTTCCAAGAGAATTAGTTCGCATGGAGATCAATGCTATTCTCAGTTTGGGAGTGGAACTTAAGTTGGGTAAGGCCTTAGGTAGAGATTTTACTTTGAAAGACCTTAAGGAAAGCGGCTTTGAGGCGATATTCCTGGCCATTGGTGCCCATAAAAGCCGGGATCTTCGCATCGAAGGGGTGGAATTAGATGGGGTTTTACGAGGTGTAGATTTTCTCTTGAATGTCAATATGGGCTACAAGGTTGAATTGGGAGAGAAGATTATTGTTGTTGGAGGAGGTAATGTGGCGATCGATGTAGCCCGTACCGCGGCACGACAGGAACGAATCGAGGAAGTGGCTTCAGATATTACGGAAGCATTAGATGTGGCGCGATCCGCTGTGCGCTTCGGCGCTAAAGAAGTTCATATGGTGGTTTTAGAATCTCGGAGGGAAATGCCGGCCACCGTAGAAGAGATTCAGGAAGCCTTAGAAGAGCGTATTCATATTCATAATTCTGTGGGTCCAAATCGAATATTAGGGGAAAATGGCGTGGTTGTGGGTTTAGAAACCATTGATTGTGTTTCGGTTTTTGACGAGAATGGAAAGTTTAATCCAAAATTTGCACATGAAACGGAAAAAGTGATAGAGGCTGATACGATTATCATGTCCATTGGTCAGGCCTCAGATCTCTCCTTCATCCAGCCAGAAGATGGTATTGAGGTGACGCCACGCAATACCATTAAAGTGGATACAGATACGTTAGCTACAACTGCTCCGGGCATTTATGCTGGTGGAGATGTGTGCTTTGGGCCTCGTGTGGCGATTGATGCCATCGCCGATGGACGACGGGTGGCCCGTGCCATTGATGAATATCTCACAGGTCGAAAACACGAAGTTAAAAAGGTTTATCTCACCGTTTACGATACATATGAATATGAACAACAGCCAGAATTTGAGAAAGTCAATCGAATTAATATTCCAGCTCTGCCAATCGACCGTCGTGTAGGTGTGGCACAAGTTGAATTGGGTTATACTGAAGAACAGGCCGTACTGGAAGCCAAACGCTGTCTTCGCTGCTGGATCAACACGGTTTTCGTAGGACGTGAGGAATCGGGTTCCGAATGTATTCTTTGTGGCGGTTGTGTTGATATTTGCCCTGAAAGTTGTATTGAATTGGTTTTCCTCGATCAACTCATTGGCGATCCCAAAGCCATGAAAACTTTGGAGCAATCAGAAGATTTTATCCTGGGTCGGCGACAAACCATTCTTGACGAAGAAATCGAGGGCGCAGTGATGATTAAAGATGAAACTATTTGTATCCGCTGCGGACTTTGTGCAAAACGTTGTCCCGTGGACTGTATAAAAATGGAAGGTTTTGAAATTGAGGAGAGAGTTGCATATGAATGAAAAGAAAAAAACAAAGAAAAAGGATAATCAAAATTTGGTCAGTCGGCGGGATTTTTTGAATACCCTGGGAACAGGAGCTTTGGTGGTCAGCAGTTTGGGCGCGGCTGCCGTCACCTGGGATTTTTTGTCTCCCAATGTTCTGTTCGAACCGCCATTAAAATTTCCGGTGGGAAAACCCGAAGATTACCCGCCCGGCACCGTGACCCTGAATTCGGAAAAGAAAATATTCGTGGTGAGGGACCAGCAGGGATTTTTCTATTGTCTTTCTGCCGTCTGTACCCACCTGGGCTGTCTGGCCTTCTGGAAAGGCGATGAAAATCTGATTGCCTGCCCATGCCACGGAAGCCGCTTCGGAATGCATGGTGAAGTCATCAAACAGCCGGCGCCCAGGACCTTGCCGCATTTTCTGATCGCGCTCGACAATCGCGGGAAATTAGTGGTGGATAAAAATGAGCTCGTCAGTGAAGATTACATTTTGAAGGTGTGATAATTATGCAAAACCCTCTTTTGACAAAGATCGTGCGCTCGCAGGCGTGGAAGTCGATTTTCAGAACCGGCGTTCCGAAGACGAATCTGGATAAATCTCTGCTGATTTTTAACAATTTGTTTTTGCACATTTTCCCGGTCAAGGTGCGACAAGAATCCCTTAAATTCCGGGCCACCTTTTATCTGGGTGTGACGGCTTTTGCGTTGTTTGTGATTCTGGTGGTCACCGGCATTTATCTCATGCTCTACTACCATCCTTCGGTACCACAAGCTTATCGGGACATGAAAGATTTGGAGTTCGTGGTTTCCAACGGTCGCTTTATCCGAAATTTTCACCGCTGGGCTGCGCACGGTATGGTAGCCGTGGTGTTTATGCATTTGCTGCGAGTCTTTTTTGCCGGCGCCTACAAGCCGCCTAAACAATTCAACTGGGTGCTTGGCGTCATTTTGTTTTTAATCACTTTGCTGCTCAGTTACACGGGATACCTTTTGCCCTGGGACCAATTGGCTCTTTGGGGAATTTCAGTGGGCACCAACATGATGGGTTATGCGCCAGTGCTCGGGAAAAAACTGCGCTTTCTTTTGCTCGGCGGCAACCTGGTTGGGGAAAACGCCTTGCTGCGCTTTTACGTGCTGCATGTTTTTGTTTTACCTTTAGCCATGACCGTTTTAATTGGCATTCATTTCTGGCGTGTTCGCAAGGACGGCGGCATAACTCCGCTTTTCAAACGAATCAAGAAGAAGTCAGAGTAATGAGTTGAACAACATTTTTATTTAGAGGTCTTGGTCATGAGCTTAAATCAAAAATTCAAATTAGAAGAAATTGTTGAACCACTGGAAATCCCTAAACGCGTAGCCTTCATAAAACGCGACACCAGTGCCCAGGTCAAAGTGGAAACCGAAGAGACGGTGATGAGCTGCCCGGATTTGTTGCTGCGCCTGGTGGTGGGATTGGAGATTCTCCTCATCATTCTGGCTGTGCTCTCTCTGGTAATCGATGCCCCGCTGGAAGAAATGGCCAATCCAGAGCACACACCAAATCCAGCCAAAGCGCCCTGGTATTTTCTCGGTCTGCAGGAGCTGCTGCATCTTTTCCCGCCTTTTGTTGCGGGGGTTCTGCTACCCCTGCTGGTCGTGGTTGCACTGGTAGTGATTCCGTATTTTGAGATCAACATTAAACGTGAAGGGATGTGGAAAAGCAATCAGCGACAGACCTTTTTCCGGCTAACCACCTTCACCGCGATAATCGTGATCACATTTTCTCTGTTAAAGGCTTATTCAATTTCGATACCCACTTTGTTGATTTATGGTTACATGATTTTGCCTTATCTGAGTAAAAAAGAATCGGGTTTCATCGAACGACTGGCGGGCTATTCATTGGCTGAGTGGGTGATGACCTGGTTCGTTTTGGTGGCAGGTGTTTTGACGCTCATCGGCATTCTATTTCGTGGACCCGGCTGGGAATGGACCTGGCCCTGGCAAGGAATATATTAACAATGGAAACGAGACATTTGAACAAGATTTATGCCATCGCCAGCTTGCTCTTTTTGGCGGTGCTGGCCATCTCTCCCACCAAGGATTATTTCACTGAGTGGCGTAGCTATCAGAAAAAATATAATGAATTGCTTTCCAGACAACCACGCAGAATCAAACCGGTGGAAATAAATATCAAACAAATCTGGAACATAGAGTTGGACCGGGTGGATCGCTGCACATCTTGCCACCTGGGAATGGAGGAAATTGGTTTGACTGGGGCTGAACAACCATTTACCAGACACCCTCAGATTTATCATGATTTGAATGAAATGGGTTGCACGATTTGTCATCAAGGTCAGGGTCTGGCCACTTCTGCGGAAAAGGCGCACGACGGCCGACCCTACTGGGAAGAGCCGCTTCTGCCAAAAACTTACCTGGAAGCTTCCTGTGGCCGTTGCCATCTCGAAGAAACCGTTAAGGATGCCCCCACCTTGAGCTACGGTCGACGGCTTATTCGAGAGTATAATTGCGCCGCTTGTCATGAAATCGGTAACTTGAAAAAGGGATACGCTCCGCAATTGGACGGCATCGGCGATAAAACCAACCGCGGCTGGCTGGTGCGCTGGTTGCGGGATCCCAAGGCCTTCCGACCCGAAACCAAAATGCCGGACTTCAAGCTCGGTGAAAAAGAAGCGGAGTGGCTGGCTGATTTTCTGATGACGTTTAAATCGTATCCTGACAATCAAACGCTCGAACCGTTACCGCTTGAATTGCAGGAAGAATACCCTCCGGAAGAATTGGTGGAATTGGGAAAGACGCGTTTTAGAGAGGCGCGCTGTATCAGTTGTCACCTGGTGGATGGCAAAGGCGGTCCCCTGGCACCCGATCTCGTAAAGGTCGCCAGCAAGGCCAAACCGGCCTGGCTGTACTCTTACATACTGCATCCCCACAGCTTCCAGCCCGATGTGGAAATGCCACAATATGGTTTCACTCCTAAAGAGGCACAGGCCGTCACCGCTTACATGATGAGTGAATTTGTGGATTGGGATGCACCCGAAGACACCGTAGAACATACTCCGGAGCGCGGTTTCTATGAAAAAGGATTGCAGCTATTCGACAAATATAATTGCGGCGGGTGCCATGAGCTGAGCGGAGTGAAAAGAGTGGAAAATCTCGGTCCGGCGCTCACGGACATCGGCGACCGACCACTCTATCAGTTAGAGTTTGGCAGCTCTGATTTACCCAGAACACTGCCGTCCTACATCTACCACAAGCTTAAAAATCCACGTCAGTTTCTCCAGAGCGCGCGCATGCCCATCTACGGTTTTGAAGAGGAAGAACTGCGAGCCATCACCACCGCGCTCCTGGCTATGACCCGAAGCGAGCTACCGCAAAAATACCTCGTTGCTGCTCAACCCGAACCCGCCTTCGAACCTCAGGGGGATTTTGGCCGGTTGGTAAAAAAATACGCCTGTTTTTCCTGTCACGTCATCCAGGAGCGGGGGTTTCTTCTGGCTACCGACCTGACCAGAGAAGGCAGTCAGGTGCAAAAAAAGTGGTTGCCAAATTATTTCAAGATACCCTACTCCATGCGACCCATTTTAACCGAACGCATGCCCAATCTTTTCATGTCAGACGCGGAAATTCAAACTGTGGTCGATTATTTCAACCTGGTGCTGCGCGACGATACGATTGAATCGATACAGATTGCGGTAAATGACACTGCGCTCATTTCCGAAGGGGAGAATCTTTTTTTCGAGAAATACGGATGTCAGGCCTGTCACCAGGTTGGCGGCAAAGGCGGTTATGTGGGTCCACCTCTGGATCACACCGGTGAACGGATGACGCCGGGCTGGGTCTATCGCTGGCTCATGAATCCGCAGAAGTACTATCCGGATACCATCGAGCCCAGGGCCGGTTTGACGGATCCGCAAGCCCGAGCCATCACGGCTTACCTGATGAATTTGAAAGGAGAGTAGAGGGCATGTGTAAAATTGTTTCCGCCTTTGTTATGGCGCTGTGGATGATTACTTTCTCTTGCCAGCAGAAAAACAGCTCGGAACACGATTCGAGTCCTGCAGCGGATTCATTAGTCACACGCACGATGAATCCGCCACCTCAGTCTGAAATGACGAGTGCTTTGCAGCTCAATTACGCTGAACAAAATGGCAAACTGCTCTACGAAAAGTATTGTTCGATTTGTCACGGCCTACAGGGTCAGGGCGACGGATTCAATGCGTACAATTTAGATCCCCGACCAAAAGATCTCACTGCAAGCGGCTATTTGGATTCCGTGAGCGACGCCTGGTTGATGGAAGCAATCGGCCAGGGGGGGCGCGGCGTCAAACGCTCCGTTCTGATGCCAGCCTACGAAAACACCCTCACCAAACATCAAATCGAAAATGTTGTTGGTTACTTGCGTTATCTTTCACGTAGAGGATCAAATATTCCTCAAAAGTGAATTTCAATCCACAACCGATTTGTGTCTATTTAATCATCCTTAATAATTCATGAAAGCCCTGCCGAATCCCCTTTCTATTTGCCAGCGGGTATAAAATTTGAGCTTGAATTTGGTTTCGAAAATGGGAGATTGACTGTCAGGGGGCACTTAAACTGTACCACCTGCGGGCAGATCAAAGTGTACCACCTT
>JBHHXN010000104.1:0-18492 GCA_046757025.1 bacterium
CAATTCCACGCCGGATCATCGCGCCCGCTGCGTCGATGATGTTGCCGGTGACCCGTGTGCCCGTAAAGTCGCCCTCGAGAGGGTAGTAATCCTCCATGGAGATGCCGTAGAACATGATCCGGGTTTCGGCTCGTATGGTGTTGTTGGCGATGAGGGAGCCCGGTGACTGGAAGATGACGATCCCGCCATCGGTGACGTCGATGATCGTGTTGTTCTCCACGACGCTGCTCTCGCATCCCAGGGAAATGCCGTCCGCCATGATGTATTCTGCCCGCCCCGCCGGGCCGACCTCGTTGTTCCTCACCACGCCCTCTCTGCACGGACCACCGAGGAATAGGACCGTCCAGCCTCGCGGTTCGTAGGCCTTGACCCACTCAACCACGTGGCCTACCGCATCGCGGCCTAGAACGCCACGGCCAAAGTTGATCAACGCGCCCTGCGCAATCCCAAGCTTCGTGCGATTGCCATCAATGATCACGTTCCGAAGCGATACATGGCTGAGGGAGCTGTCGTTGCCTTCGGCGGAAACGGCTATCGCCAGGTCCTTGCCAACGACCCGCAGAAGGGCTCTCGAATCATCCGTGGGAAAGCCCTGCGTGTAGATCGACTGGCTGTCGGCTGTAAAGAAAACCTTCTCACTCAACTCAAACACCGCGTCTGGACACAGCACGGCCTTCGAGCCCGGGCCAGTGAGCGCGTTCTGAATGTTGGTATGATCTCCGGACGGGATGCAAGGCTCTGCTTGCGGCTCCTTCTCCTCGCCGGATTCGTTCATGCGTGTTTGTGGCGCTGCAATTAGTGAAGCCGTTGTCGGTGACAACAGTGATTTCCACAGGGAACCAATCATCAGCAGCACGATGAATATGATTTGAGAATTCGACCAAAATGGAGTTCGTTTGCGATTTATTCTGTTTATACCCAACATTTGTTTTACACCTGCTCTTAAATTATTCAATTTCAGTTCGTATAGGTAGTGGTTGATACCACGAACCATCAAATTATCTCAGCAATAACTATTTGCGAGAGGCCACAAAAAGTTATCGGTAAAAAAGGTAACTTCAATAACAAGCTTAGTTTCATTCTATTTTGATTTAGAGTGGACATCCTTTTAGAGAAAATAAACCGACACCGCACGTCAAAGTTGCAACAATAAAGGGGAAACGCAGAAAACAAATAATCCAAATAAGGTTGTTCGTTTGTAATTGTCAATGAAAAAATCATCGTGGCACTTTTTCAAGTTACTAAAGCCTAGCGCGGCGGAGCCGCAAATGTTTAAATGACTTGCTTTGTTGTGGTCCAAACCATGGTGCTATTATCAGCCGTCATTAAGCCTCGCTGTCATTGACAGAGGTGAATTATTGCTGCTGTCTAAAATGACGCCAAAGGCAAATGACCTGATGACTTTATGACGGGTCGTGTCATTCACTTCGCGTCATTTAGCCATTTTCTTGTAAAAAAATGCAAAAGTTCAGAAGTCATACTATAAATTGAGCGAATGCGTCTTGATTTTTTTCACCAATGGCTGACTATGTTTGGAGTACAGGTTGAAGCGTGGTTGTCCCAGCCCCCTGGTAAACCGAACCCCTTCCCCTCAGAATTGCTCAATTCAGGTAAAGGATAACCTTCAAAAGTGGAGTCCCCACGACTCAATGACTTTTCAAGGCAGGATGAGAATACCTCTGTCTTAGCGGGGCAACCAGTCGTTCCCAATAAAATTTGAGAACGAGAGCGATGAACTCCGTGCGGATTAACGTGGCATGACTCATCAATTCCGATAAAGAGGAAATAAAATGCAAGCGCCTTAGATAGTAAGATACAGAATCCGTAGCCAATATAGCCACTCTGATCGACATGTAGCCGAATTCATTTTTCACCCTTATTGAACAATTAATAAGTTTGACGATAAAATCCTTGCTTCAATGAGAAAAAATATCGATTTTATTGTTCATGATACAATCACAAGATATTCATACTCATTATCGGACTTGCAACTTATGTGAAGCCATGTGTGGAATTGTGATCACACATCGAGACGGTCACATTCTTTCCATCTCAGGGGACAAAGACGATCCGTTCAGTCAAGGGCACATTTGCCCTAAAGCGGTCGCATTGCAAGATATTTACCATGATCCCGACCGCCTTAAACAACCTGTCCGACGTACTAAACATGGCTGGGAAAAGCTGAGCTGGGAGGATGCTTTTGACGCAGTCACACACAAGCTAACTGTCATTCAGAAAAGATACGGCCGTAATACCGTTGGTTTTTATCAAGGCAACCCCACTGTGCACAATTCTGGCAGCCTGTTATTTGCTCCACTCTTTTTCAAATCGTTACGCACGCGAAATCGCTTTTCTGCTACTTCGGTGGATCAACTGCCCCATCATTTTACGTCCTATTTCATGTTTGGGCACCAGCTTATGTTGCCGGTGCCGGATATCGATCGCAGTGATTTCCTTCTAATCCTGGGGGCCAATCCGCTGGTTTCCAATGGCAGTTTGATGACGGCGCCCGGTTTCGAAAACCGGTTGAATGCGCTGCAAAAACGCGGGGGCAAATTCGTCGTCATCGATCCGCGGCGTACTGAGACCGCCAGGAAAGCGGACGTACACCATTTCATTCGTCCGGGTACCGATGTCCTGTTGCTGCTGGCGCTGGTACATACCCTGTTTGCAGAGAGCTTCTGTCAGCCTGGCCGGCTGAAAGAGTTTACCGATGGACTCGAAAGCGTTAAAAAAACCGTCGCCGATTTTCCACCGGAAAAAGTCGAAGAGAGCACGGGAATCGATGCCGCGAGCATCCGGCAGCTGGCTCGTGATTTCAGCTCCGCAAAATCCGCCGTCTGTTACGGCAGATTCGGCGTTTCGACGCAAGTCTTTGGTGCAGTCTGCCAATGGCTGGTCAATTGTTTGAACATCCTAACCGGCAATCTGGATCGACCGGGTGGGGCCATGTTCACTATGCCAGCCATCGACATCGTCCAGCAAGCCTGGAAAGAGGGTCGGGTCGGAAGCTATGCCAGATGGTGCAGCCGGGTACGGAAACTGCCAGAGTTTGGAGGAGAGTTGCCGGTGTCCGTTTTGGCGGAAGAAATCCTCACAAAAGGTGAAGGGCAGATCAAAGCTTTGATCACCTCGGCTGGCAATCCAGTACTATCCACACCCAATGGCACGCAATTGGAGTGTGCGCTGGAGCAGCTCGAGTTTATGGTGGCCATCGATATCTACGTCAACGAAACCACCCGGCATGCCGATATCATTCTTCCGCCTACCTGCGGACTGGAAACCGATCATTATGATTTGGCCTTTCATATCTTAACTGTGCGCAACACCGCCAAATATTCCCGCGCTCTCTTCGAACCAGAGGACGATGCCAAACACGACTGGCAGATCTTCCAGGAATTGCGCAAGCGAATGTCTCCCAACCGGCACGCAAACCATTTTGCTGCCCGAATCAAACGAAAAATCCTCGACAAAATGACGCCGGAAAGGATGCTGGATTTCGGTTTGCGGTTCGGCTCCTACGGTATCTGGGGCCGGCGATTTTTATCCAAAGAAGGCATAAGCCTCCACAAGCTTAAAAAACAGGTACACGGCATGGACCTGGGAGCGCTTAAATCCTGTCTTCCTCAAAGATTGTTCACTGCCAACAAGCGTATCCAATTAGCGCCCGAGGTGTTGATTGAAGACATCGAACGGGTTAAATCCATGTTTTTAACTCCGAAAGAATTGGAGACATCTGAATATGAATTGTTACTGATCGGCAGGCGACAGCTTCGCAGCAACAACTCCTGGATGCACAACAGCGAGCGTCTGGTGAAAGGCAGAAAGCGCTGCACGCTGCTTATGCATCCGCAAGACGCCGCTGTTCGCTACATCCAAAACGAGCGGTTAGTCGAAGTCAGATCCCGCGTTGGTAAGATTGACATCACCGTGGAAATTAGCGATGAAATGATGCCTGGAGTGGTCAGCATCCCGCATGGCTGGGGTCACCATCGTCCAGGCGTGCAATTGCAAACCGCCCGCCAACATGCCGGAGTGAGCATCAACGACCTCACAGACGATCACCTTGTTGACCCCCTTTCTGGCAATGCCGCGTTTAACGGAGTGCCGGTAAAAGTCAGTCCGAAATGTGATGTGTGAACAGCTTCTGTTTACCATCATCGACTAACAGTCGCACTTCAAGGTATTGAATCAAAATTGAGTGTACATAGTTAACACAATAATCAGAATGAGGAAACAGCTAATAATTCCGTAGAAGGAAAATGAATGTCAAGAGATTCATTGCGGCCAGCGTGGTCATTTACGTGGTTTATGTAACTCTGACCAGTGTCATTCACGTCATCGTGTTGTGAGGCGTGTGGGAAATCGGATTGACTTTAGGCGACCAGGTCTGGTCCTTTTTGCTGGTTTACATTTTCATTAAGGGCTACCAAGGAAAGGGGGCGCCCGCGGGTTTCAGGTTTGGTTTGCTCATCGGTATCTTTTTCTGTAGTCCTATCATTTTTGGTTTTTTCCCACTCAAGGCGATTACCCAGGCGGCTCCTGAAATTTCTGATGCCATTATTCCTGGCATAATCCCTTCGGCAGCGGCTCTCCATTGGTATATTCTGAGTATTATTAAAATTACTATTTGTGGCGTTCTGGCTTCAATCATTTACAAAAATTAGAAACCAACTTTGTTTGAGAAAGTCGGTTTCATTGACTAATTCAAAAACGGAGAATTTGGCATGAAAACCATGACACTGAATGATGAAGAGTTGCAAAGATTCATGGATCACCCTGACACCCAATCCGTCGTGATGATCAATCTCTTAAAGTTTAAAACAACAACCGATGGCGGCGAATCCGGTGAGGAAGCCTACAACCGCTACTCCCAAAATGTCGCGCCGTTACTGGCAAAAGTTGGCGGGAGATTGCTGTGGTATGGGCAAACGGACCAGTTTATCAACGGGGGCGCGGAAGACCGGTGGGATCGGGTGCTGCTGGTGGAGTATCCCTCGCGGGCGGCCTTCCTGACCATGATCAATATGCCGGAATTTCAGGCTGTGCAAAAAGACCGGCAAGCGGCGCTGGAAAATACCGTTCTCATGGCCACGACGACCTTGAACAGTGAGCTGTCTGATTAAAAGCCGATTGCGATGTCGTCTATTTGCCAGCAATTGGTTTTCCGATTTGACGATGTTCAGCAAGGATATTTTCAGGAAATTCGTTTACTCCTTTTTGGTTAAATGCATCGTACCTGCCGGTTCACACGCAGCCAAGGATGCCGATCACATCCAGTTCAGACTTTGACTGTTTGAAATAGTTGGCAGCAACCGCCGCGACATTTGCGACGTTCACCCCACACCCCTTACTCCACTAACCACGGAACTTCCATGATGATCACGACTTTTTCATACTAATTCATGTCTGAAGAAAACTCAAGAGAGGTGCGATTAAAAAACCACTTCGCGAAGGCGCCCCTTCTACGTAGCTCAGGACAGGCATCGCCGAGCCAGGCAGAAATTCACCCTCGGTCAGGAGGCCTTAATCCTATATACCGCATCCCAAACAAATATAAAGTTTCCCACTCTCACAACTTGCATAATTCATTTTATGTTGGTATATTTCATTTCGATATGTGTGCAAGCAAATTGTCTTTATTGCCGGCGCCCTCACATCTTGTAATCCAATGTAAAATTTATTTCAAATGGAGCAAACCATGAAAATACGAATACTGATCCTGACACTTTGCCTCCAATTTTGTTTTTTCGCTGTCAACTTAAAAGCGCAGGAAGATGTCACCATTGTCGCGCCCACTTCTGAAGCAGCCGAAGGTCTGGACTTAAAAGCGGTAAGCGAACTGTTTAAAGACGCTGAAAACCTGGAAGAATTTGAGAAGAATTTGAACGATTCTGAATTGGGTATCAACAATCTCGACCTGGATGAGGATGGCAATGTGGACTTCATTCGAGTTGTGGAAGAAGTCGCGGAAAACACACATGTGATCATTCTGCAAGTGCCGCTGGCAGAAGATGAATTTCAGGATGTGGCCACTATCGAAGTAGAAAAAACCGACGATAAAGACTACAATTTGCAGGTGCACGGCAACGAAATGATTTATGGCGTGGACTACTACGTTGCACCCACAGTGGTTCACGTCCACACCTGGCCCATCATCGGATGGATTTATCGTCCGTACTACCGACCATATCGTTCGACTTTTTACTTCGGCTTTTATCCGCGCTGGTGGCGACCATATCGTCCAGTTCACGTAAACATCTACCACACACGTACGGTCCATTACACCAGCCGAACTCATTTTACTTTCACCAAACAAAGTCGAGTCCGAACCGTGACGAAAGTGAACTATCATCCGCGCACTTCCGTACATGTCAAAAAGAAAACAGCAGGGCCGCGCGGCAATACCACTACCATAAAAGCCGGTGTCAAAAAAACCACCAACAAAAAAACTGGCAAAACGACAGTAAAAAAAGGCGCCGTCATAAAGACTCAATCAAAAGGCGGGAAGAAGGCTGGAGTAAAAAAGGGCGCAGTGAAAAAGTCAAAAACAAAAGGTAGGAAAAAAGCCGCCACAAAAAAAGGCGCCAAAAAGTCAAAGGGGAGAAAGAATAAATAGATTCGAAATAAACATTTTTTACTAACTCAGACGCTTTGTCAGGCATAATATTTTGCATGACAGCAAATTGGCCTTTTCGCAGACGCAGCGGCGAACAGAGGGCTGATTTAGTAAAGCGAACCGAAAATCTGAATCATGCTAAATGCGGAATGCGGATTTCATAATTAACGTGTAAATAATTTGTGTTTGAACGAAAACAGAAGATTATGCTAGGTCAGGCATCGGCGCCTGACGTAAAAACAACCAGTTTGGAATAAAGCGAAATGCTTGTTTGAGCATTTTTTGATTTTTCGGTCAGACGTCATTTCAAAATGAAAGAAGTGTTAAACAACCGAATCCGACATGCCTGAATTACTCCTACCACAAAAATTAGTCCGTAAATTAATTTTGAATGCTCAGCAGCTTGACAGAAATTCAAAAACGCTGCCGGGAAAAGCGGGAGTCATGAGCGTAATCGATAAGCTGGGCTACGTGCAAATCGACACGTTAGCCGTGATCAATCGCTCGCATCATCACACGATTTGGACCCGCTGCGCCGACTACGAAGAAAGTCTTCTGCATGAGCTGCAAAGCCAGGACCGACGTGTTTTTGAGTATTGGGGGCACGCCATGTGCTACATGCCGATGGCAGATTTTCGCTATTGTTTACCACGCATGCGCCATTTCGAAAATCCCACCAGTCAATGGGCACAATATCAAATGCAGCAGTCAGGGCATTTACTGGAACCGGTGCTCGAACGCATCCGCGAAGAAGGTCCTTTGAGCTCGAAAGATTTCAAGACCGCGCCCGACCAAAAGCGCGGTTCCTGGTGGGACTGGAAGCCCGCCAAAGTCGCGCTGGAATTGCTGTTCTGGAAAGGGGACCTGATGATTTCCCAGCGCCGCAATTTTCAAAAAGTGTATGATCTCACCGAACGCGTGCTGCCGGATGACATCGACACGAGCTATCCCACCGACGAGGAGCTGGGCCGATTTTTTGTTCGTCGGGCGCTGCGGTCGCTCGGCCTGGCCCTGGAAAAAGAGATTCACAGTTTCATGCAGCCGGAATCTTCCCGAGACGCCGACATTCAGGCCGTCAGTAATGAGGTGATTTCGCAAACTCTGCGAGACTTGCTGGAAGCCGGCGAGGTGCAGAACGTACGTCTCGTGGAAAATCCGGACACGGAATATTTTGCCTTGCAGGAGACCGTTGAAAAAAACGCCACGCTGAAAAACTCCGCTTCGCAAATACACCTGCTTTCCCCTTTTGACAATCTCATTATTCAGCGAAGTAGAATCAAACGCCTGTTCGGATTCGATTACGCACTGGAGTGTTATTTGCCGGCAGCAAAAAGGACGTACGGATATTTTGTGCTGCCCATTCTTTGGAAGGAGGAATTCATCGCCCGGGCAGATGTGAAAGCCGATAAAAAGCAGAAAGTTTTATTCATTCACAACTTGATTTTTGAGCCCGGTTTCAAACTAACCGAAGGTTTTCTGCACCACTTTTCAAAAAAAGCCGGCGCCCTGGCGCGATTTAACTTGTGTGATAAAATCGAGCTCAAAAACGTCGATCCGGCTGAATACAAACGGCCGCTGTCCCAAAAGCTAAACACTTAGCCTCTTAATTACCAAAATACTTCGGATGTAATCGAATGCCGGCTCTATTTAACACAGATCGATTTTTAACAAAAAACTCTTTGATGGTTCGGGCATTTACGAAGTAAGCGGTGCCGTAATCCACCATGATTTCCTTTCTCACCACCAACCGCTCCACCTCTGCAGCGCTCAAACGAAACCCCATGGGCAACGAACCATCTGGCGCGATATAATCCAGCGTGCTGCGCGGCACGCTTTTTACGACGCCGGCAAAAATGAGTTTGGCATTGCTTTTGGATATCCCAAAAACCGGTCCGCCGGAAAAACCGAAGCGCACAACCGCATCTACAGCCAGGGTGCCGCGATAAGGGGCCTGGCTCACCCAGCCGCCGGTCATCTGCTTGATCCCTTTGGGAAAGCCGAATAGAAACACCCAGTCGCCCCAGCTTAGATTCAAATCATAACCCACTTTGTCCCGAAATTCGTAACCGAGCCGGCTGTCGGTTTGCACCTCAATAATCGCCAAATCCACTGCGGAATCTTTGGCAATCAAGTCGGCCTCCACGCGCCAGTTGTTGGCCAGCCGCACCGAGATGATGACGTCTTTCACTATATAGCGGGCAAACAAAACATCGGTCTTGACGCCGTATTCATCGAGGTAGTAAACATCGGTGGTATCTTGTGGCGCCACCAGATGGCTGCTGGTCAAGATGGTGTACTTTGAGGTTTCCGGTTGGTAATCGATAAGCAGTCCGCCCCCCGAAAGCGTCTTGTCTTCCTTTTCTTTTGTGATGCCAGAATCGCCGTTGGAGGCCAATTTATATTTCAACGGACTTTTGGGATCCACCACCAGGCGCCCCTCTTCTTCGAGATAAGTAAATTTTTGAATTTCGTATTTTATTTTCGAATTGACTCCCACCACGGATTGCGAAACGTTGTAGAGCTCGCGTTTTAAATCTTCAGAAAGCAGGCTTAAACCAGGTTTAATTTGGGTATTGGATTGGTTGCCGGCACAACCGATCAACATGCCCCCCAAACTGATTAAGCAGATTGGTTTTCTCAAAAAACGCATTTATGACTTATCAGCTAATTTGATTCAAATTTGCAGAGATTTTAATATTTTAATTTTTGGAATAAATTCTCCCTGAATCAGAGCGATATTTTTCCGTCCCAGGCGTAACAGTTCATGATGGCATTTTCCCAGGGTAACGACGAAACCAGCAACATCGACGGTCAAATATTCTGGCTGAAAAGGTTTCAGCTTCCAGAGAGCATTTTGCAAATGTTTGTCCGCTCCGTGAAAGACTCCTCGCTGAAGTTGATGCAACCCTGCTGCTGCCTGAATCAAGCCCTGAAAAAATATTCGGCTGTTCTCTGAGTGCCGTTTCCAGATATCTTCCCAAAATTCGTGTGAACGCCAGAAATGTCCCTCATTAAATAATACAATTCCATTGAAAAAATCTTCCCAATCTACTTTGCTCATCTCGAGCTCGTACAAGTTCGAAAAGTCCGCTTGTTTTTTTCTTTTTTCAATGGTGGCCATGATTCATTTATGAGAGAAAACTGGCACGATCAAATGGTTCCTTTAAAATAAGTCATACCCATGGCTTCGCGCATTAACCGAACGGTTTCTTCTCCCTCTGCCGTCACGATCTCCGTGCCATGATGCACGATCCCCTCCACCAGCTTTGGTTTCTTCAGGTACTGCTGGCGCAGCTCACGGCAGGGAGTCAGAAAATCATTGAGGGCTTTGATCAGGCGTTTTTTTACTTCCACATCCCCTACCGTGCCTTTGCGGTAGCGTTCTTTCAATTCGGCAACTTCATCTTTGTTGGCGTTAAACGCGTCGTGGTAGATAAACACCGGATTGCCTTCCACGTGGCCGGGATCGGTGGCCCGAATTCGAGTGGGGTCGGTGTACATGCTCATGACTTTTTTAGCCACGGTTTCTTCGTCGTCTGACAGAAAAATGGCGTTGCTCAAACTCTTGCTCATTTTTGCCTGGCCATCGGTTCCGACCAGGGTGGCGACGTCGCCGATGAGCCCCTCGGGTTCAGGAAACACCTTGCCGTACTGCATATTGAACCGCCGGGCAATTTCCCGGCAAACTTCGATATGCGATTCCTGATCCTTCCCCACCGGCACCAGATCGGCTCTCACAATTAAAATATCCGCCGCTTGCAGTACTGGGTAGATCAGTAAACCAGCCGAAGGATTTTCGATGTGCAGATCCGCCATCACTTCTTTCAGAGTTGGCACACGTTGCAGCCGGGGAACCGTGACCAGCATGGAAAAGATCAGGAATATTTCTGCCACTTCCGGCACCAGCGACTGCACATAAATGGTGGTTTTCTCGGGATCGATGCCCACGCTAAGATAATCCAGAATTAGGTCGCGGGTGTTTTGTGCAACTTCATCGATGTGCTGCTTTTCATTGCGGGTGGTCAGCATGTGGTAATCGGCCACCAGCAAAAACACCTCGTACTTATCCTGTAGCCGGACACGATTTGCAAGGGTGCCAACATAGTGCCCGAGGTGCAATTTGCCCGTGGGCCGATCACCGGTTAAAATACGTTTCCTTTTTTTTGTAACGGTTTCTTGTGCGCTCATAAACAGTTCTTAGTTTTTGAATTAACTTGAATTGACATTTGTGAAATTGGATTGGCGAGATGGGTGGTATTTGAGCTGCCGGGGTTAGCTACCTACAGTGATTTTCAGCCGCTCAACTTCCAATCAAACATTCTTTTACTCAGAGGCCGATTTTTTTTCGACGTCCCGGCGTCGGGGTCGCACTAATTGTTCTTCTTGCACCGGCTCCCGTTCCCATAGCTGGTCCACCACCCCCTGCAGGGTCCACTCCGGCGCAATTTTATACGCGTCATCAAAGGAAAACATCTCGATGGTCTCCCAGGGGCAGTATTTTGAGCAAAGCGTACAACCGATGCATCTCGGCAGATCCACCTCCACGGTCTTGTGCACTGAAGGATTATCCGGATCCGGGCCGGGCACCAATTCGATGCAGTCCACCGGACAAAAGTCCACGCAAACCATACAACCGGTACAGCCGCCCTGATTGATAACAGCCAGTTGTTTGGGTCGTCTTTTCACTCGCAGTTCTGCCGCTTTCATATATTTGCGATCAAGCATGGGCATATCCAGTACCTCCGGTGTTGTGAGTCATGGTATTATTTATTTTTATTCCTTTCAACAGGTCAAAACAAACTTTGGAATTCACCGCTTAATAATCAATTTGATAAATTATCTTTCAGCTCCTGACAGCCTTCTGCAATACTGTCCAAAAAATCGGCTGCCAATTCACCCAGTTGAATGCGATACTTTTTACCTCTTTCCGTCCCGAACAAAAACACCGCGCCCATCCCCAACAAAAAACCCATCCCCGTTAAAATTGCGGCGCCGGTTGGACTTTTTTTCTTTTGATTTTTCGTCATGGAGCTATTTCCTTATAGGAGCCTTAATAGCCAAAAATTAATTTTCCCCTGCACGGTACCCCCTGCCAGTTGACTCAAAATAAATTTCATTTCACAGAATTCTGACAGGTTTCAGCTTAATCGTAACTTTGAGCCAGACAGAAGAGAATTTACACGGCTAAACTTACAAAATAAAAAATTAAAACACAAGGCTGTTTTGCGAGTCAGTTAAAAAATAAGACGGGAAAATTTTGAAGGGTAAGAAGCGAAATCCTCTGGCTAACCGGGCGATTTCAGGAGCCGGTTTTATTTAAATCCGCCCCTCTGTAAAATTGCAAATCCACGGCTTTTCGGGATTTTGTGAAATAACTAATTTGACCCACATGATAAGAAAAATGCTCCATCACATGCACCAGGATGCTGACGCCGGTTTCCTGAAATCCCTGCACGGTTCTCTCAAGTAACAACGTTGAGGGATCCAGCCCGTTCAACACCTTCAAGCATTCCTGCAGGGTGCTTTCCAGGCGCTGTACAAGCTCGGTTTTCGAAATGGGGCCGGCTTCTAAAAATTCATTTTCCCGCTCACGCACATCGGGCTTCTCACCCAAAGTGGCAATGATCCACTGGCGTACGTTTCCGCATAAATGCAGAATCAAATTGCCCACGCTCACCGTTTCACTATTCGGGCGAAACCAGACTTCTTCGTCGTCGAGCTGAGACAAACACTTTTTTAAACGCGGCAAGGACTCATCCCGCAGTCTGCGTTTACATTCAACGATGAGTGCGTTTGCGATAGCATTGGATGCCATATTCGATTATTCCTTCATCCGGCTTTGAACCATGATACAGGCATTCGCTAAATAATTAAATTGGTTCTCCTGTAAAAACGTCAGCACCTCTGGACTTTCTGCGCCGGGCTGCACCCAGATATTCTTCAGATTCATCTCCAAACATTGCTGCAGAACCTGCACGGTCATCTCGGGCGGCACCACGATGTTGACGATAGTCGGCTTTTGCGGGATGGCCGCCAGATTTGCATACGCATTATCGCCGCCCACGGTTTTTCGTTTGGGATTCACCGGATAAACCGTGAATCCCTTGCGCTTGAGATCGCGATAAATGACCGAGCCATATTTTGTCGGATTATCGGTGGCGCCAACCACCGCAATGGTGGTACTTTCTTCATCTAAAAGAGCTGCGATATCTTTCATAAAATCTATTTATTTGGATGAAAACGGGTGATTCAATTCTCTTTAATTTTCCACTGCTTATCCCATTCGATCAATTCATAGCGTTCGGTCATGGGAAAGTTTGGCGGTCGCCGGTTTTCCAGCCGTTTGTCAAAACGCACATTGGTAGCATAACGCGGTTCCGTGGCGCTCATGGAACCCGATGTCAAACTGCCGTAAATATACATGGTGGCTTCGTCTTTTCCCCGCAGATGCCGCACCCGAAAGCGGCCTTTGGCGTAAATCGCCGCAAAAATATAAAGGTCGCCGGTGCCGGTCACCGATGGGTGCGCAATTTCGATGTCTTTGTCGCTTACCAGTCCCAAATAATCATCCGCCCCGTAAACAACCTCGGGATGACTGGCGTAGATCAGATCGTCGTCGATGATGATTTTGCCGGGGGAATACACCAACACCTTTCCGTTCACCACACCCTGTACATGCAGGGGCCTTTTCTTGCGGCCAATGATGTAAAAAGACGATTTCGGCAGCTTTCGGTTCTGCTGGTTTTGAAGCGCGGATTTAGTGTACCAACTGTATGATCCATCCCCGCGAAACGTAATCCAGGTCTCTTCAGCCGGCAGCAGGTGTACCTGGGTTTCCGAAACCGAGGAATCCTGCGCGAATGGCAAATTCATTTTGGGGAGGTGAATTTCTTCGACTCCGGTTTCCAGTCCGCCTAAAAATATCGACTTCTGATTTATCGTGTGAAAACTGCCCGAGGTTTTCACATCATACGAGGCCGTGGTAACTTTGCCGTTGAACTTGGGTTTCACACCTCGGGACTGACTGACGTTGATAGTGGTGTTGGAATGGAAGCGGCCGTCCAATACATCATTATGTACCGCCACCCAGGGGTCCCAGTAATCCACAAATTGGGCATAATTGGAAAAAGCCAAACGTTTCATCCGCACCTTTGAAGTTACATCAAAGCCGTTCTGTTGGGTATTGATCTCGATCACCACTTGCTCGATTTCGGTTTCGTTCATGGGAGGAATGTGATGCACTCTGGCCGAATAGGTCTTGCCTTTGTATTTCCAAACGATGGCAGAATCCGGCAAATCCATTTCGGTTAATTTTTCCGACCATTTTTTCAACTTCTTTTCCAGCATGGTTTTCTGCTTTGGCGTCATGGCCATGACCGCGGTGATGCGATCGGGCGCGCGCAAAGTGGGTTGCGGAAAATTCAAATCCGTCGGCCGCATTGATGCTATCACATATTGATTGTGCACGGGGATTTCATTCTGGCTTTCCGGCGTACTTCTGGCTTCTTCTGTCGCTTCCCAAAAATCGCTGTTTTTCCTTTCAGACAGCGGCTGGTTTATCTCGAGACCGGTATGATTTTCAACCTTTACCGAAGGTAAATCCGAGCTGACTTTTTGAGCGTTATCTTCGGTCGTGTGGGTTTTCGAGGGCGAAGTTAAATTTACTACACGCGGTTCACGGATTTTCTCAGAAGGCGATTCCGATCCCGGCTTTTCTGGCTGGTTTTCCTGTGATCGCGCTTTGTCTTCCAAATCATCCCGGCTCTGGCTCATTCGATCATAATCAAGGGTCGGCGCGAACACAAAATCAAAAACCAGCGGGGGTGAGTAGAGGTTTGGAATTTTAAAATAGCTCAGCACTACCGCAAAAATCAGTACGAGTAGAAAGTGAACGAGAATTGAAAGCAAGCAAGCGGCGGTCAGAGATGGCGGCTTTCGTAGAAATCCCACCAGATTGCCTTTGAAACGGTAACTGAATAACTTCATGACCATTCCATTTTTTAACGATCCAAAACGTTACAACAAGCGTTCATTTTTCTTTACATTTATAGGGCGATTGAAAGTCATTGTCAGAAAATTCCGATAAACTAAATTGCTGCAGCTCGCTGTAAAATTCTAAAATCGGTTCCTTGCCTTTCGGTTTTTTGGGCTTTTTCTTGCCAAACAAGCCTTTAGCAAATCCACCGAGATTTTTCTTCACATCGGTAAGGTCCTTTGTATCTTCGGTTTCATCCGGCTCGCTTTTGGCACTTTTCATTTCTTTGCGAATCGCAAAATATTTACCATCGATGGTCACCGGGTAGTAACCGTTTAGTTTGGCCATCTCTTCAGCCATGTTTTTGTAATTTGAATTGCCGCCCACGTCCTGCCCCTTGATTTGCTGAAGTTTTTCAAGCCATTTGGCGCCAAGCAGGTTTTTTTGCATATCATCGATATCCATGCCAAGTTTCTCCAGGTAGGCTTTGCTGAAATCCATTTCAATTGTTTGTGCCTTCTGCAGGGTTTCGGTTTCCGGCGTCATCATACTGAAAATAGACAAACTATCGGTACCGGTCTGCCCGCTGCGCTTATCCCGCCAATACGTATAAGCATTTATCCAAAACTTATTGCAATTGAAATTGTTTACCGTTTGCGATTCGTTTTGGTTGTAAACTTTAAATTCACTCTTGATGATTTCAATTTGCTCTTCCTCTTTGGGGGTTTTTTCGTATTTGTCCTGCTCTGCTTTCCACGATTGCGTCAGGCCTTTGAAGCTGGTTTTACTTTTCAGAGAATCCATCACATTGGTTATCGGACGGACGGTACATTTCTTTTTCTTGGGATTCAATTCATAAATGTTCATTTCCGGCAAATTGATGATTTCCACTGCTTTGCCGGATTTAGCAAAAAATTTACCGGCCAATTTTCCGGCAAGGCCTTTTCCTTTAAATTTGTTTTTCGATTCCGATCGTTTCAGATCGACCGTGATCTTGGCCAGCTCCTCGGTATTGAAGGTGCCTATATCTTTGATTTTTACACTGGACCTGCTTTTTTTTAAAACGCCTTCTCCCGCAAAACACAGATTTATCATCAGACAACAAACAAGCGCTACTCGAATCAGTTTGAACATCACCTCTACTCCTTCTAGTTAAAATAACGGATGATTGGAAAAAAGAATGGCACGTCACTCAGCCCGGCCTGCTTGCTGATCATTTGTGAATAGAAAGCAGCAAGGCGCGATCATTTTTGTGAAGCTATAAATTGACGAATTAGAGCTGAATTAACGAAAATATTCCGGACAATTAGAATTGAGAACTAACATGAATACAGCTTAACCAAAAAAATAATCCATTAATCTAACAAATGCAAGGTTTTTATGCACGCATTTGTTAGATTAATTGGTCACAGCTTGCCTGGGGGCGCTGATTCTGAGAAATGATTGCGGGTCGTTTGCCAGAAGAAATTTTAAAGAGGTTGGTACTCCGCTGATTTTGAGCGGCGGAATGTTCAGTCGAAAAATCAATTTATCTCTCTGAACAGGTGATTTGATTTGTTTATAAAGCGTGAAAATACCGCGCAAATATTCGATCTGATTGGGTTTTAAAATGCCCTGTTTGATCAAAGCTTTGTGCACTTGAAATTGGTGCAACAGTTCATTCTCCAAAAGCGGGCTGTAATAGACCCGCTGCCCATTCATGGAATTTCGATATTTTCGCATGCGTTTTATCTTTTTGTAAATATTTACCATTTTTTCTTCATCAAAGTCAAAACTGACTGACTCGCCATTTTTGATGGTGCTGTACACGGCTTCCAACAGTTCTTTCTGGGCCACGACTTTGGGATTCTGGTGTTCATCCAGGGAGTTGAGAATCAGTCGTGCTTTGTTTAAATAGGCTTCGGCCACTTCTTCATCGTTTAACAGTTTCAACGCCGACGCAATGTAGAGAAAATACCAGGGATTGAGATAAAGATTGGTTCTATTTTTTTTAAAATCTATTTTATGTTCGACCAAATTCAGGATATTGACGTGCGAATAGTCCGTTTCTTTTCCCTGAATCGCTTCAATTTTAATGGCTCCCTGCAAATTGGTGATAGCTTTTCTCAGCAAAAAAGTATAATGAAGCAATCTGCCATTGATGAGAAAACCCGCTTTTGAATATTGCGCCAGACCAGCGAGATCCAGATAAACCAGGCCTAACTTTTCGTACAACGCCAAACAGTGCGGCTCTCTTTTGATGAGAAGCTCCACCAACAGCAGGAATTTGCATAAATAATAAATCGACCGCTTCAATTGAAAGGAAGACAATATACCTTCTGAGGGCATGACGTCGCTGTTTCGCAGGCTCCAAAGAAAAAAGTAAAGGTTTTCTGGAATATTTTTAAGAAGCACGGCCAGATTTTTATGCAAAGCCGGATCTGCCGTATTCACGTGTATGTTTTTAATCAGAGAAACGACTTCTTTCGAAGATAACTCTTTTAGCAAAATTCGGGTAATTAAAGTGACTGGGACATTTTCTTCTGATTTTATGTCACATTGAGTTCGAATTAAATCATCCAGGCTTTGCATTTCATTCAAACCCACGATTCCCTGGATAGCTAAACGAGAACTGAATGTACGATGATATCCGTTCAAGGTACACCACCCCTTTTATGAAAATGAATAAAAAATTAATGAAATGTATTAGGGTAAATGGAGACCTTCGGTATTCGGAATTTAAAACTCAAATTGTAGAGCGATCACATCCGCTGATTCGGTGGGACGGGTGAAATCATCACAAGCCGTTACATCCATCGTCTGTGCAATGATTCATGGATTCAATTGTGTCAACAACCCCAATTTAAATTTGCAGGTGCTCCATCACCTCTCCTTTCCCTGCAGGTCGCTTGCAAAATATGTGCCATGTAAAAATCACAAGAAGTGTTTACTTTTTATACAGTAAAAAAGGCAGCCTAAGTATCAACTTTTATTTCACCTATCGCTTTATCGATTTGAAATGATGTGACATTGCAACAAAAATAAATAATCGTTAAACTGTATAAATAATACATTAATTTTTGGCTAAAATTCGCACAATTCTGTAGTCAGATGTTTATACTGCTGATTTTACGTAAGTTACTTCTACCAGCACACTGGTTCGATTCTGTGTAGTAATTACATAGCACCAAAACATATCCGAAACATTCCGGAAAAGTTTAAGCTTTAAAAAATCGTTGCGTACTTTTTACCCATTTTAACTGGTTAAAATTCGAGTTGTGGCACGTTGTTTCAGAGGAGACATTACACAGCCCTATTATCCTGAAACGAATTGCGACGCCTTAAAAATCCTCGTCGGCGGTGGGGCCGTAAATTTGCGGCAGCGCCACGCCGTTAAGGCGGAGATATACCGAAAGCTGCCCACGATGATGAATCAGGTGATTGAGCAGCCAGGTGCGAATGACGGCAAAACGCGGCATTTCCACTAACACCGTGTCCTGCTTTTTTAACTTCCAGGCCGCAAGCAAGTGTTCATCAGAAACATCCTGCAATACCGCTACTGCCGCAGCTACTGATTTATCAAATTTATCCAGAACTTCTGAAATGTTTTTCGCCTCCACCGGTTTGTAGCTTCCTTTGTCCAGATCAATTTCGTCTTGATTGATCAAACTGTCAGCCCAGCCAGGTATTTCGGCGAGGTGCCAGGCCAGACGTCCCAGCGTCATGGATTTCTCGTGCGGTCGATATGGCAATTTATCTTCGGGAAGGACTTCGAGCATTTTACGGGTGCTTTTGGCTTCCTGCTCCAGCTCTGCTAAAATCGGTTCGATCATTTTCATATTTTTATTTCCTTAATTGGTTTTGTCTGAATAAAAGACATTTTAAACACAAATTCAACCTTTCATTTTTTATATTTAGT
>JBHHXN010000105.1:0-18377 GCA_046757025.1 bacterium
GGGACTCAGCATGAAGATAGGTACCCGACAATCAATTTTGAAATGGAATACTTAGCTGTGTTTCGATCATTTGATATGAAAAGTATGAATATCCGGCTGAAAATCTGTATTAATGGATGATTAGAAAGTTTTCATGTTTTTCCGATTTTTTTTCGGGACTCACCATGAAAAAATACGTTTCATCCTAAGAGGAGTCCAAGGCTATTTTTTCAACGCGTCATTCATATTCAAATTGGACATGTCAATGGCAGACGAGTTCTGCATAATATGCAAAATAAAAATTCAGTTTGCAAGAAATTCGTCATCCTTTATGACAGTACGGTTTTTTTACAACCATTTTGTTTGCTGGAAATGTTCAATTTGATCCGCCAACGCCGTGTGCAAATTATTCACAGCTTTGTGCCTGCTTTGCACAAGAAAAAAAAGACCGCAAAATGGACGTGGCTCTTCACAAAAAAGAATCACCCCCCAAGTCGTTTTTTGAAAACCAATTTAAGTAATTCAAATAATCCGGCACTATGTGCTTTTCACAATTGATATTAATCTTTAAAAACAACAGTTTAGAAGTGATTTCTGCAGTGCTTGGACTCCTGTTGAATTTTGTATGCCAGCCTTTCAAACCCACTTCCAAAATATCTACCAAATTCTGCTCTCCTGCCTTTTGGAATTTGGGAATCGTGGCACTGCGTTTGCGATATTTCAATAAATTTTTGAGTTGACGGAGAGCATTCAACAAGAAAAACCGAAGCACGTGAAGGATTCACGTCCGCGGAATTTTTCGATCATCAGAAGGTTTGGCTGTATCGGAGCAATGATGGTCGAAGGGGTGTATTAAAAATCAAAAAAGTAACATTCACACGAAAAGTGTGATTTTAAGCATACAGTTGAATTAACATCGTCTGTTTTTCAACCTTGTCGTTTAATTCGTTCTCGCCGCAAGGAAGGCGGCAAGTCGTTCAATTTATCATACATCCCCCCCAATTGATATTTTCATTTTTTAATTAAACACGAAGTGGAATGCCATTCTTTTTACATAGATTGCTGCATGCTTTCCTGCTTTTGGTGGGAATTTGCCTGCTGAATTTTTTTTTGTTTCAATTCACGCCCGGCGATTCCAGCAATCTATATTTTGGGGCAAATACGAAACAGCAAAATCTGGAGGCTCTGCGCCAGCAAATGCAGTTGCATCTGCCGTGGTACGCGCAGTTGAAAATTTGGAGCACCCGGGCGCTGACGGGCGATTTAGGCGTCTCCTGGTCCAAACATCGACCTGTGGTGGAAATATTAAAGGAAGCCATTCCCGCCACCCTGCAGCTTGCCAGTCTGGCGCTACTACTCAATATGATTTTAGGAAGCCTAACGGGTCTCATTGCGGGTATTTTTTCGGAGCGCTGGTCGGGCAAATTTCTGGACTTTCTCTCACTCACGCTTTACTCGGTTCCGGCATTCTGTTTGTCCCTGCTGGTCATCTTTGTGTTCAGCTTGAAATTGCAGTGGCTACCGGCGGCTGGCATGCGCTCGTTTTTTGCTGCTGACACGAGTTTCGGGGGTCAAATCATGGATCGAATTCGGCATTTGATTTTGCCGGCAGCGGTTCTCGGATTGACTGGCGCCGCGGCCACATCGCGCTACGTTCGCGCAAATGTGCTGGAAATCTTAAATCAAAATTACATCCGCATGGCGCTGGCAAAGGGTTTGTCAAAACCGCGAGTTTACCTGCAGCACGCTTTTAAAAACGCGCTGCTGCCCGTCGTCACCTTGCTGGGCCTTTACCTGCCATTTTTGCTGAGCGGCGCGTTTATCATCGAAGTGATTTTTGCCTGGCCCGGCATGGGTCGCGTGGCGTACGAAGCCATTTTTGCCAGAGATTATCCTTTGATCATGGCGGTGAATTTCATCGCGGCTGCCATGGTGATTTTCGGAAATCTACTTTCGGATTTGTTTTATCAATGGGCGGATCCGCGAATACAACTAAATTGATTTTATGCAGAATGTGATCATAAAAAATTACCGTCTGGTTGTCAGCTTATTCATTTTAGGTTTGATAGCGGTTTCTTCGCTGGTGGCGCCGTGGATTGTCAAGCACGATCCCATTGCGCAATTGTCGCCGTCAAGCAATCGCTTTTCGCCGCCATCCTGGCAGCACTGGTTTGGCACGGATCAATTTGGCCGGGATGTCTTTTCCCGCGTGGTGTACGGCGGACGCGTGTCTCTGTTCATCGCCATCTCGGTGGTGTTTTTTGCCGCGTTGTTTGGAACCGGTTACGGCGCGCTTTCCGGGTATCTGGGTAAGTTCTGGGATCAAATACTCATGCGGCTGGTGGATATGCTGCTGGCTTTTCCAATGGTGTTTTTAGCCGTAACCTGCATGGCGTTATTTGGCAGCGGACTTTTCTGGTTGATCGCGGTGCTCACCCTGACCAGTTGGATGGACGTGGCACGGCTGGTGCGCGCAGAAGTGCACTCCATGAAGCAGCGGCCGTTTATTTTAAAAGCGCGTGCCGTGGGTTTGAACAATATGAAAATCATAGGACGTCATCTGATTCCCAATGTCATGCCCACCGTGCTGACGATTTCGGTGATCCGGGTAGCGGACATCATTTTGATCGAATCGGCGTTGAGTTTTTTGGGATTGGGCGTGCAGCCCCCTGTGGCAAGCTGGGGCGCCATCATCAGCGACGGCCGGTCGGTTTTAGCTTCTGCATGGTGGCTGGCGGCTTTTCCGGGAACGGCTATCGTACTAACCACTCTGAGTGTTAATCAAATCAGCGAAGGTTTGCGGCTGCTGAAAAATTAGCCGTACAAGTCTAAAAGTAAAAAGAATCACAGGAAAACAAATAAAAATGACTCAACCGAGGGATTGTTTTTCAAAAAGAAAACAGGGAATGTAACCAGACAACCATTTGTTAACTAAGTAATTAAAAGGATGTAAATGAATTCCCTTCTTTGTCTGAGGTCTCTTAAAACGTATTTTTATAAAAAAGATGGCATTCTGAAAGCCGTGGATGGGATTGATCTGGAAATTACTTGCGGCCAGACACTGGCGCTGGTGGGCGAGTCGGGCAGTGGGAAAACCATCACCGCGCTTTCCATATTCAGGTTGGTACCGTCTCCGGGTAAAATAGTAGGAGGCGCCATCGAGTTTAAGGGCCGAAACCTTTTAACCCTGTCCGAAAAAGAAATGACCGCCGTGCGCGGCAGACAGATGGGACTAATTTTGCAGGATCCGCTGTCGGCACTCAATCCAGTGATGCGCGTGGGCGAGCAAATTGCGGAAGTCTTTCGACACCACTTTTCCATGAAAAACAAACCAGCCAGACACGCTGCACTGGCCTTGATGGAGCGTGTAAAACTGCCGAACGTGCAGCAAAATTACCGCGCTTATCCGCACCAGTTGAGCGGCGGCATGCGTCAACGGGTGCTCATCGCCATGGCCCTGGCGTGCCGCCCGGCGCTGGTCATCGCCGACGAACCCACCACCGCTCTGGATGTTTCCATTCAAAGCCAGATTTTATCCCTGCTGAAAGAGCTGAAGGATGAATTTCAACTGGCACTGCTTTTGATAACTCATGATTTGGGTATCGTTGCACGCATGGCCGATCAGGTGGCGGTGATGTACGCCGGTAAAATTGTGGAACAGGCGCCCGTTGCGGATTTGTTCACCGAGCCGCTGCATCCTTACACACAGGCGTTGTTACGCGCCATTCCAAATATCGATTTTAACAGAAAAGCACCCAACCGGGATTTCCACCTCCTGCGTGGGGCCGTTCCCGATTTGATGAATTTGCCTTCGGGATGTCCGTTCCATCCGCGCTGCGACATAGCAGAAGAACAGTGCAGCCATAACATACCCGAGAATTTCGAAATCAAAAAAGACCGGTACCTGAAATGTTTAATAAGAGGTAAACAATATGAAAAAATATCCGCGCTGCCCGAGATGGTCTGATCTCATTTCGATAACAGTCAATTTAATTTTTTTGTTGTTGATTTTAACGCCGCAGCATGGCTTTACTCAACAGGGCCAGGCAAAGTATGGTGGCACGGTTTTAATCGGGATGAAAGGCGACTTCGATTCCCTGAACGAGCTCAACGCTTCGGACTCGGACGCTCTGCAAGTCATCCAGAACATGCTGTTCATGACGCTTACACGACTGGATGAAAAGTTACAATTCGCGCCGTATTTGGCGCAATCGTGGACATTTTCACCCGGCGACACCGTGCTGACTTACCAATTGCGGCAGGACGTTTTCTGGACGGACGGTACGTCCACTACCGCTGAAGATGTGCTGTTTACGTATCAATTGGCCACCAACCCCAAAGTGGCTTATCCCGCCAGCAGCCGCTTTGATTTGACCGAACGGGTGGAAGCGGTGGACCGTTTCAGCGTGCGGTTTCATTTTAAAAAGCCCTATCCGGACGCGCTGAGCGACACCCAAATTCCCATTTTGCCCCGGCATATTTTAGGGCACATTCCCCCTGAGGAATTGGTCAAATCCAAGTTTAACCGTCAGCCCGTTGGCAACGGGCCATTTAAATTGACTGAGTGGCGGGCAAATGAACAGCTCATTTTTGAAGCGAATGACCGCCATGCTTTTGGCCGGCCGTTTTTAGACCGGGTGGTTTTTCAAATTATGCCGGATGAGAACGTGCTGTTAACCAATCTGATGATTGGCGAGCTGGATCTGGTGCCGTCGTTAACGCCGTCAAGTTTCAAACGGGTGCAGTCGCAAACCGCGCTGCAGTCTGTGCGATTTGATGGCCGCGGTTTCACCTTTGTGGGCTGGAATCTGACGCGGTCGTTGTTTGACCAAACCGTACGCCGGGCTTTGACGCACGCGGTGAACAAACAGGAAATCATCGCTACTTTGCTGGAAGGATTTGCACAGCCGGCGCGAGGGCCCCTGCTGCCGTTTGTCTGGGCTTTTGATGAAAATTTGCCGGCGGTGGATTACGATCCACAAAAGGCGCAGGCGCTGCTCAAACAGGCGGGATGGACGGATTCCGACGGCGACGGCATTTTAGACAAAGCCGGCCAGAAGCTTGAATTCACTATCCGCACCAACGCCGGCAGCCAAATTCGCAAGGATACCGCAGTGATGCTGCAGGCGCAGTGGCGGCAAATCGGGGTGAAAGCGCACATCGAAGCCTTGGAGTGGAACTTGTTCCTGGAGCGGGTATTCGGGCAGCGAGACTTTGATGCGGTCATCATGGGCTGGGATGCGGATTTCACCGTCAACCCAACAGACCTCTGGCATTCAAACGCGGTGGAATCGGGTTATAATTTTGTCTCGTACCGGAATCCCAGAGTGGATTGGCTTTTAGAGCAGGGGCGTCTGAATTCTGTGCGTGAGGCGGCTCTGCCTGTCTGGTACGAATTCCAAAAAATCATCGTGCAGGACGCACCTTACACTTTTTTATTCATCCCGGATCAACTAACTGGTTTCAACAAACGTATTCAAGGCGTGAAGATGGATGTGCGCGGATTTTTAAGCAGCGTCACACATTGGTGGATCCCTGCGGATCAGAGAAAGTCACAAATGGTCATAAAAAAATGATCTTCCCTGAGCAGAAACATCCAGGATTCTTTACTTTTGAACAAAATAAAATTTATCAAATTGAGAACAGAGATTGGTTTTTAAGGTGTTATTTTTTGGGGGAACCGACTTCTTCAGCCTGATGGACGGTTTTCAGGATGGCGCAGAGAATGTCGTGAAATCCACGCACCACAGCGAGGAAGCGGTGGCGTGGGCGGAGCGCGAACAGCCCCATCTTGCCATCGTCGATCTGGATGAAAAAGCCGGCCAACCGCTAGCGTGTGTCACTCACCTGCTGGAAAGTTGCCCTCCTTTAAAAGTCATCGGCGTAACCCAAAAAAGTCGTTTACCTGTGGTGGTTCAGGCCATTAAAATGGGAGTGCACGAAGTCATCAACACCCAGGAGGGACCCCATAGAATTTTGCGGGAACTGGAAAAAACTAAACAGCAGTGGCAAGAGCTGGATGAAGGCGAGGGACTTCACCGCAAACAAAAGCAAAAATACGATTTCAGCAACATCGTCGGCGAGAGCCCGGAAATGCAACATGTTTTTGAAGTGGTTTCGAAGATCATTCGACGGAAGTGGGTGACCGTTCTACTGCGCGGGGAAACAGGTACCGGCAAAGAGCTCATCGCCCGCGCCATTCACTATAACAGTTTCGAGCAATTCCAACCCTTTGTGGAGATCAACTGCAACGCCCTGCCGGAGAATTTGCTGGAGTCGGAGCTGTTCGGTTATGAAAAAGGCGCCTTTACCGACGCCAAAACCCGTAAGAAGGGTTTGTTTGAATTGGCACAAAACGGCACCCTGTTTTTAGATGAAATCGGCGAGATCAGCCCTGCCATTCAAATGAAGCTGCTCAAAGCGCTGGAAGAAAAAAAGATTCGGCGTCTGGGCGGCACCCAGGATATCCAGATCAACACGCGCATCATCGCCGCCACCAATCGCGATTTGAAAGCCGCTATTCAGGAGGGGCATTTTAGAAACGACCTTTACTACCGTTTAAATGTGGTTTCCATTCACCTGCCCGGACTCAAAGAGCGCGGAGACGATATCATTTTGTTGGCCAAACACTTTTTGCAACACTTTGGCGACGAGTATGAAAGCAGCTTCCGCAAATTTACTCCCGAGGCGGAAACGCTGCTCAGAACCTACGCCTGGCCGGGAAATGTGCGTGAGCTGCAGCACACCATCGAGCGCATCGTTTTACTCCACGAAGGCGAAGCCGTAACGCACGCTTTTGTTGAAGACGCCATCGAATCGGACACACCGATGATTCTCACCGAAAAAGCAGCTTCGACTGACCTTAAAATCGACATTCCCAAAGAAGGCATCAGCCTGAATGATGGAGAAAAATTTCTTATCCAATCGGTGCTGGAAAAAATGCACTGGAACAAACGCAAGACCTGCCAGATACTGCAAATTTCCAGACCGCGACTGGATCGAAAAATTAAAAAATACCAGATTGAACCGAATAATTGATTTTCAACCCGGTTTTACCTTCCTTTCCACTTTTCTCTGAAACCGATCTTTTTACCAAATCATTTTGACAAAATCTGATAGTAACATTTCATTACTCTTTTTAGAATGGCAACTTTTCGCAAGTAACGAAACGTTACCCTTTCCAGATTTGCTCTGAATCAAGAAAGGGGTTCTCAAAAAACATATCTACTATAAAAACAACAACCTAAGGACATTGAATAATGAATGGCACACCCTTTGCGTTAAGGCGGTGCATGCTAAGGATAAATTAACCCAATTAAGCCAAAGGAGGTCTTAATGTTTAATTCAAATAAAATCCATCGCGGTAAAGTGCAGGTACTCGCAGTATTTAGCTTTTTGTTGATATCTCTCTTTTATTTAGCTGCGTGTAATTCACCGCAGCCGTTCGAGGCTTCCAATCCTCTGGAAGATCATTTCAAAGTATTACAGAAAAAGGGTCCGGGCAGCGGCGACAATTCAGATCCGAACCCGGCTTCGGATTTATTGTTGGTACGAGATCGAGAAGAAAATGAAAATGGCGTCAGCAAAGCGGTAATCGGGCCAGCAGGCGGCGTTCTTATTCACGCGGAGCACCGAATTGAAGTGCCGGCGGGCGCACTCAATGAAACCGTCGAGCTGACTTTTTCCATGCCGGTTTCAGATACCCTGATGTTTGAATTGGGCCCGGACGGTACCGTATTTAACAAACCAGTGAAAGTGATTTTCAATTATGATCACACGTTCAAAAACGGCTTGCCGCAGGAAAATTTCGTCGTGGTAGTCTGGAATCCAGACACTCAACAATGGGATGAGGTTTTCACCATCGTCGATACGGTTTTGAATGAAGTTCTTGGCAGCGCCAATCATTTTTCGCGCTATGCTATTTCCAAGGGCGCGCGAAGATCGACGAGAAGATCAAATCGATAAAACACTGGCTGTGGTCTCTTTTTTAAATTAAAGTTAATAAGTAACTTTCCAACAGTTATCAAATTGTAGGAACGAGGTTGGCAGGAAAAACAAAACAACAATCAGAGCGTAAATCGGAGCGGTTTCAAAACTGGCTGACGTCGGTAAAAAGCCGCCGATTAAAGCTGCTCGATTCTTTAACCGAGCTGCAGGAGCTGGTGCAGCAGATGTTTCGGGAAACCGAGCACGAACAGCGCTTACGATTTTTGGACCAAGCCACCAAAAAGTTTTTGGATTCGTGCTATCCCGAATTAAGCCAAGTAGAACAAATTAAGCTTCATCTCTGGAAAGGGCACAGTTATGAAATATTCGGAGCCTGGCAAAAAGCCCTGACCGCGTACGAGAGGGTGGTCAAGCTCAGTGATTCCGACGATTTTCAGGCCTGCAAGGCGGAAGCGTACCGCTGGATTGGCCACATTCATTTGATGCAGAACAACTGGACAGACGCGTTCAAATCCTATGAAGAAAGCCTGAAATTGTCCAGGGAATGTGGCGATGAAAAAAACGAAGCCAACGCCTACAACGGCATCGCCTGTTATTATTTTGAACAGGCGAGTTTAAACAACGCCAAAATCTTTTGGGAAAAAGCCTTAGAGCTGGCTGAAAAAATGAACGACGCACGATTGATAGCACAGATGAACAACAATTTAGGCGCCGTGGCCAATGTCATGGGTTTATGGGAGCAAGCTTTGGCTCACTATTCCGAAAGCCTGCCTCGGTTTGAGAAAATTGGCGATCACCGCGGGCTGGCTGAGACCTGCCACAATATGGCCATGACCTACACCGATGCCGAACGCTGGGCCGAAGCCGGCGCTCAGTACGAGCGCAGTTATCAGTTAGCCAAAGAAATTGGCGATGTGCGCCTGCAGGCCACGGTGAAACTGAATCGCGTAGAATTGTACACACATATCGGGGATTTCAGGTTAGCCGAGGTGTTGTGCCAGCAAGCGCTGCAAACCTTTTTGAATTTGGAAGACCGCCTGGGAGAAGCCGATGTGTACAAATGGTTTGGCGTTATTTTAAGTGAAAATCGCGACTGGGCTGCGGCTAAATCCCACTTCGAAAAAAGTATCGGCATCACCCGCAAATTTAAAAACGCGCTGTGCGAAGCCGAATGTCAATTTGAATACGGCCGCATGTGGAAGCTCAAAGGAAAAGAGAAGTCCGCTCGCAAGCATTTACAACTGGCTCTGGATTTATTCTCTCAGCTTAACGCCGAAAAGGAGATCATCAAAGTTAGAAAAGAACTGGCCGAGCTTTAACTGAAAAGAAACAGTTTCGCTTAAAAAAAACAAACGATTGGGCCGCCTGGAAAACGATCACCAATCGCTTGATATAACCTTGACCGGGTCATTTCGGTAAAGAACCGAAAAGGAGCGAGCCAGCCTGCGGAGTATTTGTGCTTGCGGGTCGCTCACAGAACAAGGCTTTTTTAATGTAAAAAATTCAAAACGAAAAATCAACAAAAGGTAACAACAAAATGAAAAAGGCGCAAATTTGCTCAATTTCCTGAGAGGGGTTTTGATGAGGGATGTCCGATTCCTGGTCTATTCGCAATTGATATGAATCCGTGACCTTCTTGGAGTTTCCTTAGCCAAAACAGATTGAAATATCGATTTCGGACTATCTGAAAACCATCGTTGACATCCCTCACCTTTTTCAAATATGACTCATTTTTTACTAAATAAAAAGGTATCTAAGATGTGCAAAAATAGAATTCTCTTTTATTCACACGATGCATACGGAATGGGGAATATCCGTCGCACTCTGGCGATTTGTGAAAAACTCACGAAGTCCATTTCGGACATTTCGATTTTGATTCTCACAGGCTCCCCGGTGATCCACGCTTTGAGAATTCCAGAAAAAGTCGATTACATCAAGCTGCCCTGTTTAACTCGCAACGAGTGCGAAACCTTCACGCCCAAGTACTGGAACATGAGTTTAAAAGAGCTCATGGCCTTCCGATCGGATTTGATTCTTTCGGCCATCAAAAGCTTTAACCCCAATCTGGTTGTGGTGGACAAAAAGCCGCTGGGTATCAAACAGGAGTTTATGACCGCACTGCGATACATCAAAGTTTATCTGCCCGACACCAAAATCGTTCTGGGTTTACGGGACATTCTGGACGATCCGGCCACGACGATTCCCATCTGGCAAAATCAGGGCTATTTTGATGTCATTCGCGACTTTTACGACCAGGTGTGGATTTATGGCGCCCGGGATATTTTTGACACCATCAAAGAATACCAGTTCCCAAAATCGGTGGCAGAAAAAGCGGTTTTTACCGGCTACCTCGGTAAATCTCAGGGATCATCAGATAGATTAAAAGTGCGGACGGAGCTGGGACTGAACGGCGGGCTGTTTTCACTGGTGATGGTCGGCGGCGGCGGGGACGGCGTTTCCATTCTACAAAATTATATTCAAGGGGTGAAATCGAATGGTACAAATCGCCATTTTGACAGCCTGCTGATCGGCGGTCCCGAAATGCCCAAAGCACACCGCCAGAAAATTCAGCAGTTCTGCAGCAACGGCCTGCCGGTGAGATTCCAGGAATTTTCCGATGAAATTGAAAACATGCTGCTGGCCGCCGACGTGGTGGTGTCCATGGGCGGCTACAATTCATCCTGTGAAGTGCTCTCCTTCCGCAAAAAAGCCGTGATCATTCCGCGCATCGAGCCGGTCAAGGAGCAGTACATCCGCGCCAAACGATTGTCCGAACTGGGTTTGGTCAATATGATTCACCCAGATGAGCTGACTCCTGCGTTGCTCATGCAATCCATCGAACGCACCGCGGCTCAGGACGATCTGATTGCCAACGTACAAAACAAAATCGATCTCAATGGACTGCAGCGCATTGCGGAAATGGTTCAAGAATGTTAGCTGAAAAAACCATGAATGAAAACACTCTAAAATACCGCGGATTGGGCTATCTACTCAGCGGCTTCCCGCGCCTCTCTGAGACCTTTATCTTGAATGAGGTGCTGGAATTGCAGCGACTGGGCGTGGCGCTGACGATTTTCTCGCTCAAGCAGGGCGCAAATCCGTCTCCTGAAAAGGAGCTTGCGCGTTTAAAATCTCCGGTGGTGTATGTGCCCGAGGTTATTACGCGCTGTTTTTTGAAAGAGGCGCTGTGGGCCATGGGATTTTTATTTTTTCAAAGGCCGGGTAAATACCTGCAGGTATCGGCACGATTTCTCCTGACCGGGAAAAAGGAGCGCTTTTTTTCAACTTTCCTGAGTTTTTTACGCTGGAATTGGCTGTCCGTTCGGATGCAGAAAAAGCACATCAAGCGCGTGCACGCGCATTTCGCGCACGACCCGGCCACCATGGCCTACTGGATTTCACAGCTCCTGCCGTGCCCTTTCAGCTTTACCGCGCACGCCAAAGATATCTACTGCTACTCGAAAAAATGGCTGAAACGGAAAATTCACCAGGCGCAATTTGTGGTGACCTGCACGCAATACAACCAGACATACTGCCAGCAAGTTTCAGACAACGGCACGCCCATCTACCCGATTTACCACGGTATCGATCTGGCGAAATTCAAGCGGCGGTCGTTTTCACAGGCCCACAAGCTTCTCGTTCTTTCTGTGGGACGTTTAATCGAGAAAAAAGGTTTTGCCGATCTGATCGCGGCCTGCGCACAGTTAAAATCTCGCAAACGAAATTTTACCTGCCAGATCGCCGGCGACGGACCCCTGCGCGGTTTTCTGCATAGATTGATCGACCAGTCTGGCTTGCACGATTGCGTGCAATTGTTGGGGGTGAAAACGCCGGCGGAGCTGATCGAGCTTTATCAGCGCGCCGACGTTTTCGTGCTACCGTGCTGCATCACGGAGGACGGCGATCGCGATGGTGTGCCCAACGTCATTCTCGAAGCCATGGCCATGGAATTGCCGGTGGTTTCCACGTGCATTTCCGGCATTCCGGAAGCGGTGCAGGATGGAGAAACCGGCTTGCTGGTGCAGCCAAACCAACCTGCTGAAATCGCCCGCGCCATCGAAGACCTTTTTTCCAGCCCCACCCGCGCCAGACAAATGGGGCAGGCCGGACGCCGTCTGATCAGGAACCATTTTGAATTGCACAAAAATGTGCGAACGCTAAAGGAGCTGCTGTTCTCATGAAAGCCAAAAAGAAAATCGCCTATTTGCTGAAAATGTTTCCCCGCTTTGCCGAGACTTTTATTCTAAATGAGATTTTAGAGCTGGAACGGCAAGGAGTAGTTTTGCAGCTCATTTCGCTAAAACGACCGAACGAATCTTTCCGCCAGGAAAATGCGATCCGGGTCAAGTCGCCGGTGTTTTATGTGCCGGAGCCCATCGCGCTGCTGCCGGTGCTGTTTCTGCTCAACTTGAAATCCATGTGGCCGGTGCTGAAAGCCAATTACCAGCTTTACCGTCAGGATCCGCAGCGCTACCGCCGGGCCTGGCGGATATGCGCAGACATGAAAAATTTAAAAGCGAAAAAGCGCTTTTTGGCGGCTGGCGTGGTGGCAAAGTTTCTAAAGGAAAAAGGTGTGGAGCATTTACACGCGCATTTCGCTAACGATCCGGCCACGGTTGCCCGGTTTGTGCACGCGCTTACCGGCATTCCGTACAGCTTTACTGCGCATGCCAAGGATATTTTCCTGTCGCCACAAACGGTCCTGCGAGATAAAATCCACACCGCAAAGTTTGTGGTGACCTGCACGAAATACAATCGGCGCTACCTGCAAAACCTTTCCCGAAATGGTACGCCCATTCATACCGTGTATCACGGGCTGGATGACGGCATTTTTTCCAACAGCAACGTGAGGCGAGCCAAGGAACGTCTGCCGGCTGCTGGAATAGGCGCCCCGCCCCTGATTTTAAGCGTGGGACGTCTGGTGGAGAAAAAAGGCTTCGATGTTTTGCTCGAGGCCTGCCAGATTCTGCGCAAAGAACGGCTGCTATTTCGATGCGAGATCATCGGAGAAGGACCCATGGCGGAAAGACTCAGCCGGCTGCTGCTGGAATTCGATCTCAAAGAACAGGTTCAAATTTTAAAATTCATCCCGCAGGAAAAGCTGGTTAAAAAATACCCGCAGGCGAAGGTGTTTGCGCTTCCTTGCCAAATTACACGCAATGGCGATCGGGACGGCATTCCCAACGTTTTGCTGGAAGCCATGGCCATGGGACTGCCGGTGGTCGCCACCGATGTATCCGGCATTTCGGAAGTGGTGGTACCGTTTAAAAACGGCATTCTGGTGCCGCCCCAAAATCCGCAAGCGCTGGCAGCGGCGATGAAAGAAGTCTTGACAAATCAGCAAGCGTATCGTCATTTCATTACAGCCGCAAAGAAGCTGGTCAATGAAAATTTCAATTTAACCAACAACGTCACCCAGTTGAAGAACTTATTTGAAGAAAATTGCAGATGAACACTTTGCACAATTTAAATAAACCCGGCCAAGCGCCCGGCGCGCCCGATTCCAGACGGCTGGTTCCGCAAAAGACGGATTCCCGCATCAGCACGTTGGCGCCAGAAATGGCGGCTGTGCAGGCGTCCCTGCAACAGCAAATGGTGTCCGAATCGCGATTAGCATCCCTGAAACTGGTCTGGATAAAAATCCATCCTCAGGAAGGACTGCGCTTACTGTACCAGGCCGAGTCTGAGGACGAGCAGCACTATTTTTTTGGCCGCAGCTTGCCGCTTGCGGACGGCCTAAAATATGAAGCAAAAATCAACCGGCTCTTTAGCGAGCACAAATATCAGACCCGTTTGCAGCGATTTCGGCAGCCCGCCATTTACTCTGCGGAGCTGAGCATGTTGTTTCAGTTTTTCCCAGCCGACTGGCGGCTGCCGTTTCTGGTTCCCGCCACGGATGCGGAAGTCATGCGGAAAATTCTGACTCAGGTTTTGGGAACCGAACGAGATGCTCAAGCCATCTCGGCGGTAAGCGTGAAAGTGGTGCAATACAAACCGCAGCGCAAGTGTCTGATTCAATATCAGCTCCAGTTGCACGCTCCCAATCAAAGTGAGCTAACGACTGAATTTGTTTACGGCAAAGTTTTTCGCAAAGCTGAGCGGGTGTTTGAAAACCTGCAGAAAATCCACGGCGCATGGCACTCAAGTGTGTTTGAGATTCCCCGGCCTCTGGGTTTGGTTCCAGAGCTGCGACTGATGCTACTCAGCCATCTGCCCGGCCGGCATCTGTCGCTTCTGACCGAGTCCGCCGGTTTCGGTCAACTGTGTCAGGAGATTGCCCGCGGTCTGTTGGAATTCCAGCAGACACCGGTGCTGCTGGATGAAGTCAAAGGGCGGTCGGATGAGCTGCGTGAGCTGAACACGTGGGGGGAAGAATTTGCCCGGGCCTGGCCAAAAGAAGCCGGGCGCATTCGTCGACTGGTGGCGATTTTGGGGAGCCGTCTAACTTGTGCGCCGCTGCTGCAGGGTTTGGTGCACGGCGATTTCCATGTGGCCAACCTGTTAGTGGACAGCGAGCGTTTGGGGCTGCTGGATTTTGAAAATTGTTTCATGGGCAATCCGGCCATCGATGTGGGCTCGTTTTATGCGCAGCTCAAACTGCTGTCGCTGAAAGTGTACGCCGATTCGCAGGCTTTGCAGACCAGCATCGAAGCCTTCCTGGAAACCTACCTGCGAGGTTGTACCGATGACGTGCGCGAAAGCGTGTCCACTTACTGTGCTCTGAGCTGTTTGTGGTGTGCCTATTTTCAGTGTCTGCTGCGCCCGGTAAAAGCCGGCTGGCTTGAGCGCGCCCACGTCATGTTGCAGCTTTGTGAAGAAATTTTGGCTAAAGGATTTGACCATGTTTGAGAATAGGCGAAAAAGCAGTTTGGCCTTTTTCCTGGAGAATTTGAAACCGCACCGCCGGGCTTTCGCACTGATATTCATTTTGACGCTGGCGGGCATCGCTACCGAGCTGCTCAAACCCTGGCCGCTGAAATTTGTCATCGATTATTTGACCACCGGCAACGCAAACCACGGTGCGCGCGGTCGGTTTTTGCCAGAAGCTGTCACCGAATCCGTGACCTATTTTCTCGCGTTCATCGCCGGTTTCATTTTGCTGCTGGCTTTGTCCGACGGCCTCATTCGCTACTTCGACACCTATTTGCAGAAGAAAACCGGCGGCGAAATTATCAGCCGATTGCGGTTTCGGTTGTTTGCACACATCCAGCGTCTAAGCTTGTCGTTTCACAACAGCCACCGCAGCGGCGAGTTGGTCAACCGCATCACCGGCGACACCCTCTATCTGGAGACCATCTTTTCGGAAAGCATTTCGGCGGTGGTGAAAGGTCTCCTGCAGATTCTGGGCATGGCGACGGTCATGATGTGGATGGACTGGCAAATGATGTTGGTGGCGCTGGTTCTGGCTCCGCTGCTTTTTCTGATAGCCGTTCATTTCACTCGAAAAATCAAAAAGGCTTCCCGCACGCAGCGGCATCGGGAAGGCAACCTGGCCTCCATCGCTCAGGAGACCATCTCCGCCATCGAAATTGTCAAAGCTTACAACCGCGAGCGTTACTCGGATGAGGTTTTTCAGACTGAAAATTCAGCCAATTTACAGGCCTCGCTGGCGGCCACCAGCGTGGAAGCCAAGTTCATGCCGGTGGTGCAGAGCGTCACCGCGGTGGGGGTGGTCATCGTGGTTTGTTTCGGTATTCTGCGGGTGCAGGCCGGGGTGCTGACGCCCGGCGATTTGTGGGTTTTTCTTTCTTATTTGAAAGCGTTTTATCGGCCGCTGAAAGATCTCTCCAGGCAGCTCCGCCGACTGATGCACGGACACGTGCGCTGGGAGAAAATCACCGAGCTTTTACAAATGCCATCGTGGCTGAACGAGTCGCGCTTTGGCACCGCACCGGCTTTTCGCGGTGACATCGAATTTCAGAACGTGAATTTTACTTACGGCGAAAATGGGCCGGTGTTAAAGAATGTCGATTTAAAAATTCGCGCCGGTGAAAAAATCGCGCTCATCGGTCCCACTGGCTCCGGCAAATCGACCCTGTTGAGTCTGCTGGCACAACTGTACGAACCCAGCGCCGGTAAAATCTTTATCGATGGCCAGGATATTCAGCGCTTCAACCCGGAGTCCATTCGCGAGCAGATGAGTTTTGTGCTGCAGGATACCTTGTTGTTCAGAACCACCATCCGAGAGAACATCGCTTACGGTCGGCTAGACGCTTCTTTTGAGGAAATTGTGGCCGCTGCCCGCCAGGCACGCATTCACGATTTTATTGTGACGCTGCCGGCGGGTTACGACACCATCGTCGGCGAGCGCGGCTCTACGCTCTCCGGCGGACAGCGGCAGAGACTGGCGGTTGCCCGTGCTATTTTACGGAATTCAAGAATCATTATTTTAGATGAGCCAACTACGGGGTTGGATGCAGTGACTGAATCAGCGCTCTGGGATGAGTTCACTCAATTGACCCAAGATAGGACTACGATACTCGTTTCCCACCAACCCCAGTTGGCTATTAAGATGGACCGAGTTTACTACCTGGAAAACGGTCGGCTCATCGAAATCACGGAGCCGGAGAAGTTCTTGAATTTAAGAGTCGCGTAGGAAAAGAAGGAAGATTGAGAATGGAAGATAGAGAATAGAGGATTGAATTTTGGAACAATGTGTAGTCGAAATTTCAAGCTGGATCGATTTCCCCCCTTGAGGGAGGACAAAGGGGGGTGTCGAGTACCGGACCATGTAAAAAATCGAGGAAGCTACTAAAATAGAATGAGCTAATTCAATATGGATAATCAAACACATACCACCATCGACTCAAAGTTACCGCTGCTGCAAACCGTGCTGGATGAAAGCTGGATGCGTGCATTTTTTCAGAATCACCTGGACAGTCAATTAAATGGCAGCCGACGTAAACTTACCGGCTGCAAGATCGTGGACAAACGCTACAAACCCGGACGGCGCTGTCTGGTCACTTACCAACTAGATTTTGCCGAGATTTCTGAACCGCAGATCTGGCACAGTTGCATCCAAACCTCGAAAACCCTTGTCAGCGAAACTGCAGATATTTCACTACAGCCCGCTTCGGATAAGCGCGGCTCCGGCATCGAAGTCTGGCCGTTTCCGGCCGAGCCCGAGCTAGGGTGTCTGCTTGCGGCGTCGCCCCCGGCGGTCGTACAAAAAACGCTGGCGAATTTGGGCGCCGGCAGCCAGTGCGTCACCACCCGGCTGCTGAAATACGTCCCCCGGCGCCACGGCTGTCTGGCGGTGAGTTTGGATAATTCCGAGCAGGTGTTCTGCAAAATTTATTTCCGCGGCAGCGGCTCCCCAATCTACTCCGTTATGCGTCAGCTCTACCAGCAAACCCGCTCGCCATCCTCAGCATTTAGTGTGGCCGAGCCCCTGACTTGCAAACAGGACGGGCGGCTGCTGTTTCTGCGCTGGCAGGACGGCTGGAGCTTCCTACGGTTTGCGCGTGAAAAAGGCCTGGAGTACGCCTGTCATTTAACGGCCATCGCGCTGGCGGCGTTTCATCAGAGCCGGCTGAACCCGCTGCCGCCATTCACGCAAGAGGACAGCCTGCGCAAAACTACCGAACGCGCGCAAATGCTCTGGCAATTTCATCCGGATTTTCAGACACCCGCGGAGGCGTTGCTGCAGCGTTTGCACGAGCTGCTTCCGACCTGGCCGCCGGCGCAGCAGACGCCCATTCACGGCGATTTCAATTACTCGCAAATTCTGTTCGATTTTGAAAAACCTGTTTTTATCGACTTTGACTCGGTGAGTGTGGGCGACCCACTGCACGATTTAGCGCACTTTGTGGCCGGCCTGTATCATTTGAGTGCACGCAGATATTTTTCAGCGGCGGAGATTCGGCTGGTGGTAGGACTGTTTATTAGTACTTACAAAAAGTTCGCACCCGGGGAAATTTCCGAGTCGGCCCTGAACGGCCAGATCGCCATGGCTCTGATAAGCCGAAGAGCTTTCAAAGTTCTGCGGCAACTGCAGGGCAACCCAATTGAAGAAATCGAATTCTATCTTAACCTGGCGCGGCAATATTTGAATTGAGTGTTTAACCCTGTCAGGGTTTTGACCCTGACAGGATTAAAAATCATCAAAATAATTAACACGGTAAAGAACCCCTAGACATAGAAGGAGCGGTTATTATGGAAGTTTTAAAACAAGAAGTGCAAGCCGAAAAGGGCTTACGTACCATGAGTCTTGCTGAAAACGAAGCCGGACTTTACTCTAAAAAATTCATGATCGAATCCACCAGTTTGTGCAATTTGAAATGCCCGCTTTGTCCGGTGCCAGCGCATTTACATCGCAACACCGGCCACATGGAAAAGCACACGTTTAAAGAGGTCATCGACGACTTGGCCGGTTACGCCACCAAAATCGATTTCTGGAATTTCGGCGAGCCTTTTCTCAATCCAGACTTTTTTGAGATGGTGAAGTATGC
>JBHHXN010000106.1:0-18296 GCA_046757025.1 bacterium
CGGGAATGACGATTACGGATGGACCCTATTTAGCGTAATCCACAGAGCGGTATTCCCGAATTACGGCCACTTTGATTTGACCTGGAAATTCCATTTCCTTGTTTATCTTTTTCACGATATCGTTGGCTAAATTTTGCGCCCGGGTATCGTCGATTACCGAATGTTCCACGATCACTCGGATTTCCCTACCAGCCTGAATCGCATAGGCATTGACCACGCCCGCAAATCTGGTGGCGATTTGCTCCAGGGTTTGCATGCGTTTGATATAATTTTCGAGCATTTCCTTTTGGGCGCCCGGTCGGGAGACTGAAATAGCGTCTGCGATCTGCACGATAATCGTTATCGGAGAAATGATGCTGACTTCATTGGCCGAGGACTGCGATGCGATGACATTTTGAACAACCTCACCTTCTCCAAATTTTTTAGCAATTTCCAGGCCCAATTCCTGATTTGGCTGATCGCTGAATTCTTCGGTCAGTTTGCCGATATCGTGCAAAATACCTGCGCGTTGCGCCAATGGCACATCCAGGCCCAGCAGCGAAGCCATTTCGCCGGCTAAAACGGCCACTTCTTTTGAATGCTGCAACTGATTTTGGCCATACGAAGTTCGGTAATATTGCTTGCCCACGAGTCGCAGCAGCTCGGGGTGAATTCCGTGTAAGCCCAGTTCGTGAACGGCTTGCTCACCAATTTCATAGATTTTATCGTTAATTTCTTCACGGGTTTTTTCTACAACCTCTTCAATGCGGCCGGGATGGATTCGCCCGTCTTCGATCAATTTTTCCATGGCCACTTTGGCCACTTCCCGCCGTACCGCATCGAATCCAGAGAGCACCACCGTTTGCGGCGTATCGTCGATGAGCACCTCGATGCCCGTAGCGCTTTCAAACGCGCGAATGTTTCGACCCTCCCGCCCGATGATGCGGCCTTTCATTTCGTCGTCTTTTAATTTAACAATGGACACGGTGGTATCGACCACATGGTGGATGGAGCTCTTTTGCAGCGCCTGCAAAATAATCTCGCGTGCCTCTTCTGTGGCGGTTTTTTTTGCTTGTTCTCTGATTTCGCTGATTTCCTGAGCCGTTTCTCTTTTGGCTATTTCAATCATGTTTTGCATCTGAATTTTCTTGGCTTCTTCGTTGGTGAGTCCGGATATTCGCTCCAGTCGTGTGTTCTCTTCCTGTATCAGATTTTCCAGCTCCAACTCGCGCTTGCGAATATAATCTTCTTTTGCTCGCAGATCCCGATTGAGCAAATTCAACTCTTTGTCTTTTTTATTTAAAATATCGACCTTTCGATCCAGATTTAACTCGCGGTGCGAAAGCTGTTTCTCAAGACGCTGAATCTCCTGCATTTTGGATTTGGAGGTGCGTTCCAGATCTTGTTTGAGCTGAAAGATTTCATCCTTGGCTTCTAATAATTTTTCCTTTTTTAGATTCTCACTTTCTATTTTGGCTTCTGCGATGATTTCGTCAGCTAACTTCGAGGCCTTGGCTAATTTCTTTTGTCCCAAAAATTGCCGTGTAATCCATCCTGCCGCGAATCCAGAAGCCAGGGCAATTATGATGATGATAGTCCAGGTAATAATCATTACAATCTCCAGCGATTGAATTTATAATTAAAAGATCATTGCATTAAAAATGACCGGACGCCGACACTGACAGTAAAGTTGTTATTAGAAAACAGAGGAGAGCTATGAAATAAGACTAATTTAGGGAGATCTTAAGAAACTGAGCGATTTTATATTTATGGTTTGGAAATCAATTTTTACTTTTTACTAACTATTCATCATCCAAAGCAGGATTTAGAGAATCCGATAAATTTTTAATTTTATCTTCTACCTTGTTGATTAACGATTCGCTTTTTTCTCTTTCTTGAAATAGTTCGTCCGTAATGTTCAAAGCAGCTAATATGGCCACTTTTAATGAAGATTTCGCTTGCGTATTTTGATCGATTTCACGCATTTTTTTATCCACATAAGCAGCTACTTTTAGAATATACTCCGCTTCCGCTTCAGAACCGCTTTTAATAGGATATTCGGTACCATAAATATTAATTTTTAAAATATCGCTTGCTTGATCCATGTTTAATAAAATCCCTGCAGGTAAAAAGACTTCCAATTGGACCGTCTTTTATGCCTTATTATTAAGCACTGCCTTTTCTTCTAATAAATCACATGCTAAACTGCAGTTCGTCAAGCCGAGATAACATCTGTTCTACTTTGTGTTTAATTTGTTCTTCTTTTTCTTTATTTAATGATGCGTCACTGTGCATTTGCTTCAAGTTGTGATTTTCTTCGCGCAACTCATTGATCAATTGGTTCTGCGATTCAACATTTAGTCGTAATTCTTCGTTGACTTTAAGTAATTCTTGATTCTCTTCTTTCAGTTTTTCAATGAGGTTGATGGTCTGATTTATCTTTGTTTCGAGTATGTCTAATTGTTGCATTCCTTCTTTTCCCGGTTTTATTAATTTCTTAGCTTGGCTGAAAATTTATTTTCAAGTGCAGCTAAAATTCTCTGCATTTGTGAATCTATCTCATTTTCGGTCAAAGTTTTTTCCAATGAATAAAAAGTGAGGTTAAATGCAATGCTCTTGTGATTTGCTTCGATTTGCCTTCCCTTAAAAACATCGAAAAGCTCAACATTTTGCAAAAAGGCCCCCCCATTTTTTTGAATTTCCTGTGCAATTGCCTCGGCGTCCAGCGTGTCTTTAACCGTAATGGCCAGGTCGCGGGTCACCGGCGGAAATTTAGGAATCGGTGAAAAAATGACACGAAAATCCGTTTTTTGCACCAACGCAGTGAAGTCAAGATCGAAAAAGTACACCGGCGTTTCGATCTCAAATTTTTCTAATACGTCCTGATGCACTTCTCCTAAGACGCCCAGTGCTTGTCCGTCCATCTCAAGCGCTAACGCTTTTGGGGTGGTGTAGCTGGACTTGTGCGCAGTGAATTTGTAATTACGACGGTGCAATCTTTCCATCAGGCAAGCTGCCACGCCTTTTACGTCATATGCATCTGCAACTAAGGACTTATTTTTCCATGAATCCCGAACCACTTTTCCGGTCATGACGCCCGCCACGCGCGTGGTTTCTTGATATTTGCCTTCCTTACCTTGAAAAACGGTGCCGATCTCGAACAGCTTCAAATCCTTGTTTTTCCGATTTAGATTCCATCTGATGGCCGTGAGTAGCCCCGGCAGAAGGCTGGTTCTCAGTGTGGACAAATCCTCGCTAATGGGATTGAACAGCCTCGTGTCACTTGCCGTGTCCGCAAACATAGCCGCGTCATTTCCATTAACCAAGCTATAGGTAACAGTCTCGGAGAACCCAAGTGAAATTAGAATATTTTGAATCTGGCGATGATTTTGCTCGGCAACATTTTTTACCATTTTCTGATCGATGTGAGCTGAGGTATCCGGTGGAATATTTTCAAATCCGTAAACTCGGGCAACTTCTTCGATCAAGTCGGCCTCTCTTCGGATGTCAGGCCGAAATGTCGGCGCTACCACCTCAATTTCATCCGGGTTCAAATCCTGCACTTTGAATTCCAGCTTTTGCAATATGTCTTTTATCATCGCATGCGGCACCGCCACGCCCAAAAGCTTTTCTACCCGAGAAATTCGCAAATTTAGTTTGACGGTTGGAATTTTTTCCGGATAGACATCCACATAATTTCTGGCAATTTTCCCACCCGACAATTCCGCAATCAGTTGAACTGCGCGATTCAAAGCATAAACCACGCCCTCCGGATCGGTTCCTCTTTCAAATCGTCGGGAAGATTCCGTAGAAATTCCCAATTTCTTAGCCGTTCGTCGGATGTTCACCGGCTGGAAATACGCGCTTTCCAGCAGGATATTGGTGGTGCTCTCAGAAACTTCCGAATTCAAGCCGCCCATGATTCCACCCAGCGCGATTTCTTTTTTGCCATCGCAGATCATCAAGCACTCCTCATTGAGCGTGTGCACCTTGTCGTCCAGCGTGGTGAATTTCTGCCCGGCTTGTGCGGATTTCACCACAATTTCGCACTCTTCCAGCAAATCATAATCAAAGGCATGCAGCGGTTGGCCGGTTTCCATCATCACAAAATTCGTCACATCCACTACGTTGTTGATGGAGCGAATGCCCACCGCTTCTAATTTTTCAGTCAACCACCAGGGGGAAGGTTTAATCGTAACTTCACCAATAAAACGCGCGGTGTAGCGCGGACAGTATTCCGGATTCAAAATTGAGATTTTGATGAAATTCTCAACAAATGCCTCGGACTCTTTTAAAGCGATTTCAGGTTTTTTGAGAGTCGCGTTCGAAATGCAGGCAATCTCTCTGGCGATGCCAATCGCACCAAAACAGTCTGGCCTGTTTGGCGTGACATCGATATCGAAAATGATTTCCCCTTTGCCTAAAACTTCGTTCAATCGAGCGCCCTTTTTCGCAGATTCGTCCAGGACCATGATACCTTCAGCACGGCTGGAAATGCCAAGCTCGGCCTCAGAACAAATCATGCCTTCGGATTCCACCCCTCTTATTTGAGTTCTTTGTATCACCGTGCCGGAAGGCAAACGCGTGCCGTCAGTTGCCACCGGTACCAGTTGCCCCACCTCCACATTCGGCGCTCCACAGACTACCTCCAAATTTCGACTGCCAATATCAACCTTACAAATCCACAATTTATCAGATTTTTGGTGCACCTCCTTTGTTAATACTTCGCCAACGACGATACCGTCGAAATCCCAGGAAGCGTACTCAACGGAATCGACTTCAAGACCGAGCATGGTCAATTTTTCGACCAGATCTTCCGGCTTAAATTGCATTTCCGTGTATTGTTGCAGCCAATCGTAAGTAACTTTCATCGCAAAATGTAATAAACGATTAAATTAAAATTGTTTTATGAAACGCAGGTCGTTTTCGTAAAAATGACGAATATCGTCGATTTGATATTTCATCATCGCAATGCGCTCCACACCCATTCCCCAGGCAAATCCTGTGTAAACTTCGTAGTCATAATTTACATATTCGAACACTGCGGGGTTGACCATACCGGCTCCGGAAATTTCCAGCCATCCGGAATATTTGCAAACCCGGCAACCCTCTCCGCTGCAAATCACACAGGAAAAGTCGTAGTCTGCGCTGGGTTCAGTAAATGGGTAAAAGCTGGGTCGGAAGCGAATTTTGACATCCTCTCCAAACATTTTCTGCGCAAATGCCAGCAAGGTTCCCTTTAAATGCGAAAAAGCGATTCCTTTATCCACCACCAATCCTTCCACCTGGTGAAATATCGGCGAGTGCGTGGCATCGGGCGTGTCCTTGCGAAAACACCGGCCGGGCGCAATGATACGAATGGGCGGGGTTTGTTTTTCCATCGTTCGAATTTGCACCGGCGAAGTGTGCGTCCGCAAAAGCTGGCCATTCTTGAGATAAAACGTATCCTGTAAATCTCGCGCAGGATGATCGGCAGGCACATTGAGGGCTTCGAAGTTGTAGTATTCCGTTTCGATTTCCGGGCCGGTCTCAATGCTGAAACCCATGGTGGTGAAGATGTCTTTGATTTCATTTAAGACCTGAATCAACGGATTTTGATAACCGATGTCCGGACAGGTACCCGGCAGTGTCAAGTCAACATATTTCTCCTCCACCACATCGGTTGCCAGAAATTGCTGAAGAGCGTCAACCTGGTTTTGGAAATCGGTTTTGAGTTTGTTCAGCGCCTCGCCTAACTTCGGCCGCTCCTCATTCGCTAAGCTGGCCATTTTTTTAAAAAACTGCGCAATGCTGCCCTTGCGGCCAAGATGCTTGACGCGTATCGTTTCCAAACTTTCCGCGTCCTCGACCTGTTTTATTTGCTGACCAAATTCCTTTTTCAGCGAATCAAGCTCTTGCAACAGTGTTGAAAGGATTTCAGGCATGAAATTAGTTTTGTGCTACTTGAACGAGATCTTTAATGGCTTCCGGATCGCTTACAGCCAGATCGGCCAGAACTTTACGGTTTATATCGACGTTGTTTCGTTTCAATCCGTTCATAAAAGTGGAATAATTCATGCCATTTTCACGGGTGGCGGCATTGATTCTGGCGATCCACAATTTGCGGAACTCGCGCTTTTTTTGTTTGCGATCTCGATAGGCGTATTGCAACGCTTTGTCCACGCTTTCCATGGCCGAGCGAATCAATTTACTTTTTGCTCCGCGATATCCTTTTGCTTGTTTTAATACTTTTTTTCTTCTTCTGTGAGAAGGTACACTATATTTCGATCGTGGCATCTTTCCTCCAAAATTAAGCTAAAATCATCTTTTTCACACGTTTCTCATCCGAGGCAGAGATCAACGTTGCATGTCGCAGGTCTCTTTTTCGTTTGCGATTTTTTTTGGTCAAAATATGGCTTTTATAAGCCTTGAACCGTTTTATTTTGCCGGAGCCGGTCAATTTAAACCGTTTCATGGCTCCGCGTTTGGATTTTAATTTAGGCATACTTTTCCTCTTACTTAATTATTTCTTGATTAAATACATTATCATCATTCGGCCTTCCATCATCGGTGCCCGTTCAATTTTAGCAATATCATCTAACTCGGCTGCCATCTTTTCTAAAAGCGTTTTCGCAAATTCGGTATGCGATAATTCACGCCCCCTGAATAATACAGATGCTTTCACTTTATTTCCCTTTTCCAGAAATTTTCGAGCATGATTGGTTTTAAAATTAAAATCGTGCTCCTCTATCTTGGGTCGAAGTCGTATTTCTTTCACATGGATGATATGCTGCTTTTTTTTGGTGATCTTTTCTTTTTTACTGAGCTGATACTTATATTTACCATAATCCATTATTTTACAAACCGGCGGTGACGCATCCGGCGAAACAGCAACTAAATCCAGACCGCGTTCGCGAGCCTGTTCAATGGCGACCGTTTTGTCCAAAATGCCAATTTGCTTGCCATCCGAGTCAATAACCCGAACTTTGGCTGCGGCAATTTGATCGTTTATTTGAGGCGGTTTTTTCTTAATAAGCGCTTTCCTTTCAATTTAGATTAACTGCTTTTGCTCGATTTCGAGTTTTATTTTATTAATAAATTGTTCTATTTTAAATTTACCAAGATCCCCCTGTTTTCTTTTTCTCACCGCAATCAAATCGCCTGCGGTTTCTTCTTTTCCAACGATCAACATGTATGGGATCTTTTGTACTTCCGCCTCACGAATCTTGTAGCCAATTTTTTCATTGCGATCGTCAAGCTCCACCCGAATATTTTGCTTCTCTAATACGTTCTTTACTTTTTGGGCATAACTCAAATAATCATCAGAAATGGGCAGGATTACCGCCTGTACCGGACTAAGCCAGACTGGAAACGCCCCTGCAAAATGTTCAATCAAAATTCCCATGAATCGCTCCATGGAACCAAACGGCGCCCGATGAATCACCACCGGTCGGTGTTTTTGGTCGTCGCTGCCCACGTATTCCAGCTTGAATCGTTCCGGCAAAACATAATCGACCTGCACGGTTCCAAGCTGCCAGGAACGCCCCAAAACATCTTTGATGATGAAATCTATCTTGGGTCCGTAAAACGCCGCCTCGCCGAGCTCGACCACATAATCTAAATTCATCGTGTCCGCGACTTCTTGAATATCGGTTTGCGCCAACCGCCACTGCTCATCACTGCCGCCATATTTGTCTTTGTTGTCCGGATCCCGAAACGACAACTGGGTTTTAAAATCCTTAAATCCCAGCGTACTAAAAACCAGTTTGATCAAATCGATGACGTCCAGCAATTCGTTTTTTAGCTGATCCTGGCGCACAAATATATGCGAATCGTCCACGGTGAAGCTGCGGACACGGATGAGGCCATTCAATTCGCCCGATTGCTCGTAACGATAAACCGTACCAAATTCGGCTAGCCGGATAGGCAATTCACGGTAGCTGTGCGATTTGGCCGCATAAATTTGAAAATGGTGCGGACAATTCATGGGTTTTAACAGATATTCCTGCGCGCCGGCTTTGAATGGATTGAACTGGCTATCCTGATAGAACGAATAGTGCCCGCTGGTTTTGTACAAATCCAAAGCCCCGATATGTGGGGTCACCACCGGCTGATATCCGCGTTTTCTTTGCTCTTCCCGCAGAAATTGCTCCAGGGTTTCGCGCACAAGGGTACCTTTGGGCAGCCAGAGCGGTAAGCCGCTGCCCACTTTTGGCGTGATCAGAAACAGCTCCAGATCTTTGCCTATTTTACGATGATCTCGCTGCTTGGCCTTTTCCAGCCTTTGCAGATGTTCCTCTAATTGCTGCCTGCTGGGGAACGAAACCCCGTAAATACGCTGCAGCATTTTGTTTTTTTCATCTCCGCGCCAGTAAGCGCCGGCGATATTCAGCAGTTTAAACGCTTTGACTTTTCCCGTGGACGGAATGTGCGGACCGCGGCACAAATCGACGAAAGAACCTTCGCTGTAAACACTGGGGCGGTTGTCCTCCATGTCGTTGAGGAGTTCGATCTTGTATTGGTCTTTCCGCTCTTTGAACAGCTCGACTGCGTCACCTTTTGACAGTTCCTGCCGCGTAAACGGGCGATCCGCGTCGATAATTTTTTTCATCTCCTGCTCAATGCGAGCCAACTCTTCCTGGGTGATACGGGTATCCACATCGATATCGTAATAAAAGCCGTTTTCGATGGCTGGCCCCACACCAAATTGCGCTTCGGGGAAAAGCTCTTTCACTGCGTGCGCCATGATGTGCGATGTGCTGTGCCAGTAGGTTTCCATCCCTTCTGGCTCATCATACGTGATGATGCGCAGGTTACCGCTGTCCGTGATCGGCCGGTTTAAGTCGATGACCATATCGTTAAACCGGGCGACAATGGCTTTTTTGCGCAATGTCTGGCTGCCGATTTCTTCAATAATATCCAGGGTGCGAATGCCCTTCGGATATTCTTTTTGGCTGCCGTCGGGAAAAGTAATCGTAATGTTTTTTGATTCAGACATGAATGTATGTTTTTGATTTTGTGGGCGCTACTGGATTTGAACCAGCGACCCCTTGCATGTCAAGCAAGTACTCTAACCAACTGAGCTAAGCGCCCTATTTTCATTTTATGTAAAAAAAGCGTGCCACAAATGCAATTGACACGCTTTCTTATGGAAATTTTATAATTACACTATCGCTCTATATTCAATAAGTAGGGTTAATTTAACTCCGTTCAAATTTTCGTAAGTTCAAATTTAATAGGAATTAGCCTAAAAGTCAAGATAATTTTTTAATTAGTTAACTGGTTTAGTAAATTTCTTCAACATCGTCCACATTTTGTTCATCGGCATGATAGGAGCTGCGCACTAACGGCCCGGATTCCACAAAACGAAATCCCATCTGCAGCCCTTTTTCTTTCAACATGGCGAATTCCTGTGGATGTACGAATCGATCCACGGGCAAGTGCTCTCTGGTTGGCTGCAGATACTGCCCGAGCGTCAGAATGTCCACTTTTATACGCGCCAAATCCTTCATCACGGACAGAATCTCGTCGGTGCGTTCCCCAATTCCCAGCATCATGCCCGATTTGGTTCGCATGCCCATTTCTTTGGCTGCTTGCAGTATTTTCAGGGTCCAGGCGTATTTACCCTGGGGCCGCACCGTTTGATAGAGCCGCGGCGCCGTCTCTGTGTTGTGATTTAATATATCCGGTTCGGCATTCACTACCATTTTAAGCGCGTTTAAGTCCCCTTTAAAATCGGGAATCAACACCTCCACTCGGCAATTAGGTACCTTCCATTTTATGTGCCTGATGGTTTCGGCAAAAATACCGGCGCCACCGTCCGGCAGCTCATCCCGGTTTACCGAGGTTATAACGGCATGGTTTAGCGCCATTTTTTGAACGGCAATGGCTACCCGTCGCGGCTCATCCAGATCCAGATACCACGGCCGACCGGTTTTTATCGCACAAAAACCGCAGCTCCGCGTACAGGTGTCGCCCAGAATCATGAAAGTGGCGGTGCGGCGGCTCCAGCACTCGGCGATGTTGGGGCAGCGCGCTTCTTCGCAAACGGTGTGCAGGCCGTCTGTGTGTACGATCTGCTTGACATCCTGGTAGGCGGTGCCGCCCGGCAGCCGCACTTTCAGCCAATCCGGTCTTGCCTGGCTGCGTTCGCGATTTTTTATCGGCTCTGTTTTAATTCTTTTCAAAATGAGGCTCATCTAAAGAGTTAAATTTTCTGTGTCGAAATTGCTTAGATATTTTGCTATGCGGTCCAGAAACATGCCGGCTAAAGCGCCGTCCACAATGCGGTGGTCAAACGATAACGAGATGTACATCATATCGCGAATGGCGATGGCGTCGGTGACGACGACCGGTCGTTTCTGAATGACGCCCACTCCCAGAATCGCCACCTGCGGCTGATTGATGATCGGCAGGCCCATCAAGCTGCCGAAACTGCCCATGTTGGTGATGGAAAAGGTGCCGTCCTGCACTTCGTCCGGAGTGAGTTTGCGATTGCGTGCGCGCAGCGCCAGATCGTTGGCCGCGCGCGCCAGACCGAGAATGTTCATGCTGTCGGCATTCTTGATCACCGGCACGATCAAGCCGTTGTTCTCCAGAGCCACGGCCATGCCCACGTTGATATATTTTTTGCGAATAATTTTGTCGTCTTGAACCGAGCTGTTTACCAGCGGAAAATCCCGCAACGCCTGACTGCAGGCGTGCACGATGAACGGCATGTAAGTTAATTTAAATCCTTCTTTTTGGAGAAAGGATTTTTTTTCGCGCTCACGAAATTTAACCAAACCAGTCATATCGGCTTCGCTGACGGCAAAAACGTGCGGTGAAGTTTGCACGCTGTTCACCATGTGCGCGGCGATGGACTTGCGTATATGGTCCATGGGGATGATTTCCACGCGATCGTCGCTGTGTTCGGGCGGCGCGGGAGGGACGTAAGCCGGCGCCGGCGCGACTTTTGCTGGAATACCTTTGGCTCGGCTTTCGATGTAAGCTAAAATGTCCTTTTTAGTTACGCGTCCCTTCAGGCCGGTTCCGCTGATGCGCTCCAATTCCTCCACGTTGATGCCTTCGGCCCGGGCAATGCTGCGCACCAATGGGGAATAGAATTTTTTGCCGGTACGATCGGTGCGGGGGATGGCGGTGTACCCGCTATCGGTGATTTTTTCAACGGGAGTTTGCGTGGTCGCTTCGGCCACCGCAACTGGCGCAGCAGCGCTGGCTTCTTCAACAACCGGCTGGGATTTTTCAGTGACCGGCGCCGCTTCGGCTTTTTTTGCCGGAGTCTCGCCGTTTTCTTCCGATTCGATCTCGGCAATCACCGCGCCCACTTCGATGGTTTCGCCCTCCGCCGCCAGCAATTTCTGAATCACACCCGATTGCGGAGAGGGAATTTCAGAATCGACTTTATCGGTGCTGATTTCTAAAATGATTTCATCTTTTTCGACCCGCTCACCCTCTTTTTTTAACCATTTTATGATGGTGCCCTCGGCAATGCTTTCGCCCATCTGCGGCATCACCATTTCAACTTTAGCCATAATTTAAATCTCCATTAAAATCTCTATTAAGAAACCCCGAACTTTAATTTCGGAATTTGATCGATTAAATTTGTTTGCGATAATTTGCTCGATTCAAGCCTTTTTATCTTTTTCAGAAAAAGTTCGAATTGAGCTAACAATTGCGTTACATTCATCTCTTTGTAAATGGGTTGATACCTTTCCAGCTTTTGAATGCCCTTTGACAACTGGCTTTCTGTGCCCTTAAAATTCTTCATCGTGAAATGATAACACCCTGTGGACAACTGCACAAGCCCTTGATAAAACTTTTTCGACTCCTCCCGGTCGTACATCCATATTTCCTCAAACACATCGTGTGCTTCAAAATAATAACCTGCATTGAACAAATCAATGGCTTTTTTTAACAGCTCATCCACGGTGCGGTTGCTTCACCGTTTCAAACTTATGCCAACGCCATCCCGGAGTGGGATGATCGTTGTCCATAAATCCCGTGCTTCGTACAGGTTTTTAGTGTATTGTAAAATCGCCTGACTTTGGTGATCTGGATTTGAGTCGAGTATGCGGCCGTGCCACAGCATGTTGTCCGTAATCAGCAAACCGCCCGTTCTAATTCGGGCCACGATGTGACACAACGATTCCGGATAGCGTTCTTTGTCCACGTCGTTCATGATGAGATCGAACTGCCCCTCGAGCTGCTGGATGATTTCCAAGGCATCGCCTTCATAAAAATCGGCTTTATCTATTAAACCGCCGGATTTGAAAAAATCTTTCGCCATTTTTAGGTTTTCCGCAGAAAGTTCGGTGCAGATGATTTTACCCTTTTCTGGCAGCGCTTTGGCCAGCCAGTATGCAGAATAACCAAAACCCGAGCCGAGCTCCAGAATGCGGACGGCGTGAATGCTTTTGGCCAGTTGGTAGCACAGCCTGCCAACCAGTGGACCGATGATGGGAAATTCCTGCACCGCGGCCATTTTTTCCATTTCCTGCAAAACCGCATCTCGCTCCGGCAGCAAAGCGCTTAGATACTTTTCGATTTTTGGATCAATGATATTCATGTATGTACTTACAAAACAATATTTTAACTATTTAGTGTCCATCCGTAAAGAGCCTTTTTTTGTCATTCCTGCAATCTTTAAGCGGGGATCAATTGAGTTTTAAAGCGCCTCTGCAACTAATTCGGCAATGTCTTTCACATCTACCCGGTCTTCTTTGCCGCGGGTTTTGCGGGCATCGTCCAGCATGATGTTACAGAACGGACAGGCCGTGGCAGCGATTTCAGCTTGTGATTGCTCCACATCGCCAAATCGCACCAGATTCACACGTTTGTCCGTGTCTTCATCCATCCACATCATGCCGCCGCCGGCGCCGCAGCACAACCCTTTTTCACGCGTTCGCTGCATTTCAACCACCTCACCTGCCGCGATTGAGTGGACGACTTCTCTGGGCGCATCGTAAATGCCGTTGTGGCGGCCCAGATAACAAGCATCGTGATAAGTGATTCTTTTATCTAAATTTTTCTCGGGTTTAATTTTACCCTGCGCCACCAGTTCTGCAATAAATTCCGAATGGTGAATCACCTCAAAGTCGCCATCGAAATCTTGATATTCATTTCCCAACGTGTTGAAACAATGCGGGCAGGTAGTGATAATTTTTTTAAATTTGTATTTCTTTAATGTTTCGATGTTCCCTTCGGCCATGATTTGAAACAGATATTCTTGCCCCAACCTGCGGGCGGAGTCGCCGGTGCAGCTTTCCTCCAATCCCAGAATCGCAAAGTCAACCTTGGCGGCTTTCAAAATTTTGACCAGCGAACGCGCCACGTTCTGATTCTTAGTATCCAGCGCAGCGGCACAGCCCACCCAGTACAAATAGTCCGCTTCTTTTTTTTCTTTCATGATTGGCACGTCTAAATCCTCACACCATTTCATGCGGTTTTGGTGCGGCAGTCCCCAGGGATTGCCGATGTTCTCCATGTTTTCCAGCGTTTTCGAGACTTCGCCGGAGACTTCCGCTTTGTCCATCACCAGGTGCCGGCGCATGTCCTGTAAGTCATCCACGTGCTCGATAAACACCGGACAATTTTCCACACAGCCCAGACAGGTGGTGCAGGCCCAGATGACGTCTTCGGAGACCACTTCGCCGATCAACGCTTTGCTGTCGTTGTTTATTTGACCAGCCAACAACGCAGGGCCGCGTTCATTTAGATATTCCTTTAAATCATGAATCAACAACGCGGGATTTAAGGCTTTGCCGGAATGATAAGCTGGGCAATTATCCTGACAACGGCCGCATTCGGTGCAGGCGTATAAATTCAGCAATTGCGGCCAGGTGAAATCTTCGATTTTGCCTACGCCCAGGGTCACGTCGTCCGATTCAAAATCCACTTGCTCGAAATCGATTTTCTTGAGCACCCCGCGTTTGCGGTCCTGTGGGTTCCGCCGCAAAAAAATGTTGGGCAGCGCTCCCACCAGGTGCACGTGCTTGGAGTGCGGAATGTAAGCCAGGAACGCCAGGATGATCAAATTATGAATCCACCAGGCTACGTCGTACCCCTCAGGCATGGCGCCATCTGCCCCGTTTCCCTGTATAAATTGCGCAAACAAATTCGAAACCGGCGTAAATCCAGCCAGGGCTTTTTCATATTTGATGATATAGCCATTAGTAAAAAACATCGAAATCATCAACGTCATAATCATACCGAGAATCAGACTGGCATCGAATCGGGCGGCAAAATCTTTACGCAACCGATCCGGCTGTACGATATATCTACGAACGAGCGCGATGACGATGGCCACCATCACCGCCAAACCCAAAAAGTCAAAGCAGGTGCTCAGCACCGCCTCCACCCTATTCCCCAAAATATGGCCCCAGCTAAAATCCGCCACATACCCGCGTGCAAACATCTCGATGGTGGCCAGTCCCAGAACCAAAAATCCCCAGAAAATAAAAAAGTGTCCCCAGCCCGATAGCTCGCGAACGACGGCTTTCTGGCCAAAAAAGTATTGGATAACCGACTTAACTCGCCACCCCCATTTGTCAACGGGATCGTGCGAAGGCTTACCAATTCGCACAAATTTAAACAGTCGATACACGCTAAAAAGAAAAAATCCAACTGATGACAAAATCAATAAAGTCAGTATTATCTCCTTCACTTGCATGGCGACTCCGTTCTATTTTAAGTGAATAAAATAAAGAACGCCAGCCCGATCTCGGGCCAGCGTTTTGAAATCCATTTATTTAGAATGGTCATTTTAGCGATCGATGCAACCTAGCACGATATCCAGACTGCCGATTATGATCACGAGATCGGCTACCATGGCGCCAATGGAAATGTCGTTTATAACGCTGATATTGCTGAAACAAGGCGAGCGACTTTTCACGCGGAACGGAATGTCCGAACCGTCGCCTCGGATCAGGAATCCCAGCTCACCTCGGGGTGTTTCGCTGCGCACGTAAACCTCGGAATCGGCTGCCGGCCGGATTCGGCGCGGAATGGCGGCTTTGACATCCTGGTCTTTGAACGGCTCCAGGGCGCCCAGGGCCTGACGGATAATTTTGTTGCATTGTTCGATCTCTTCAATGCGGACTAAATAGCGGTCTAAAACCGAGCCCAAGGGACCGAATTCCCCTCTTCCCACGGGGACGTCAAATTCGATTTTTTCGTAAAACGAATAAGGCTCATCTTTGCGGAGGTCCCATTTGACGCCGGAGCCGCGCAAAACCGGTCCTGTACAGCCATAGTTGATGGCGACATCTGCTGGCAAAATACCCACATCCGCGGTTCGTTCGATGAAGATGTGATTTTTGGTTAACAGCTTGTTGAATTCCGCCATTTTGGGCTCAAAATAATCGATGAATTCCCGTACTTTGTCCGGCCATTCAGCGGGCATATCCCGGGCCAGACCGCCAACCCAGATATAGTTGTAGAGAAATCGTGCGCCGGAAATCCATTCCAGCAAATCCAGAATTTTCTCGCGATCGCGGAATGCCCAGAGAAACGGGGTAAACGCCCCGACGTCCAGGCCAAAAGTGCCGATGGCCACCAGATGGCTGGCGATGCGATTAAGCTCGCAAGTGATGATACGCAAATACTCCACTTTTTCCGGCAGCTCATGGAGACCGATCAATTTTTCAACCGCCAGCGCGTACGCCAAATCCTGATTCATGGAGGCAATATAATCGATGCGGTCGCAGAATGGGATCACTTCGTTGTAACTGATGTGCTCGGCGTGTTTCTCAAAATTTCGGTGCAAATAACCGATGTGCGGTTTAACATTTTTGACGATTTCGCCGTCCAGAATCAGTTCCAGGCGCAGCACTCCGTGCGTACTGGGATGCTGCGGTCCCATGTTCACCACCATTTCATCGCCCTGGTAAGACTCGATTTCAAGTTTTTTCATGGCTTCGTCATAATAGCGACCGGCGGTCTGGTCCATATCGACCACCACCGTACCTTCGTCCTCAAATAGATAGCGTTTTCCTTTAAACAAGTTTCCAATCATGTTAAAATCCTTCGCAGAGTTATTTTCCAGATTCTTAAAAATTAGCTTAAGCCAACGGCACTTTTTACTTTTGAGGTTGCAGAGGCGACTTTCTTCGCAGCTAAAGCGGCCGCTTTTGCCTGTGCTTTTTCCATGTCCTCTTTTTGCTCTCTCATAATCAAAGACCGGGCTTCTGCGGGTGAATATTTTGCAAAATGATAAATGCCGTTTTCGCGACTGAACACGCCATTTTCATACGAATCGGTCATGTAAAGGCATTCAGTGGGACAAACCGTGGTACAGAAATCACAGTAACAGCATTTGAACATATCGATATCAAAGCGCACCAGATGCTGCCGAATGGGGTTGCCGGCGGAGGCTTTTCCCAGGTCTTCATCGGACTGGGCCTTCACCGTGTCGATGTAAATGCAATTAACCGGACAGACCCGCGCACATTTTAAACAGCCGATACAATCATCGATATTGTTGAATAAAATGCCGCGCGCGTTCACCGGCAATTGCCATTTCTCGTCCGGGTACTGCAAAGTGATGGCTGGCCTAAACATGGCTTTCCAGGTTTGTGCCATGCCGATGGAGATGGTCAAAATGGCCCGGTAGATATTCTGAAAATATTGTCGCATCGGTCTATTCCTTTGATTTTTTATCGTTCGAGTTACCGCCATTTTTTTGGCCATCAACTAAGTGCGGAACTTTTTCTTCGAACTTGAACACAAAATGGCCGCGTTCGGGATTTTTTTCAAACGTTTCGTATTTTTCCCAATCCTCCTGGTAGGGCACGCGGATGCCGTGATAATATTCTTGTACCACATAATCTTTGCGCAGCGGATAACCTTCCCAGTCGTCCGGACAAAGAATGCGTCGCAAGTCAGGATGATTTTGAAATTGGATGCCAAATAAATCGAAGGCTTCGCGTTCGTGCCAGTCGGCGGTGCGCCAGACCGACTCCACAGAAGGTACTGAAGGTTGATCCCGCTCCAGCTTCACCCGCAGGGTGATCTTGTGCCGATGCTTCATGGAGTGCAAATGATAAACCACTCCCAATTCGCTTTCGGCGCCATAATCGATGCCGCTCAAACACATTAGCGAATCAAAGGATAGCGCCGGCGTTTCCTTCAGAAAGTGGGCAATTTCGCCGGTTTTCTCTGGCGCCACTTCGATCCAGGGATCCAGCGCCTCTGCATGCAATTCAACTATGGCGTCTTTAAACTGCGCTTGTAGTTTTTTGTAAATTTCCTCTGGTGTCATGCTTTGGCCCTTTCATGCAATTTGCGTTTAATGACACTTTCTTTTCTAATTTTTTCCTGAATTTTGAGGATGCCGTCGATGAGGGCTTCGGGTCTGGGAGGACAGCCGGTGACGTAAACATCTACCGGCACGATCAAATCCACGCCCTTTAAAACATGGTAGCCGTGCTGCCAGTAGGGACCGCCACAGGTGGCACAACTTCCCATGGAAAGCACGTATTTCGGTTCGGGCATTTGATCGTAAAGAAGTTTGATTCTATCCGCCATCTTCATCGTCACCGTGCCTGCGACGATCATCAGATCCGTTTGTCGGGGGCTGGGACGCATGACGCCGGCGCCGAATCGGTCCAGGTCATACCGCGAAGCGGCCGTGGCCATCATTTCAATAGCGCAGCACGCTAATCCAAATGTCAAGGGCCACAGAGAAGATAATCGCGCCCAACTTAAAATCCGGTCAACCGAGGTGATGATGAGGTTATCTCCGTACTTGCCTTCCTCAAGAAACTTTTTTTCTTCCGCAATTAAAGGAGGATTAAATTTCGGCATGCTTCAACTCCAGTTCAATTTGATAAACTATTTTTAAAAACCGCAAAACAAATATTTGACGAAATCATAAATAGTGTCTGAACGAAAATAACCCTATCTTCCCGAAGGCCTCCTGGTCGAGGATAAATTCTTGCTTGGCTCGGCGGGGCCGGTCCTGAGCTTTGTCGAAGGGACGCCTTCGCGAAGAGGTTCTTAAATCGCGTATTTCTCTGGTTTTCGTTCAGACACTAAATAAAATTTTTCGACCTGAATATAAAAAAAAACAACTTGAATAGCAAGGATTGAAGTATTGAAATATTAAAATAGGTAACTTTTTCTCACGATTTGTCATCAAGTGATGTCATCCTCTTTGATGTAGGCTACGCTCCGCTTCACGCGCTGCGGGTTTTCAATACATGAAGCACTAATTATTTAGAATGTACACAAAACTAACCCGGATCACCAACGACCCGCCGTCGCAGTGCAAATTGGTGTTACGCATTCTTGCTCCCCTCCAGCCAATCCTTGCACAGAACCTCAGCCTGTTCCAACAC
>JBHHXN010000107.1:0-18277 GCA_046757025.1 bacterium
ACATTCATTTCATATTGTCAGCAAGCTCAAATATCTTCTGCGAAACTTGAGTTATTAATAGACTTCTATTTTTATGCCGGTTTTCTTCTCGGTCTTTTCAGCAATTTCTTCAAGACGCAGCCTTGACACTTTTTGTAATTTACGACTGGCCGTCCTTCTGTCGAGGCTGTAAATTTGTACCCAAAGGGGTTTTATTTCCGCGATTTTCTCCATCCAGCTCCCCACCTGCCAATCCGTGGAATTGCTGAATTTGCCCTCCACAAACATGCTTTGAATGACTTTGTTTTTTAGCTGACGGAGTCCATCTATTATTTTCATGAAACTGACGGGCGGCTTGCCAAGATTCAAGCGATTGAAGGCATTTTCGTTTCCCACATCCAGCTTCATGATCGGCAAATCAAGGTGTTCCAGCGCTTTTTTTGTTTCATGTTGGAAACAGGTGGTGCTGTTGGATAAAACCGCTATTTTTACCTCCGGACGAACTTTCTGTTTGAGTTTTTGGGCGGTTTCAACAAAGCGGGGAAAATCCGGATTTAACGTGGGTTCGCCGTTTCCACAAAAAGTGAGGTAATCAAAATTATTTTGCTGTTCCATGACATGGGTGATGGCCTTTATCACCTGAGAGGATTTCGGCAAATATTCCCGATATTCTCGGCCGTCGTGGCAATGAATTTCGGTCCAGCCATACTGACAATAAATGCAATTCATCGAGCACATTTTCAGGTTGACGGGCATGATGTTGATACCCAGAGAACGCCCTAAACGGCGCGAATGTACCGGACCATATATTATCTTTTTTTGTAATTCCAAAACGCGCATAAATTTTGTGTTGCCTGCTTAAATAAAGGGCACAGAGAGTCTAATCATAAAATCACCAAACTACCTAATTCCTCGATGATGAACGTTTCTGGACATGTTCATACCCATCCTCTCTCTGTGCCCAAATTCATAGAAGCGTTTGTTTTTCAATTCTCCTGACGGTTAGCCATAAACTTTTTATTTACGTGATCGCAATATCACAACCGCTGTTTCATTGATAGTTCGTCATTTGGTGATGGACCGAAATCTTCAGTCTTCGCCCAAAGATTCCACTCGGGGTGAAGAAAAAAGGCTTTTTCGGTCAATTGCCAGTTAGTGCCTGACCGAAAACTCGAGAAATGATCGATTTAAAACCTCTTCGCGAAGGCGTCCTTTCGACAAAGCTCAGGGCAGGCCAACCGAGCCAAACAGGAATTCACCCTCGGCCAGGAGGCCTTCGGGAAGAGGTGGTCGTTTTCGGTCAATTACTAGTTAAAGAATTTTAAGGTCGCATTTTGCATTTTTTCCGCTCGTTCTCGGGCGCAATCTAAAATACTCTGATCCGCAAAACTCGAAAGCGGATCAAAATCTCCCTTCACTCTCAGCCAACATTTCGTGGAAGCTTCCTCGCCTTTTGGACAATCAATATTTAACAAAGGGCAGGTGCCTTCTACAAATTCTTGTTTTTCGACCTCATCGTCAGCCATGGCATACGCCTCTTTTTATGAATTTAGAATTGATTTCAGAGTGTTGCTTCTGCCAAATTTTGCACTTTGTCAGCGTATTTTTTTTGAATAAATTCCATACCTGACTTGAGAGCCATTTCATTGAGCTCGGTAAATTCTTTGCGCTTCACCACGGTTTTGGCTGCTGCTAAAACGCTGTCAAATGTCAGCAGACCCGTGTAGGCCAGATAAGCTCCCAACATCACCATGTTGGCTACCCGGGTTTCATTTAGCTGGTCGGCTAATTCCGTGGCCGGTACGTAAATTGCCTGCACATCTTTGCGCTGTACTTTGCGTTTGATGAGCGAAGCATTGCTGAAAATGAGTCCGTCCGCTCGCACCTCTTCTTCAAATTTGTCCAGAGACGGCAGATTCATGGCAATCAACACATCGGATTCGGCTACCAAAGGCGAGCCGATGCGTTTATCCGAAATGATGATATGACAATTGGCCGTCCCCCCGCGCATTTCGGGTCCGTAGGAAGGCAGCCAGGTGGAGTAATAATCTGAAATCATGGCGCTTTGTGCCAAAAGCTGCCCGAACAGCAAAATGCCCTGTCCGCCAAAACCGGCAATTTTGATGCGCGGATTTTTGAAATTATTTGCCACAACAGGTTTATCGTAAACTTTTGAATCGGTTGCGTTTTTCTCCCCCAGAATTTCCAAAATCTTTTCCGGCGTGGGCTCCCGTTTTTGCCTGGAATCGCGGACATCGGTCAGCAGAGTGCCTTTTATATTTTTGAAGACATCCAGCTTAAAATAATCGGTCAAGACGTCCTCTACCCATTTTTTGGCATCGGTGGGGGTCATCTTCCAGCCAGTGGGACAGGTGGTCAAAATTTCGATAAAAGAAAATCCCCGGCCCTCCACCTGATTTTGCAATCCCTTACGAATGGCCTTGCGTGCTTTCATCACGTGTTTAGCATCGGTGATGGCCACGCGTTCGATGTACACGGGCGCTTCCAGAGTGGCCAAAAGCTCGCTGACACGCATGGGGTAACCTTCGTTTTCAACAGTACGACCCATAGGGGTCGTGGTGGTTTTCTGACCGATCAAGGTTGTGGGGGCCATCTGGGAACCCGTCATGCCATAGATGGCGTTGTTTACGAAGATCACCGTGATGTTTTCACCTCGATTTGCCGCCTGTAAAATATTATTCCCGCCAATGGCCGCTAAATCCCCGTCCCCCTGATAACTGATGACGATGGAATCGGGGAGTGCTCGTTTAATGCCGGTGGCCACAGCCGGCGCCCGGCCGTGCGGCACCTGCACATTGCCGCAGTTGAAATAATAATATCCAAAAACCGAACAGCCCACGGGACTCACGAAAATAGTTCGTTTGCGGATATCAAAATCGTCCATGGCTTCGGCGAGCAATTTATGTACGACTCCGTGTCCGCAGCCGGGACAATAATGCGTGGTCAGGGGTTCGGAGCCCGGTTTGCGAAAAAAGAGATCGTAAAAAGAGTCGGGTTTCTGTAAGATTTCTTTGGCCATAAACTTTCTCTCAATTAAAGGGTTCTTTTCCGAATTTATTCTTCTGTGTTGTTCGTTTTATATGGATTGTGACTCAATTTCAAAATTTCATTGCGACCGTTTAGTTTGTAGTTTTTTTCAGTTCTTGCATCACGGCCATAAGCTGTTCGTAAAGTTCTTTGGTAGTGGGTACACCGCCGCCCATGCGCCCATAAAATTTCGTGGGGCGTTTGCCTTCCAGAGCCAATCGGACGTCGTCCACCATTTGGCCATTGCTGAGTTCCGAAACAAAGAACATCTTTGCGCTTTCGGCCAGCTCCCGAATGCGTTTGGTCGGAAACGGCAGCAAGGTGATGGGTCTGAGCAAACCCACCAGCACTCCGTCGGCCCGGGCATCTTCCACCACCGATTGCAGCATACGCGAGATGATGCCATATCCTATTACGATGATTTCGGCGTCTTCGGTGTATAACTCTTCGAAACGCACTTCCCTTTCCGCAATGACAGCGTATTTTTTTTGCAACATTTCATTATGCGCTTCCAGCTCAACCGGATCCATGTAAATGGATGTGATGAGATTTTCGGCGCCGCGGTCGGTGGCGTCCACCGCCCAGGGTTTATCGGGGAATTCGGTTACCGGTTCTGGCAGCTCCACCGGCTCCATCATCTGACCCACAAATCCATCCGCCAGGATGGCGGTGGGCGTGCGGTATTTATCAGCGAGATCGAAGGCCAGCATCGTCAAATCACACATTTCCTGTGCACAATTGGGCGCCAGCACGATGAGTTTGTAATTGCCGTGCCCTCCGCCTTTGACGATTTGATTATAGTCGCTTTGTTCCGGGGCGATGTTTCCCAAACCCGGTCCACCGCGCATAACATCCACCAGCACCAGCGGCAGCTCAGCGCCGGCGGCGTAGGACAAGCCCTCCTGTTTCAAGCTGATGCCAGGACTCGAAGAGGCTGTCATCACACGTTTGCCCGCGGAGGCGGCCCCGTATACCATGTTGATGGCGGCCACTTCGCTCTCAGCCTGCAAAAATGTTCGATTGACCTGCGGAAAATACAGAGCGGCTGATTCGGCAATTTCACTGGCCGGGGTGATCGGATACCCGTAAAAAGCCCGGCAGCCGGCTAGAATCGCACCTTTAATAACGGCTTCGTTTCCTTTGACCAAAATTCGTGACATACTTTCACTCCTACCTGATATTTAATGGGATTTCTCACGTTTATAAACTCGAATGGCTCCGGGCTCCGGACAAATATAAAAACAAATGCCACAAGCGGTACACTTTTCACCGATATAGATGGCGGGATGATATCCCATCTTGTTTAAGCTTTCCGATTCCTTCAACACTTGCGGTGGGCAGGCTTCGATGCAAAGCAAACAGCCTTTGCAAAGGTCCGAGGTAATCTCCACCCGGCCTCGTTCGTCGATTTTCGTTTTCTTGCTCATTATGCTTTGTTCCATATAAAATTCTGCTCCGATAGTAAAACTGGTTAAATGTGGCAGCACCACAGCTCTATTTCGTTGGTTTAAATTCGCAAAAGTTTTCAGTTTGATCATGATTCTGTTTCCCGGTTAAAAAAGCCGGCTTTGAGTTTTTTCGACGGGTTAAACAGAACTCTATTCCACAACAATTAACTCAACCACTGAAAACTCCCTGGTCGCATATCAGATTCTTTTCTAAATGCTCGCAAAAACGGCTGATAAAATTTTATTAAAATGCGGCTTTTGGTAATTTGATAGAATTTTTGTATTTACCTAATTATTTTGCAAATCCTAATTGCCGACTTGGACATCCTGACTACTTTCAAAAGCTCTATCGACGTAGTTCAAAATTTCTTCACGCTTGACCGGTTTATTTAGAAATGCAAAAGCGCCGGCCTTTTGCACTTGCAAAATGATTTCTTTTTCATCTTCCACCGTGACGATGATCACCTTGGTTGCCGGCGAGCACGATTTAATTTCTTCCAGCAACTTCAAGCCGGATTTCCCCGGCATATACACATCCAGCAAAATCAACGGATAGAATTTATGTATAAACAGCTCTTCCGCCTGAAAGGCGTCCGAAGCAGCCCACACGTGATAACCGGCTTTTTGTAATATTTTGGTTAATGAACGCCGAAATTCGACATCGTCGTCAACGATGAGTATGTCCGGATATTCAGGAATGGCCAATAGAATTCTCCACCAGATAAAAACACACGACCACTAAAATTAAATGAAATCTATGAAAAAACTATGCCATTCTTTTGAAAGAAAGAAAATAGCCGTTAGCATCTTCACAAACGGCAATTTATCAATGGGTTATATTCTCATATTTTCGGAGGGGAAACGCTTCAAAAAGCGTCGGGCTATTCTTATAATTGATAAAACGTGTTCTATTCATTCTCATTTTTGAGAATGATTTAATCATCCAACTGGATGCCTAATTCCGTTATTTTTCGATACAAAGAAGACAAGCTCAAGCCCAGTATTTTTGCGGCTTTGCTTTTGTCAAAATCCGCCAATTGCAGCGCCCGCATGATAGCGTCCTGTTCAAATTTTCGAACCGAGGCCTTGAGATCGTCGTTATTTTGTGATAGTTGGCTCTTTGAATAAATGTGCGGGAAGTGTTCGATTCTTAAAATATTATCATCACACAAAATCATAGCGCGTTCAATGGCATTTTCCAGCTCCCGCACGTTGCCCTTCCATTCATACTCATTGAACGACGCCAGTACCTTGTTATCCACACCTTTAATTTGCTTGCCTAATTGAACATTATACAGATTTAAGAAGTAATCAATAAGCTCGGGGATATCTTCTTTGCGCTCTTTCAGGGGCGGGATGTTGATTCCGATGACGTTCAGTCGATAATAAAGGTCTTCGCGAAAATTCCCCTGTTCCACTTCGGTGGCCAGGTTTCTATTGGTTGCCGCGATGATTCTCACATCCACTATTTCCGGATTGGTACTGCCGACGGGTAAAATTTCTTTTTGTTCGATGGCACGCAACAGCTTGACCTGCAGCGTAAAGGGGACGCTGGAGATTTCATCTAAAAAAATCGTACCGCCTTCGGCCACTTTGAACAGGCCGCTTTTGTCGCGCATGGCGCCGGTAAATGCGCCTCTCATGTGCCCAAAAAGCTCACTTTCGATGAGGTTTTCCGGAATGGCTGCACAATTGATGGGCACAAATCTCTTTTTCGCTCGCAGGCTCTTGTGGTGAATGGAGCGAGCAATCAACTCCTTGCCGGTGCCGCTGGCGCCGGTGATCAAAACCGTGGCTACCAGGGGTGCGACTCTATCGACCATTGCCATGACGTCCTTCAATGCCCGACTGCTGCCAATGATGTCGTTCACAACCGGTTCTTTCCCCAACTGGGCTTTCAAAAATTTGTTTTCCTGCGCCAGATTTTGCCGTTCGATGGCGCGTTCAACCGTGCTCAGAATCACCGCTTTTTTGAACGGTTTGGTAATAAAATCGTAGGCGCCTTCTTTCATGGCTTCCACGGCTGTTTCGATGGTGCCGTAACCTGTCAACAGCACCACCTCGATTTTCGAATGGTGTCTTTTGATATTTTTGAGTAACTCGAGGCCATCTCCGTTCGGCATCTTCAAATCGGACAACACGATATCAAAATTATTTTCCGCAAGTCGTTCGATGGCCTCGTTGCCCGAACCGGCCGTTTCAGTGGTATAACCGGCGTTCTTCAGAGCCTTTTCCAAAGACTGGCGAACGCTGATCTCATCGTCCACAATTAAAATGTGTTTTGATTCCAAGTTAAATACCCTGATTTTTGTTGTTCAAAGGCAGTTCAATTGAAAAAGTCGTACCTTTACCCAATTCGGATTTGCAGGTGATCTGTCCGCCGTGCTCGTTGATTACCTGCTGTGTGATGGCTAATCCGAGTCCGGTACCAAAGTCCTTCGTAGTAAAAAACGGATCGTATATTTTATCGATCATATCCGGTGGAATGCCCATACCGCTGTCCTGAATATCGATAACCGCTCGCTGATCCATTTTATGCACACGGATATGTAATTTACCCCCTTTGGGCATGGCATCAATGGCGTTGCGAACAATATTTAAAATGACCCGGCGAATTTGTACTCGGTCAAATCGAATATCCAACTCGCCATGTTGAAATTTAAAATCAAAGGTGATCTGCTTTTGATTGAACTCAGGCTGTAAAATATCGATCATGCTTTTGATATCCTCTTCCAGGTTGCCTCTCACCGGTCGGGATTCCGGCAACCGAGAAAATTGCAAATATTCCTCGGTTAAAGCCGTCACTCTTTCCACTTCTGAGATGATGGATTCCAACAAAACCTGGCCTTCACGGGTATTGACGGATTCATAACTGTTCAGCTCGTCCTCGAGCAGCTCGGCATTCAAACTGATGGACGAGAGCGGGTTGCGGATTTCATGCGCTACCTTGGCCGCCATCTGCCCGATGATGGCCAGGCGCTCCGTTTGCAATATTTTCTTCTGAAGCTGCACCTGTTCGGTCATATCGCGCAAAATTCCGTTGAACATTTTGCGCTCGCCGATGTACACTTCACTCACAGCCAGATATAGTGGAAACACCGTGCCGTCTTTGCGCTGACCCACAATTTCCCGCCCGATACCGATGATCTTTTTTTCGCCGCTCTGCAGATATTTTGAAAGATAATTTTGATGTTCGTTTCGGTACGGTTCCGGCATGAGCAAATGAATGTTTTTGCCGATCACTTCTTCGGCTTTATATTGGAATAACCTTTCCGCTGCGGAGTTAAAAGACTGAATGTTGCCTTCCTCATCGATGGTGATGATGCCGTCCACCGCGGTTTCCACGATGGCGCGAATGCGGGCTTCGCTTTCCTGCAAGGCTTCCTGAGCCAGTTTGCGCTCGGTTAAATCGAGCATGGTACCCACCAATTTAACCACTTTTCCTCGCTCATCGCACACGGGCTCTCCAATGCTTTGAACAAATCGAATATCGCCATTGGGCCGAACGATGCTGTGCTCTACGTTGAATGGGACGGCTTTTTTAATGGCGTTGTTCACTTCGTGTTTCACCCGCTGCCGGTCATCGTCGTGAATGTGCCGCATAAACTCTTCCAGGGAAGGCTCGCCTTTTGTCGGATCGAGACCCATGATTTTAAAGGTTTCTTCCGACCAGTGGATATCTTCAGCGGATTGAGTGGGAATGTTCATTTCGTAGCTGCCGAGGTGTACCAGCTCCTGAGCTTTTTTGAGATTGGCTTCGCTGCGCACCAGGGCGTCTTCCATGCGCTTGCGTTCGGTGTCGTCCTGTCCGGAGCTGATGGTGCCGATGACCTTGCCCGAGGCATCCTGCAGAATGGAATTGTGCCAGGTTATGATGCGCTCCTCGCCGTTTTTGGTCAACAGCGGATTTTCAAATCGATAAGGCCAATTTCTTTGTTTGATGGAGTGAAAAGTCTCCTGGACTTTCGCCTTCCAACGCTCGGGTATAAACAGGTCGAACCAGTTTTTCCCCAGCACTTCTTGTTTGGTGTAACCTGTAACTTCTTCACATTTTTTGTTGAAAATGATGATTACACCCTGGGTATTGAGTCCCACAAAAAGATTGTTGGCGGTTTCAATGAGGGACTCTGAAAACTCCTTTTCTTGTCGGAGCTGGTTTTCGATTTTTTTCTTTTCGGTGATTTCCGACTGAATGCCCATATAGCCGATTTTTTCACCGTTTAAATAAACCGGTGTGATGGTAAGAAAATTGGGAATTTCGTTGCCGTCCTTACGCTGGTTGATTATTTCACCTTTCCACACGCCGTTGGTGGTAATGGCTTGCCACATCTCTTGATACAATTCGTCTGAGGACTGAGCGGAGCGCAGAATGTTGGTGTTTTTACCGATGGCCTCTTTGCGGGTCCAGCCGAACATGTGGGTGAACGCGTGATTGATCTCGACGATATTTCCTTGGAGATCGGTGATCAAAATGGCGTCGGTGGAATGTAAAAAAGCGTTGTAGATCAGCTCAAATCGGTGTTCAAGACGGGAAAGGTTTTTCTTTTTTAACGGCATATTTTTTTAATGATTCAAAATTTGGTAAAATCGACCACTCATGAGCCCGTATTTGCCTTCGTTGCTAATTCCTCAGCGGCCTCGTTTTCTTCCTGCGCCATGCCATTTTCTTTCTTTACATTTGGCGGAAGAGTAAAATCCACCAGGTAGTGAAACTGACGTCGAAATTCATCTAATGAAATGCCGGCGGTGGCTGCGAATTTCGCCAGCTCGTGCGGATCATCGAAATCGTCCGGCGACAGCCGGATCATGTAACGCCGGGCAATATGAAAACTTTCCGATTTGACATTCACCATGCGCACCCGGGTTCGGCCGGTCTTTTTATCGAGGATGTCTTTAAAATACAGCGGCACGAACCGCCCCTCCTGAATGGACACCATTGCCGCATTCCCTCCCTGCAGAATGAACTTAGCCGCACAGAAGCCCAAATCACGGGTATATTCCATGTCAAAGGGAATGGGATCGGCGCAGCGCAGCTCGTAACCGATATTCTTTGCCACGATGGTGGTTTTGATTCCGAATTCGGCCAAGCGTTTTTGCACCAGCGCTTTTAAAATTTCACCGAAATTGATCTCGGCGATGCGGATATTGTCATGAGCGTCACGCTCCACAGAGCCCAGCGATTTAATTTCATCGGGAGAGAGTTTTTCCACCAACCCTTCGGCTAAAACCGCTACCCCGTCGGCGCGGCCGTAGCTCAGGCGTTTGATGGCAGCGCCCACTAAAATGTCCACTAACCTTTTTAAGGTTAATGGATTTTCATCGTGAAACTCTTCCGGAATAATGGTTAATGTGGCGCCAGCCGCTTTGCCGATACCCAGAGCCAGGTGTCCGGCCTTTCGACCCATGGTGACGACATAGTACCAGCGCGAAGTGGTGTGACCATCCACCATGAGATTTTTGATGATCTCCACGCCAAAGTGGCGGGCGGTCTGAAAGCCAAAAGTGCTGATGCCATGGGGTAAATCGAGGTCATTATCGATGGTTTTGGGCACGTGCACCACTTTAATGCGGCCGTCGGCCATCTCTTCCAATTTGAGCGCCGAATAGGCGGTGTCATCGCCGCCGATGGTGATGAGCTTGTCGATGTTCAAACGCAGCAAAGACGTGACCGTAACTTCCAGATGCTTTTTGTTTTTGGTGGGATTAGCGCGCGAAATGCCGATGTAGGAGCCGCCGCGAAAATGGATGCGGCTCACATCTTTGATGGTCATTTTTTTGGTGTGCGCAATATCTCCGCGCATGAGCCATTTGAAACCGTCCAGAATGCCCACCACTTCGGTCCCGGTGATGATGCTGCGAATGGTGGCCGCCCCGATAACGCTGTTGATGCCCGGCGCCGGACCGCCGCCAACTAAAATCCCCAATTTTTTCGGCTGCATGGTCATACGAAATCCTTCTTTATTCCCACATTCCTAACAGGTACCGCTTTCATAAATTAAAATAAAAATTAACCAAATGCCGGATTTGAGTGGTAATTAAAAATATGGTTATATATTCACTAAAAAAGTTCAAATTTTCTTGAACTATTAAATTATATTTTGTATAATTTACTGAAATTATTTTTACAAAGCAAGCAGATTAACTTGACTCTTTAGCTGAATTATCTAAATTTGAATTCACAAATTAAATAAAGCGGCACGTACATCCGATAAGCTTTTGAACCGGGAAGCAAAACGAATTCGAGACAGCTTTTCATCGCGATCAATTCACTAAATATAAATTTAAAGAGAGAGAGTATTATGGATACCAAAGAGGCTCAACTTACGTCAGTTGGTTTAACAAATCTGAAAAAGTTGAATTGGAATCTTTCGCCCGCAGTCTTGGTGGAACACGCCTTGAAACGCGGCGAAGGAGTCATGGCGCAAAACGGTGCGCTCATTGTTCGGACTGGCAGTCGAACCGGGCGATCGCCGGCGGACCGTTTTATCGTGGATGAGCCTGGCAGTCGAGATACTATTGCTTGGGGTAAAGTCAATATGCCTATGTCTGAAGAAACGTTTGATGTTCTCTTTAAAAAAGTCACGGCCTACTTGCAAAATAAAGAGCTGTTTATCCAGGACATGTTTGTGGGTCAAAATCCCAATTACCGTATGCCGCTGAGGGTGGTTTCGGAATTTGCCTGGGGCGCTTTGTTTGCCAGAACGCTTTTTGTTCGGCCGCAAAGCGACGAAGAGCTGGCCAGCCACCAGCCTGAATTCACCGTGCTGCACGCCCCTCTGCTCACAGCCAATCCGGAGCTGGACAACACCAACAGCGAAGTCTTCGTGGTCATCCATTTAGCGAAAAAGCTGGTTCTGGTCGGTGGGACTCATTACGGCGGCGAAATCAAAAAATCGATTTTTTCGGTGATGAACTACCGATTGCCGGGCAAAGGCGTCTTTCCCATGCACTGCTCGGCCAATGTCGGCTCGGACCAGGATTGTGCCTTGTTTTTTGGCCTCTCCGGCACCGGCAAAACCAGCCTGTCTGCCGATCCCGACCGCAAGCTCATCGGCGACGACGAGCACGGCTGGGGCGACGACGGCGTATTCAATTTTGAAGGCGGATGTTACGCCAAATGCATCAAACTGACTCTGGAAAAAGAGCCACAGATTTACAATGCCATTCGATTCGGCTCCATCGCAGAAAACGTCATTTATGACGAAAATACCCGAGTCATCGATTACGACGCCGCGGATATCACCGAAAACACCCGCGCCACCTATCCCATCGAACACATCGATAACGCGCTGATTCTCGGACTCGGAAATCATCCACAAAACATCATGTTTTTAACCGCGGACGCTTTTGGGGTGCTGCCGCCAATTTCGAAACTCACACCGGAGATGGCCATGTACCATTTTCTTTCCGGCTACACTTCAAAATTAGCCGGCACCGAGGCCGGCATCACCGAACCGCAGAGCGCGTTCAGCGAATGTTTTGGCTCGCCGTTTCTACCGCTGCCTGCCACCCGCTATGCTGAAATGCTCGGCGAAAAAATGCGCAATCACAATGCCAATGTCTGGCTTGTAAACACCGGCTGGACTGGCGGCCCGTATGGCGTGGGTAAACGCATGGATATCATCTACACCCGGGCCATGGTCAAAGCCGCCCTGTCTGGCGCTTTGCGGGAAGTGGAATTCACACCGCACGAAATTTTTAAAGTGCTGGTGCCAACCAGTTGTCCCAATGTGCCTACAGAAGTGCTGAATCCGCGCAACACCTGGAGCGATAAAGACGAATACGAACGCAAAGCTAAAGAATTGGCAAAACGGTTTCAAGAAAACTTCAAAAAATTTACCGATGCCTCCGAAGCAGTGAAAGCCGCGGGCCCGGTGGCGGATTAATGTCTTATTTATGATGTCATCTTTTTGAGGGGGCTGTCCAAAAAGTCATTTTTCTTCACCCTGAGCGAAGTCGAAGGGTGTACGGCTATCCAGTTTGCTCAGAAACGGGGTTATTACTGAATTCAGTATTTAAAAGAATGCTATAGTCAGTCATTCCCGCGAAAGCGGGAATCCATTTAGAAACAAAGATTTGAGGCGGTCGAAACCTCTGGATGCCCGCCTTCGCGGGCATGACGATTAAGGTTTATATCAATCGAAAAGAGCTTTTATAAGTTCAAGCTGAGTTAACTGGATAGCCGTACGAAGGGTGTCGAAGGGTGTTGTAAGTTGATTAAAAACAAACATGCTTTCCCGAATTTACTTCGGGACTCAGCGTGAGGGTGTATTCTTTTCGCGACTTTTTGGGCAGCCCCCTTTTTATTTAAAAAATCATCCATCGCAGCCGGATGAATAAAACTTTTTGACATTTTTGCGTTGCATTTTATCCGTTTGACTCTTAGTTTCGGAACAGATACAATTTTGTCAGGATACAGAAAAAACATGAAACCTACCAGTGACGTCATCATCATCGGCGCCGGCCTCATCGGCTGTGCCATCGCCCACCGGCTGGCCAGCAGCGGACTGCAGGTAACCGTGGTTGAAAAGGGCCAGCCCGGCGAAGAAGCTTCCAGAGCCGCGGCCGGCATGCTGGCACCGCAAGCCGAAGACGCCCACGGTCTGCAAAACGATATGAACGAATTTTGCTTCGCCAGTCATGCCCTCTACCCGGAGTTTGTGGAACAAATTGCAGAAGAATCCGGCCTGCACGTTGGCTACCAGACCAGCGGCAGTATTTACGCCGCCAGCGATTACACCGAAGCGAAAATGTTAGCCGGGTTGTTCGAGCGCCAAATCAGAGCCCATAAAAAAGCTGAAGAGCTCACTCCAACGCAATTGAAAACAGTGGAGCCGGCTCTGGCCGATTCTGCTGAGACCGCGGTGTTTTTGCCGGATGATCATTTTGTCAACAATCGCCAGCTCTTGACGGCGCTGGTGACCGCCGCTAGCCGAAAAAAGGTTAAATTCCTCTCCAACACGCCGGTGCTGGCGCTGGAGATACAAAAAGATAAAGTGGACGGTGTGCATATACCCGGCGGAATCCTCCGGGGGCATAAGATAATCATCGCCGCCGGTTCCTGGTCGGGCTTGATCGATTGCCGGGAACGAATCGTTCTGCCGGTGCGGCCCATTCGCGGTCAAATCGTTTGCCTGCAAGTCAAACCCCAGCCGCTGCGACATCTCATCCATTCTTCCGGCTGCTATCTCGTTCCCTGGCCCGACGGACGCATCCTGGTCGGAAGCACCGTGGAAAACGTCGGCTACAACAAACAGGTCAGTGCCGAGGGTGTGCAGCAGCTTCTGCATTCGGCTTTAAAAATCATCCCGGCTCTGGCTTCCGCAACCGTTGCCGATATGTGGGCCGGCCTGCGCCCAGACACGCCCGACAATCTGCCCATCCTGGGCGAGACTGCTCTGGACAATCTTCTCGTGGCCAGCGGTCATTTTCGCAACGGCATTCTGTTGGCTCCGCTGACCGCGAAATTGATCGCGGAGCTAATCGTTTCTGGCAAAACATCTCTTTCATTGCAACCGTTTCGCGCTGACCGCTTTGATGATTAGATGGGATCGAGAAAATGGTATTTTCGGGCCATTGAAAAAAGGGGGGTTTGAGTACTGCAAATACGAAAGTGGCACGCGCGCAAACGGCCGGTTTATTTTGGCTCAGAACCTTTCTCGTTGGAGTTGGACGAATAGGTCTGTTTCTTGTGCTGGCGGTACACGTAAGTTGAAATCACCGCTACAATTCCGAATGGCAAAAGCGACAAAAACACCGCGCTGAGATAGTAAGTGTGCAAGACTTTTTTGGAAGCCGCTGAAAAACACACCGGACAGCTCCAACCGGCTGCCGGTAAAAAGAAAAGTAAGCAGGCAAAAAGGCCTGCCATTAAAAATGGTTTTAGTCCTTTCATGGCAATGAACTCGCTCATAAAATCAATTTAAATAAACCAACAAATAAAGCACCGGCCAAATTCCCACCACAAAATACCAGTACATGCTACATAGCGTAACGCCGGTGTACGCTGAAGCCGTGTATTTTCGCTTCATGGAATTTCGGAAAACAAACAACAAACAGACTACTGCGCCCAGCACATGTAAACCATGACACCCGATAAGAGCATAAAAAGTCCCTCCGTACACGCTGGAGGAAAACGTCAATCCGTACCGCACCAGGCTGAACCATTCCGTGCCCTGAAAAACCAGAAACACACTCCCTAAAATAGCCGTCATGCCCAGCCACCGCACCAGGGATTTTGTGTTTCCCGTTTTAATGCTTTTCGTGGCTCTGAACATAGTAAGACCGCTGATGAGCAGAAGCAGCGTGTTGAGCCCGGTCACGGCCACTGGTAAAAGCGGTTGCTGCGGCGGCGGCCAGGCTTCGCTGGAAGCCCGCAGAATCATAAAAGTGCTGATGAGCCCGCCAAAGAACATGACCTCTGTGCTCAAAAAGAGCAGCATTCCCAGAATCGCTTTGTTGAATGGAGCCGCAGGGGCCGGCGGTGAGCCGCCGCCGGCAGGGTTGTTGCCTGCCGCGCCGTTTTTTATAACAGAGGATTTAGCTATCGTACTCATCCATCATCCTTTTTACCTTATTCAATCGTACCCACAGTCTTTTTGATATTTTTGGCAATGCGGGTACCAACGGTGAGCGCGATCAAATTCGTTGGTAATTGATACAACCAGATGCCAGTTATGTTCCCTGCCGAAGTCAAGTAGCCTTGCGTCATAAAATGCAAAGGGATAAAAATTATCGGAATCCAGACAAAAGCTAATAAATACACTGAGACGATTTCTTGATTTGTTTCCAAATTTACCCGGCCGACGGGCAACTGAAAAGCCAGGACACACCAGAGCACATAGCCTGCAATATTCAAAATGGCGGCTACCGGGGCCTGGAAAGCGATCTGGTTTGCTGGTTTGATCACATAATAAAATCCATACCCAACTAAAATAGAAAAGATGTTTAACACGGCCATAAAAAAGCCATACAAAATCATTCGGATACTGTTTTTCATTGCTTCACTTCGACGTTTTTAAATTTTGACCAAATTTCAAACAACGCCGCTTTACCGCTTGCAGGAATAGATGATTAACGATTGTGCGCAATGTCCGGAATCAGACTCAAGGTCATGATGACAAAAAGCAGCACCGGAATGATCGCGATGTATCGCACCAGTTTCTCTTCAAATTTTAAATGCATAAAATAAAATGCAACTAACGCGGCTTTCACAGCGGCTACAATAAATATAAACGCAACGGTGAGGGCCTGCGAAAACGGCAAATATACGGCTGCAACACTTACAAATAAAAGCAACACTAACCAAGCCCATACGGCGATGTAATTGGGATGGGCATGTTTGGCTTCGCTCATAAAATTCTCCTTTTATTCTTTATCATACAAAAAAGGGATGCTCCTCAAATAATTGCACGTTTTATCAATACGACAGATAAAGCAACGGGAACAAAAATATCCAGATGATGTCCACAAAGTGCCAGTAGAGTCCGGCGTACTCAACCCGCTGCTGGGTTTTTGGCCAGAGCGTACCACGCACGGCCATGACATACAGCGCCAGGTTAAAAATAATTCCTGCCAGAACATGCAGTCCGTGCAGGCCGGTCATGGCATAGTAAAATGACCAGAAAATGCCGGTCACCGGGGTAAAGCCATTTGAGATTTCAATGGAATATTCAATTCCCTTTACGACTAAAAAAGCAACTCCCAAAAGAACGGTGACCAACAGCAAATTTTGGGCTTTTTTTCTTTGTTCTTTGTCGATGGCTTCAAACGCTTTCACGATGGTCAGGCTGCTGGTCAACAGCACTACCGTATTGAAAGTACCGATAGGGGCGCTGACATGATGCGCCATTTCCGACCAGGCCCCCGCGGCGGCCATTCGGAATAAAACATAGGTTGCAATGAAACCTCCGAAAACCATAATTTCAGAAGCCAAAAACCACCAGATTCCCATTTTACCCGGAACCGTGGGGGATTTGGGATAATCTTCCGCTGCAGAAATGCTGCTCATCATTTTATCTCCTTACAATTTTTCCATTTTGTTAATTTCAAGCGGCCGCGACCGGCTCTTTTTCTTGATCCTGCGGCTGCCAATCCGCTTTGTTTTCGGGCAAGCTGTAGTCGTACGGACCGTGATAAACGGTGGGTACGGTGGCAAAGTTTCCGTGCGGCGGCGGTGAGGGCGCCGACCATTCCAGAGTGTTCGCCTGCCAGGGATTGTTCTCGGCTTTCCTGCCTTTGAACATACTCCAGAAGAAATTGATGACAAATGGAATTTGCCCGACCAAAAGCAATATGGCACAAATCGTAATAAATTCATTGATCCCTTGTAAGGGCTTGAGAAAATCATATTGCAGAGGGTTATAAATTCTGCGCACATGACCGGCCATTCCCAGTACAAACATCGGGATGAACACCAGATTAAAAAACACCAGAGTCCACCAGAAATGAATTTTACCCAGAACTTCGTTCATCATGCGTCCGAACATTTTGGGGAACCAGAAATAAAGCCCGGCAAATCCGCCTAAAAGAGCGGCCGGAAACAACGTGTAGTGAAAATGCGCGATGACAAAATAAGTGTCGTGAATATAGATGTCCACCGGTGCCGAGCCGTTAAAAATGCCGGTCACGCCGCCAATGATAAAGGTGGTGATGGTTCCCAGCGCAAAGAGCATGGGCGTGGGGAAACGCAGCGATCCTCCCCAAAGCGTGGCCATAAACGCAAATATAATGATGGCAAACGGCACCGAGATCAAAATCGTGGTGATGCTGAAAGGCATGACCAGGCGCGGGTCGATGCCGCTCACAAACATGTGATGCGCCCAGACGATAAAACTCAACACGCCGGCGACGATGGTTGAATAGATGATGGTGCGGTAGCCAAAAATGGGCTTGCGTGCAAAAGTGGGAAAAATTTCCAGCAATGCCCCGAGACCGGGCAGCAGAATCACATAAACTTCAGGATGACCAAAAAACCAGAACAGATGCTGCCACAACAGCGGATCGCCGCCGCGGTCCGCGATGAAAAAGCCGGTGCCCACGGTTCGATCCAGCAGTAGTAAAATGGCGCCGGCAATGAGGGGGCCGACCGACAGCATGAAAAGCACCGCCGCGGTGATCTGCATCCACACCATAAGCGGCAGCCGAAACATGGTGAGTCCGGGTGCGCGCATGGTGATGGTGGTGGTGAGAAAATTGATACCGCCCATCAAAAAGGACGTAAATTCCAGGGCCAGCGCCAGAATCCACAGATTGATGCCCCAGTTGACGCCGGTATGAATGGCGTCGGCAGAAAGTGGGGCATAACCTGTCCAGCCCGCGGCAGCCGCGCCTCCCGGCACCAGGAACGAGGCCATCAAAATCAGAGACGACAGGAACAACGTCCAGAAGGACATCATGTTTAAGCGCGGGAAAGCCATGTCCTGCGCGCCCACCATCAGGGGCAGCAGAAAATTGCCAAAGGCGCCCAGCAGAAACGGCATGGCCACAAAAAACACCATGATGGTGCCGTGCATGGTCACCAGCGCGTTGTAAAATTCCGGCGGAATAATGCCGCCAAATGCCGTGGGTTCCGGAATCCAGCCCGCGCCCGGCACCGCGGTTTCAGGCCAGGCAAGCTGCCAGCGCATCATGTAAGCCAACAATCCGCCGACGATGGCCATAAACAGGCTCAAAAACAAATACTGCTTTCCGATCACTTTGTGATCTACCGAGAAAATGTATTTGCGCCAAAATCCCAGAGGTTCTGTATGTTCAACTTCCGTGGTTACTTGTTCGGTCATTTCATCCTCCAATTATAGTAT
>JBHHXN010000108.1:0-18249 GCA_046757025.1 bacterium
GTTTGGACCACAACAAAGCAAGTCATTTAAACATTTGCGGCTCCGCCGCGCTAGGGTTTACCGAGTGTAAAAAATCAGCAAAAAGGCGACCGGCGCGGCGGTGTGGTCTGGCATACGCAAGGCAGCGGCAAATCGCTTTCCATGGTTTTTTATGCCGGCAAAATTGTGCTGGTATTGGACAATCCGACCATTGTCGTGATTACCGACCGCAACGATCTGGACGACCAGCTTTTTGATACCTTTGCCGCTTGCAAACAACTGCTGCGGCAGGAACCGATTCAGGCCGAAAATCGAGAGCAATGGAAGTGCTTAAAAAACTTCTTAATGATGAAATCAAATCGCGGGCGAAAACCAACCTGGTGCAGAGCAAAACTTTGATGGAAATGCTGGAACATGCAGAAAGACAAATTGCGCGAATTGGCGGTTGTGCTTTATGAACGGGTTAAACAAAATGCCACCATCGACTGGACGATAAAAGAGAGTGTTAAAGCTAAATTGAAAGTCAATGTAAAAAGATCCTTACGGCAATATGGCTATCCGCCGGACATGCAGAAGCTGGCAACGGAAACGGTGTTGAAGCAGGCAGAACTCATTGCCAATGAGCTAACCAATTATTGATTTAGAACCATGAAATTATTGTTATTATCAAGAGCACACATAAAAAACAGCTCAACACAGAACAAATACGCCTGTGGGTCGCCTGTAGTTTGCTCGCTCCGGGCAAGGGTATGGGCAAACTAAATTTCACTGTCCGCGGCGCTCACCTCGCCAACGAACTCAAAAATCCCTCTGAAAAGTTAACGTGAACTGCCGGATGGGTTCGATGTTGCGCTCGATCTGGGTGTAATTGTATTGCAGCAAGTTCTCCACGTTCAGCATGAGCGTGAAGGTACTGGTGGAGAGGCCGGCATGTACGTCGCACACTTTGGTGGCCACGCGCTCGTCGTTTGGGAACACCTCCAACTGCTCTTTCTTCAATTTGCTGGCAAACCGAAAATCCCCCCCAAAATTAAAAAAGCCGAGTTTAACAGTCACGGATGTAGTCAAAATGTGCTGCGGCCGGTAGGTGAGCAGTTTGTCGGTCTGCAAATCTCTGGGGTCCACATAAACATAGCTCACCACCGTGTTCAAGCGGTTCCTAAACCAGCCGCTGGTGACGTTGGTCTCGATGCCGCGAATGCGCGCATCTTGCACATTGTTAAATTTGATCACCGGTTTGAGATCGATAAATTCGAAGCCGGGATTGATAAAATCGAAATAACGCTCCTGATAAACCGCCACATTAAAAAGCACGTGGTTCCAGAGAGACGTGCTCAGCCCCACTTCAGCCGACCAGGAATCTTCGGCTTTCAAGTTTGGATTGGGAACCACCTGAAATCCAGAAGTCGTGGAATTGGTGAACAGCTCCGCGATGGAAGGCGCACGAAAACCCTTTCCCACCGACCCTTTCAACGAAGCGCTCCGCCCAAAATTGTAGATAAGGCCAAATTTGGGACTGACCTGATATTCGGTTCGGCTGTCGATTATCTTACTAAAATCGACCCGAATGCCGGTGTTGATAGAAAAGCGATCCGAAATTTTAATTTCGTCCTGGAGATAACTCGCCAGAATAAAGGCTTCGTGGTTGCCAAAAAAACTCCCTTGCACTTTATCAAAATTGCCTTCCAGTCCGATGGTGAGGGCATGATGGATGCTGGCCTGGACATCTGCCTGATATTCACCGCGAAAACGCTGCGCTTTTGAGAAATCCTGATTATCGGAGAAATCGTTGTCAAAACGATTACGAAAATAGGAAGCCCGGAATTTGTGTGTAAAATTTTGATGGATGAGCTGAGAATATGTTGAGTTCAAGTAAAGCTTGGTGGAAAGAATGGTATTTTCGCTGTCCCCTTCTGGCACACGAAACGGCTGTTCGAGCCGGCCTAAATATTTTTGACTCAGGATGACCTCCCCATGATCATCCGATGCATAACTGCCCGTGAAAGTGACATGGTTGTTTGAATTAAAAGTGTATTTGGTTTTTCCAAAAACATTCCATTTCAAGAATTGCGTATTTTCTTTGTAACCGCGGGATTCCCGCCGACCCACAGATAAAATATATCCTAAATTCCCTGCCGAATTCGAATAATAGACATCTTGTTGATTGGTGTACAAGACCTTATCTGTCCAGTCCCACTCGGAAAAAACCGGGTGATCGTAAAATCCGCCCGACAGCCGCACGGATAATTCCGATTTACTGGCGGGCTCTTTGGTGAGGATATTCAGCACGCCGCCAATGGCTGAAGAGCCGTACAACGCCGAAGCCGCTCCTTTCACCACCTCCACTTTTTCCACTACCATGTAAGGTACCACGTCCCATTTGATGTCGCCGCTGTCGCCCGGCATGGTTGGCACGCCGTCTGTCAGCAGCAACACGCGGCTGCCGGCGCCGCGGCTGTAACCGGTGGTGCCGCGGATGTTGACGCGATCGCCCACAAAGCTCACCCCCGGCGCATACTTGAGTGCATCTCGAATGTCCACGCTGTTGCGCTTGCGAATATCCAGCGCAGAAATCACGCTGACGCTATTAGGCGTTTCCGAAAGGCTCTTGCTTTTGCGGCTGGCGGTCACCACCACCGGCGACATTTCCACAAACGATTCTTCCAATTTAAATTGCAGCATAACCGGCACACCCGGCGTGATCTTCACCTGAAAGGTCTGTTTTTTAAATCCGATCATGCTGGCAACCACGGTGTAGGTGCCAGCGCGAATGCCCGAAAGTCGGAATTCTCCGTCTAAATTGGTGCTGGTACCCATCACGGTATCTTTAATAATGATATTGACTCCAGGTAAAGATTCCCCCGTTTTCGCATCGATGACGGTGCCGGAGATCGTCCCCTTGAGCATGGCTTGAGAAAATAACGTGCCTGCACCGGCGATATAGAACAAGCATAACAAAGCAAGGCAATGTCGGTTAATGTGACGCAGAACAAGAGCGTCTTTTCCCAGAATTCTATTTGTGCGTGGAATCATGATTGCTCCTTTTTTCCATCGTACCTTTTTGTAAGCCGTTTGAGAAATTGAGGGATGGTGGAACCATGTTTTTTCTTGAGGCAAGTCAATATTTGCTCCAATCGACTTTCAAACTAATTTCAGAACGATTTTGATTTTTTCCGATGCGTACCACACCCGGAGAAGACGGATTGTTGGGGGCGGTATAATTTCCGATCAACCGCAAGCGGGTAAAATCGGAGATATTCTCACCGGCCAGCGCAGAAACGGTGTAATCGCCTGCCGGCACCAGCATTTTGTAATTTAAACTATCCGCATCCAGAGGCAGTAGCGCCACCCCACAAGGAATCAAGCTGTTAAAATTAAAGGGATGTTTGAAAGCAAATATACCGGCAAATTTAACACCCGACGGCGGTTCGCCTGTGATTTCCACCCGGCCGCCGATGCTGCCTTTGGTCAAATCCACTGAAATATCGACTCCCTCCACCACCGTGGTGTCCGATTCAATTTCGACAGCCCGACTCAGATCGGGAATGATGGTGCAGGATGAAAGCGGCGAATAGACCGAGAGGATGTTGGCAATGTCCCAGCTTGTGGCTTTTTCACGAAAAATTACCGCAATGATCTGGTACGAAGCGGGATTCAGCATTAGACCATAATCCAGTGTCTCGACGCCGATTTGAATGGGATCGCTGAAAATAAACGAATCCAGCGGGTCGGACGGCTCCGGTGGAAAATTTGCTGCAGCCACCAGACGGGCTTCAGCCATATTCTCCGGCCAAGCTCCGTTAAAAGTAAGGGTTCCTTTGATGCCATGCGGAATGTTATTCAATTCTTTTTTGACTTGTAATCCGTGATCCAAATCACACTGCAAGAGACTCAACGCCAGAGTCAACCAGCCGGCGTAAGCCAATATCGATGTTTTTACGCATTTCATCATGTCACAAAAATTTAAGTGATTAAAATTAACAGCCAGATTTTTTATTTTTCGAAAAATAACCAGGAAATTAGGATGAGATCTTTTTGGCTTTCTGTTACAAATTTGTCTCAAAGTAAACCATCGCACCAAAAAAATCAAGTACTTTTTACGGATTTCACCCGGAGAAAATCGAAACCCCATCGAGGGCAGCCTTGCCAACTAAAAAGCGGTCATGCGGGCATGTACTAAGCGGAAATACGATAGGCCGCCTAAAAACTCGACTGCTTGGAATGAAAATAAATTAAGAATTTCTTCACTCAATATTGCTTGATTTTTTTAAATATAATCATATATTTCATTGAGAAAAACTACTTTCATGAGAGGGGTCAGGGGAAATGCCAAAAACACAAACCTCCCAAAAAAAGAAAAACCAAAAACCATCCATTGTCATTGTGAAAGTTGGCGGATATCTCGACTTCACCACTTCGGATGAAATCGATCAAGTCATCGAAGGGTTGCTGAGTAAGAGCTCCTACAACATCATCATCGATTTAGAGAATGTGGAGTATATCAGCAGCCGGGGCTGGAGTATTTTTCTCAGCAAAATTAAGGAGATCAGAGATAATGGCGGCGATTTGAAATTAGCGCGGCTAAAACCGGACATCTTTCAGGTATTTGAGCTGCTGGAATTTTTCTGGTTTCTGAAAACTTACGACACTCTGGAAGAAGCCATCACGGATTTCGACGAAGGGGTGCCCCCGATGCCGGAATAAATCCGGGCAATCTACGTCAGCAAAATAAGTAAACTCAACTCGTAAAGGATGAGCAGCGCGTACATAACAAGGATGATCAGTAAAAGCCGCTTCACACTGATGCATCCTCCCAGTATCGCATAATTTTTATGCACCAGAAACCACAACAAACAAATTCCCGTTAACAGATATTTCGTGAGTAAAAACGGCGCAGGCCCGAATTTTAAAAAAAAGTCCATGAGCGGGTTGATTTCTCGGGCCCCCAATTTCACCAAGCGCAAAGTAAAAGTTGCATCAAAAATCGACAATACGATGGTGAACAGAACCGTCAATACCGAGCGCAAACTATAGCGATCAACATAGCGGAATTTCTGGCGATCTTCCTCACGGCGGAAGTGCATTCTGGCGCCAAAAAGACTCGTTGAGGTAAGAGGAAAGGTGGGTTTTTGCCGGCGATCTTTTTTCGAACGCCGGTCCGGTCCCCGAAAATTGGACATGCGGCTCTCAGATTTAGATCAAAATGGTTCGGCTGCCGTACCGCTCATGGCACACGCTAAAACACAAATTACTTTCTTTTCACGCCCAAACCATTTAACAATTCATATATTTCATCATCGGCTAACATACGATTCGATGATTTGGCTTTATCGAAAATCGCCTTGACCCATTCTTTTTTCGGTTCAATATCTCTTTTCTTTAGCCAATAAATCACATTCGACTCGCCACTCATGGGCCCCACTTCAATGACCTGGTGGCTGCCGAACCATCCGGCCGGCACGCCGGAGTAAACGCGATCCGCTAGCCAGTTCTCGCCTTTTTTCTCTGCTTTGATGATGGAAGCTGCGTGCACGCCGGTGCCCGTGCGGAATGCATCCTCCCCGATGATGGGATAGTTTTTCGGAACCGGTGCCCCCAGCGATTCGGAAACTTTCAGACAATAGCTTTTTAATTTAGAAAGATCCTGGTCGATCCAACCGAACAATTTGCAATTCGCCAGGATCAAGTCCATGGGTGTATTTCCTACCCTTTCCCCAACGCCCAGGGCGCAACCGTGCACACGGTTGACGCCGGCTTCGATGGCCGCGAAGGTATTGGACAGATCGAATCCCCGATCCCGGTGCCCGTGCCAGTCGATTTTCACATCCTCGCCGGTGGCTTTGACCACCTCGTGCACGTGCGCAATCAGATTGCGGACGCCCGTGGGTGTGATGTGTCCCACCGTGTCGCAAACGCAAATCCGTTTAGCGCCGCAATGGATGGCCGCGGTGTAGAGTTGACGAATGTCATCCGGGTGCGCCCGCACCGTATCCTCGGTCACAAACATCACCTGCATCCCGTGCTTGATGGCAAATTTCACCGCCCGTTCAGATTGCCGTAGCAGAAAATCGAGATCCCAGCCCTCGGCATATTGGCGGATGGGACTGGAACCGATAAAGGTGCAGGCTTCGATGGGCATGCCGACTTTTTCGGAAATTTCGATGATGGGGATGATGTCCGCCTCCACGGTTCGGGCGGCGCAATTTGCTTGAATGCGCAAATTGTTGTCGGCAATTTCTTTGGCTAATCGGAAGACATCGGCATAGGCGCGTGGCCCCGCTCCCGGCAAACCGATGGCCGCAGTGTGAATCCCTAATGAATCCATCAAATGCAAAATTTCGATTTTGTCCTCAATGGGGGGATCGATCACCGAAGGACCTTGCAGGCCGTCCCGCAAGGTTTCATCATCGAATTCGATTTCTACCTCTGGCTGAAATCCACTGTTGTTGTGGAGGTTCCAGTCGTAGATCAATTCACTTTCTTTTAACTTTGCCATTTCCATTTCACTCCCAGCGACGCAAGTCACTTTCCTTTAAATTCAGGTTTTCGTTTTTCGATAAAAGCCTGAGTCCCTTCTTTCATGTCCTCAGTTGAAAAACACAGCCCAAACAAATTGGACTCCAATTGCACCCCCTCTTCTAAGGTCAGCTCCAAACCGTGGTTGACGGCTTCCAGGCTCAATTTCACCGCCACGGGGCCTTTGCTGAAAATCGTTTTCAAGATCTCTTCGGCCGTGGAGATAAGCTGTTCTGCAGCCGTGACTTTGTTGGCCAGACCAATGCGGTAGGCCTCGTGCGCATCGATGATGTTGCCGGTGAGGATCAACTCCAGCGCCCGGCCTTTGCCCACCAGGCGCGGTAACCTTTGCGTGCCGCCGTTGCCAGGGATGATGCCGAGATTGACTTCCGGCTGACCAAATTTGGCGTTTTCCGAGGCGATGCGTAGATGACAGGCCATGGCCAGCTCGCAGCCGCCGCCCAGGCAATAACCGTTGACCGCCGCGATCACCGGTTTGGGGAAATGCTCGATCAAATGTAAAATTTGCTGGCTTTCCAGTGAAAACTCTTTGGCGCCCACCGGGTCTTTGGTGGCGAGATCTTTAATATCCGCGCCGGCCACAAAGGCTTTCTCACCCTCGCCGGTAATGATAACGCCACTGACGGCGTCATCTTCTTTGATTTTCAAAAAAGCATCCTGGATTTCATGCATGGTCTGCCAATTCAGGGCGTTTAACACTTTGGGCCGGTTGACGGTGATGTAAGCGATTCTGTTTTTCTTGTTGAATAAAATGTTTTCGTAAGCCATCTAATCCTCCTGAAATAAGAAGTTGAGCTGATATTTTCACTCTTAAATTCTATTTAAAATATTTCTAAAAAATAATAAAAATACGTTTCTTTATCGCAATAAAACCATACGTCTGCTAATCTTGAATCCATCTGCCTCGACTTGATAAAAATAAATCCCCGATGGTTGAGGTTGATTCCTGTCATTTTTACCATCCCACCGAATCACAGACTTATTTGATTGTTATCGACTCTGACCGTATCGATTTGGATGAACAGATTATTTACTTTCAAATGCTTTTTATCCTGTGAGATTGAAAATGTCGAAAGCGGCAACACCAGGAAAAGAATCGAGAAACTGATCTTCCAAATAAATGAAAACACCCGACGATCTCCCCACTTCAAATTCATAATTTCCACACTTTGCATAATGCCTCCCCAAAATACGAATTTGAATGCCGCGATAGGATATTTTACGGTTGTTTTTATTTTATACCCAAATCCACGGCCACCGGTTTTTCACCCGAATAATCGTAAAACCCTTTCCCGGTTTTGCGGCCGTAAAATCCTGCCATGACCATTTTTTTCAGCAGCGGCGGCGGGGCGTAGTGCGATTCACGGTATTCGTCGAACATGATGTTGGCGATGTAATAGGTGGTGTCGATGCCTACAAAATCCAGCAGGGTCAACGGCCCCATGGGATGACCGCAGCCCAGGGTCATGCCCTTGTCGATATCTTCTATGGAAGCCACGCCGTTTTCAACCGCGCGGACGGCGGAAAGTAAATACGGTACCAACAATAAATTCACCACAAAGCCGGAATTGTCTTTGCAGGCGATGGGGACCTTGCCGAGCGATTGAGCAAATTGAAATGCCGTGTCAAACGTTTCCTGACTGGTTTCAATGGTGCGAACCACTTCCACCAGTTTCATGATGGGAACGGGGTTAAAGAAGTGTAGACCCACAAATCGGTCGGTGCGTTTGGTCGCCGCCGCCATTTCCGTTACCGTGAGCGACGAGGTGTTGCTGGCGAAGATGGTGGTTTCCGGACAGAGGGCGTCCAATTGCTGAAAAATTTCTTTTTTGATTTTGATGTCCTCGGTGACCGCTTCGATGACGAGATGGCAGTCTTTTAGATCTTCCAGCTTAGTAGTTCCAGATAGATTTTTTAAAGCCGCGGCTTTGTCCTCCGCAGTCATTTTGCCTTTCTCAACATTTTTCGAAAGAAACTTGTCGATCCTGGCCAAGCCTTTATCCAGCAATTCCTGAGAAATTTCGCGTACCACGGTTTCACAGCCGGCTACGGCTGAAACTTGAGCGATACCCGCGCCCATTAATCCCGCACCGATCACGCCTACTTTTTTAATTTTCATGAATCCTCCTTAATAACCTAAATGTCTTATAATATTTTTTAATTCCTAAAGCGACGAAGCCGAAATCGAAAAACGGAAATCGAAAAACGCAAACCGTGCCGGTTAAGGATTTCTAGTTTCCGGTTTCCGATGAAGTAATTTAATTTTTTGCACAAAAATGTATAAGTTTACTCGTAATACAATAAAAACTTATAAACATCGTCCCCACCCAATGTGAATGATTTCAGGCTTACAACGATTCGACAATAACCGTCATACCCTGGCCGCCGCCGATGCAGGCCGAAGCCAAACCGTATTGGCCGTTTCGGCGACGCAGCTCATGCAGGATGGTCAAAGTCAAGCGCGCGCCAGTGGCCGCCAGCGGATGCCCGATGGCGATGGCGCCGCCGTTGACGTTGGTTTTGTTGCGGTCCAAACCCAGCTCTTTTTCCACAGCCAGATATTGCGGTGAAAAAGCTTCGTTCACTTCCACCAAATCCATTTGTTCCAAGCTCATCTTGGCGTTTTTCAAAGCGTTTTTACTGGCGTCCACCGGACCGATGCCCATGATGGAAGGCTCCACGCCGGCGTTGCCCCAGGCCACCAGTCGCCCCATCGGTTTCAGGCCGTACTCTTCGGCTTTGGCGCGGGTGGTCAGCACCAGCGCGGCTGCGCCGTCCACGATACCGCTGGCGTTGCCCGCCGACACCGTGCCATCGCTTTTGAAATAGGCTGGTAATTTCGCCAGCGCCTCCAGCGTGGTTTCCGGACGCATGTGTTCATCTCTTTCGAATATTTTCGTGCCTTTTTTGCTTTGGATTTCCACGGGCACCACTTCTTCTGCCAGTCGACCGGATTTCCAGGCTTCCTTACAGCGCATTTGACTGGTGTAAGCGTATTCGTCGGTATCCTGCCGACTGATGCCGTATTTGTCCGCTAAATTTTCCGCGGTCATGGCCATCTGGCAACCGCAATACGGATCCAGCAGCGCCTCCCACAGGTAGTCTTCCAGTTTGCCCTGATTCAGGCGCAAGCCCCAGCGGGCGTCGCGAATGATGTGCGGCGCCTGGCTCATGCTTTCGGCGCCGCCGGTCAAAACAAAATCGGCTTCACCCAGCATCAGCATGCGCGCACCCTGCACCACCGCTTCAAAACCGGAGCCACACAACCGATTGACCGTTAACGCCGGCACCGGTACGGGCACCCCGCTTTTCAGTCCGATGTGTCGTGCCAGATAAATGGCGTCCGCCGAGGTTTGTAAGACGTTACCAAAAATCACGTGACCAATTTTATCGGGGCTGACGCCGGCCTTTTCCAGAGCGCCTTTGGCCGCGACCACGCCCAGTTCGATGGCGCTCAAACTGCGCAACGCCCCGCCAAAAGTTCCGAAAGCGGTTCTTACTCCTGAAAGAAATACAATGTCGTTCGCACTCATAAAAATACTCCTTTATCCGTTTAAGTTATCCCTGAAGATTTTATTCTATTATCCCGAAAAACTTTGTTTTTTTTTCAAAGTTTGTAAAAATATCACGCAAAGCCGCCAAGCTCGCAAATAAAAGTACAAATATATTTAAAACCATTGTCTCATTGCGTGAGCTTTTATTTACTCCCAAAACCAGCGATGGGCTTTTCGCTTTTAGCTAACAGCCAGTAGCGAATCGCTCAATTTAAGTTAAACCTTAATTTTGAACATATAAAAGTCAAACCCCGATTTTCCTAATTGGTAGTGGAATATCAGTTTAATCTATTTGGTCTGAACAGCCATGGAATTATCTTCTAAATTTTCAAGAACTTTAATATTCTATAGTGCAAAATCGGGGTTAAAATTATTTTATTCTTAATCATTTTGCCTTTTTGGTTGCGGCTCCGCTTGGTTAAGAAATTAAAAGCATTTTGTAGAAATAATATGAAAGCCCAATTTTTTCCGAAACAATTCGAAACCTCTAATTTGTTGAAAAACTGATTCAGGCATTGTAACAAATTAGAGTTACTTGCTATCTTCTGATAAAGAATTGATTGGATACCGCTCGTTTATTTGCCTATTCGGTTTCGAACATAGTTCACCATGCCGCCTGCGTTGATAATTTCTTGCATGGTTTCGGGAAAAGGGTCGGCTTGAAAAGTCATATTTTTTGTTTGATTGTTGATGACGCCGGTTTGAAAATCGATTTCTAAAATATCGCCAGCATCTGAATTGTCCACGGCTTCGGGGCATTCGAAAATAGGCAACCCGATGTTGATGGAATTGCGGTAGAAAATGCGCGCAAAATAACGCGCCACCACACAACCGACGCCCGCTCCTTTGATGGCAATGGGCGCGTTCTCCCGGGAACTGCCACAGCCAAAATTGTTGCCCGCCATCAAAACGTCCCCTTTATTCACTTTGTTTACAAAATCCTTGTCCAGATCTTCCAGACAGTGGGCGGCTAAATCTTCTTCTTTGATGCTCACGCAATGACGCGCCGGTATGATCACATCCGTGTCGATATTATCGCCGTACTTGTGAACTCGTCCTTTTATTTTGCGGTTCAAACCGTGTCTCCTAAATGAACAATAATGCAATTTAAGGTAGTTATGTCAATTAAACAAAGATTCATTTTAAGAAAAAATATCATTAAATGCAACCCGAAATTAACCTGTGTCTTTTCAGAATTGCCGTCTCCGGCTATTGAGCATCTGTGCCTATTCGCTAACGTTGCTGCGAAAACAGGGCTGACACTGGTCAAGCGAAAAGGAAACCCGCATCACTCCGAATGCTGACTTGGGATGGCGGATTTCGGAATGACCCTGTACATCGCGAACCCTTCAGCCACTTTTATTTGGGACGCTGATTGCCTCTGATTGCCGCAGATTAAAACTGAAAACAGATTTTAAAATGCATCAGGATAAAGATTAGTACCTGATCAGACTGGTCGCTAAAGAGCAAATCAGCTTTGACCTGCGCTAATCAGTGTCCCAAATCTGATGCGGTGAACGGTTATGTAAATCGCATGCAATCCACATTCCGCAATCCTCCGTCTTCAAGTTTGTTTCGAGATGCGATTTTAGACAATTCGAATTTCTAAAGCAAATTGTCGATGCTTTGTGTCAAACGCTTAAGTCGTCTGTGCCTTGGCCGCGGGATTGATGAAGATACCGCTGGCGCCGCCGCTTTTTTTCAACAAGCAAATCTCCCCGATTTTCATGGTTTTATCCACGGCTTTGCACATGTCGTAAACGGTCAGGGCGGCCACGGACACCGCGGTTAAGGCCTCCATCTCCACGCCGGTTTTTCCCGTGCAAACTACACGGCTTTCGATAGCGACGCCCTCTGCTGTAATCTGCAAATCGATCTCGACGTTGGTGAGCAGCAGTGGGTGACAAAGCGGAATCAAATCCGAGGTTTTTTTAGCGGCTAAGATGCCGGCGATTTTTGCCACTTCCAGTACGTTGCCTTTTTTCATTTTATTGGCCTGCACCTGGTTGAGGACCTCTTTTGAAAGCCAGATGAATCCCCGGGCCACGGCCTCCCTGATGGTGTCGGATTTCGCGGTTACCTCAACCATATTTACCAGTCCTTTTTCATTAAGGTGGGTCAAACGATTTTTGCTCTTTTTAGCCAAATTGTCCTCGTGTGTTGAACAGTATGAAAAAAGCCGGTTAACAAATCAAAATTATTAACCGGCAAGTTCATTAGCAAATGAATATTCAAAATCTCAAACACGCGATTCACCAGAGAATTCTACGAATTATGGCACGATTTTGACATTTTCCCTCAGCTCTTTGATCAGCGCATTCATCACTTCTTTGTGGTCTCCGGTTTCCGCGTAAATCTTTCGTTGCCGTTTATAACTCGGGCCAATTTTGATTATTTCACCAACCTGCTTCAATTCATCGTAACTGCCTAACCTTTTGGCGATGGGCGCCAGCATTTCCACCAGTTCTTCGATGGCATCGGCAAGCGGTTTCAGGTTGCCGTCTTCATCGGTGATGATTTCAGCGTCCACCGACCAGCGTGCTGCCCGCCATTTATTTTCGCGCACGATCCAGTGCCGATGCACCGGCAGATACATGCCCTCATCGTACTGCTCGCAGAGCCACACCACCAGCGCCTGAATGAGCGCGGTTAAGGTAATGACTTCGTTTAAGGTCGGCAGCCCGTCGCAGACTCTCAGCTCCACCGTGCCAAAGCCGGGATGCGGACGAATGTCCCACCAGACTTCGCGGATACTTTCAATGGCTTTGGCGTTCACCAGCGTGATCATGAAGCGCTGAAATTCCGCCCAGTTTAATAATCGGTAGGGCAAGCCGGCAGTTGGCAGCGTTTCAAAGATTTTGACGCGGGTGGAAGCCAGGCCGGTATCATCGGCATCGAAATAAGGCGAGCTGGCCGAAAGTGCCAACAGATGTGGCAGGAAAGTGGTCAAAGCGTTAAAAACCGCGATGGCTTTTTCGCCGCTCGGCACCCCCACGTGCACATGCAGTCCAAATATCATCAGCCGGCGGGCCGGCCACTGACAGCGGTCCACCAGCATGTGGTAGCGATCTTTCGGTGTGATGTCTTGCTCAGACCATTTCGAGAACGGATGCGTGCCCACACAAGCCAGTTCGTACCCCAGGCCGTCACAGATTTTGAAAAGCCCCTGCAAACGCTCGGTTAAATCCGTACGAACCGCAGAAATATTGGAACAAACATCGGTGTTGAGCTCAATGGTGGACTGGATGAGCTCGGGTTTGATATGGGAATCGCCGTTAGCTTTATCCATAATTTGCTGGGCGCCCGACACCAGGTTTTTGGTTTCGGGATCGATAATTTGCAATTCCAATTCCACGCCAACCGTCGGATTGGGGGAACCGTTAAAATGTAATTTCATATTCTGCCCCATAATAGGTAATTGAAATACGCGCTTAGCCCCGAACTTCGACAATGTTTTGTCGATATATTGAAGGTCTAAACTCGACTATCGAAACAAATATGAGGATTGAAGATGGAGGCTTGCGGAATGTACATGGTCATTCCGAAATCCGCCATCCCAAATCTGCAATCGGAATGTTGCGGGTTTCTTTTTTGCGCTACTGCGTCCGCCAGCCTGAAATGTTTTTTTCACAACCACGTTTTTGCTTTCGAAAAAAATTTCAAGCTGAAAGTTAATTACTCGACTCGCTCAGGCGCATTTTCATATCTTCATCTCTTTTGGCTTTGAATTCCGTGCCTTCCTTCCAGTTCGGGAACGCGCTTTCTGAACTAATCAGGTACCCTACCTTAAACAGCAATCGCACGTCGTCCACCATGCCGGTCAAATCCCAGTCGGGATCGAATTCATCCGACGGTTTGTGGTAATTTTCAGCGGTGTATTTATCCAGTTGTTCACGCGTCCACTTTTCGCCAAATTTTACGTGGTCGATTCCCATATCGGTATAAAGCGCGGGAATGCCCTGTTTGGCAAAGCTAAAATGATCGGAGCGGTAAAAATAACCCTTCTCCGGTTCGGGATCCGGGCGCACGGTGCGTTTTTGCTCCGCGGCCACTTTCTGTACGTAATCGTCCAGATCAGAATTGCCAAACCCGATGATGGTGATATCATTCATCTTCCCGTAAATGTTCATGCCGTCCATGTTGATGGCGGCAGCGGTTTTAGTGATGGGATAAATCGGATGGGTGGCGTAATATTGCGAGCCCAGCAATCCCTGCTCTTCGGCCGTGAGCGCAAGAAAAACCAGCGATCGTTCCGGCGGTGTGGATAATTGCGTAAACGCTTCCGCCAGCTCGATTAACGCCGCGGTACCCGTGGCATTATCCAGCGCGCCGTTGAAAATTTTATCGCCCTCGCGTGCCGGATCCAATCCCAGATGATCCCAGTGGGCCATGTAAATCACATATTCATTCGGACGGCGGCTGCCCGGCAGCAGCGCCAAAACGTTGTTGGATCGCGAGTGTTCGATATCGTTCTGGATGGTCAGGGAAGCCGAAAGGTTCATGGCCGTGGCCTGGAAATCCCGTTTAGCCGCTGTGGAGGTAAGCTGGTCGAAATCGAGTCCGGCCTGCTCAAATAATTCGCGCGCGCTTTCGTTGCTGAGCCAACCCTCCACGGCGCAACGCGACATGTTGTTGTCCGCACTCAGCAGATCAAATTGCGCACCGGTCCAGCTGCCGCTTACCACATCCCACGGATAGCCGGCGGCTTTGGTTTCGTGAATGATCAGCGCGGCTTCCGCACCCTGTCGGGCGGCTTCCTCGTATTTGTAAGTCCAGCGGCCATAAAAGGTCATGGCGTTGCCGTTGAACAGCGCATCATCCTGCATGGCAAAACCGGGATCGTTCACCAGCATGACCACGGTCTTGCCTTTCACATCCAGACCGGCATAATCGTTCCAGTCGTATTCTGGGGCGACAATGCCATAACCCACAAAGAGCATCTCGGAATTATTAATTGACACGTTGCCAACCACGCGCTTGGTCCAAGCCATGAAATCCTGAGAAAAACTCAGCGATTTATGCCAATTTTCCCCTTTAATTTTTAACTCCATATCGGTTGACGCGGTGATAGCCACCAGCGGCACTTCCTGAAAGAAACTTTCGTTCTCCCCTCCGGGCTGGAGCCCCAATTTCTGAAACTCGGTTTTCAGGAAATTGATGGTTTTGATTTCTCCCCTGGACGAGGGAGCGCGTCCTTCGAAATCGTCTGAAGCAAGAATCGCGATATCTTCGGACAAATCTTCCGCCGTGATGCTTTCCATCGCCAACTCAACCTCTTTATTCGCACAGGCGAATAGAAACAGTGAAATGGACCACAATCCAATCAAACTCTTGAATAATTTTCCTGGCATTAGCCCCTCCGTAATTTGTGGTTGTGAAGACTGGACCCGAGAAAGCAAACTTTACACAACAAGTGATATTTAAAAGTTACAATTGTTTACAAAAAAGTCAAGGATTAGATACGTTTTGAATGAAAAATTAGACTCGTTGAAAATGCGGCTTACAAGGGTCTTTTTTCAGGCAAATCTCAAGCAGTCACGTTGATGCCCAATTAGGAATTACAAATGAAGAATTACAAATTAGGAATGAGCAAATTTTGTTTGGATATCAAAAACAATTCTAAAAATGGTAATTGCAACTGAAGCGTAACACGTAACAGCAAGGGTACAACCCCTCAAATAGACTATGTCTGGATGAATAGGTTGTAGGCATTCGCTGTCGGAATAATCCAAAAAGTATTTACGCTCAAGCTTGCTTGAGCAGATAATTTATTCCGGAGCCGATGAGTTTTTCCTCCACATCGCTGACGATCTTCACCGAACCGATATCTTGCGGAAGAACAAATCGCAAACTTCCCTGCAGCGCTTTTTTATCGGAACGCATGGCCTGCCACAGGGTCTGTTTGTTGAGATATTTAATTTTTTTCTCCAAATCAAATTTGGCCACCAGTGATTGAATTCGATCAAAGGCTTGTTTACTGAGCAGATTCAAATCTCGTGCAATTTTGCTTTCTGCCAGCATGCCAAGCAGCACAGCCTCGCCGTGTGACAACTGGCCGTAGCTGCCGGCGGCTTCCAGCGCATGCCCGATGGTGTGGCCGAAATTCAAGATCATACGCACTCCGTGCTCTTTTTCGTCCAGGGCTACGATTTCGGCTTTGATTTTGCAGCAGCGTTTCACAAGGCGCCGCAGCAATTCGGTGTCCAGCGCCAGGACCGAGTTCACGTTGTTTTCAAGCAGATCAAACAATTCCGCATCGTAGATGACGCCGTATTTTATCATTTCACCTAATCCGCAAACCAGCTCTTGCCGGGGCAGCGTCTTTAACAGAGCCAGGTCTATCCAGATCAATTTTGGCTGGTAAAAGGTACCGATTAGATTTTTCCCCACCGGGTGATTCACGCCGGTTTTGCCGCCTACACTGGCATCCACCTGAGCCAATAAGGTCGTGGGCACCTGAACAAACTGCACCCCTCTTTTGTAGATGGAAGCCACAAAGCCGGCCAAATCGCCGACCACACCGCCTCCCAGCGACACCACCATTACCTGTCGCTCGAATTGCGATTCAAGCATTCTAGTGAGAATTTTTCCGGCTGTTGACCATGATTTGGATTTTTCGCCGGGAGCCACGGTCGCCAGCTCGACTTTGTGCATGACCGTTTTTAAGCCGTCCAGAAGTTTCAGGCCGTACAGTTTGTGCACGGTGTTGTCGGTGAGAACAAAGGCATCCTGGCCCCATTCGTAAATTCGTAACATCTCACCCAATTTCTCCAGAATGTCTTCGCCGATATAAATGGGACAAACAGCATCTTTGAACTGAATTTTGATGTGGATCATTTTCTTTTCCAATTCTAATTGTAAAGGAAAAATCCTTCCATTGTATAAATATAGAGAATCTTATGCAAGGGATATTTTGTTGATATGTTGCTTATGGGAGGTGCGAGCAATAAATTCACTGCGAAGCCATTCGCAGTAAAACTTTCAAGGTAGAATTTTGTTTGGCATACCCGATGGCTTCAACAGCCCGATGAAAGGGAAATATTCGCTCCACCAACGGTTGTACCTGTACCAGATTTTGCTGTAAAAGCCGAATAGCCGCGTCAAAGGGGCCGCAGCGGGAGCCGACAATCGTTATTTCATCGATGACGATGGGCGCTGCGTCCAACTGCAATTTATCGTTGTAGGTGCTCTTCAAAATCAAAACCCCGCGCGGCTTCAGCGCTTGCATGGCCGCCGCAAAACCCGTGGGCGAGCCCGAAACTTCCACCACATAGTCAAATTGTTTGACAGGAATTTGTTTCAGCGGAGCGGTTTTCACACCGAATGATTCCGCCAGGGCCATTTTATTTGCGTGCTTACCGATCAATAGAATCTCGGCCCCGGACAGTTTCACCACTTGGCAGAGCAAAAGCGCCAGTTTGCCATCGCCCACGATGCCAACGCGATGGCCGGGTTGGATTTGACACTGTTCCAATATCTCCAGGGCCGCAGCCAGCGGTTCAACAAAGACAGCAGACTCATCGGAAACGGTTGCCGGCACTTCGTGCAAATTGCTCACGGGAACCACGACCATTTCAGCGAACGCACCGTTTTGATTCAGAATCCCCAGTACGGTGCGCCGGGGGCAGTGCCGGCTCATTCCGCGGCGACAATATTCGCAGCTACGGCAGCCAAAATTGATCTCCCCGCAAACCCGTTTGCCCAGCCACGCTTTGTGCTGGCAGGCTTGCACTACACCCACAAATTCATGTCCCAGCACCCCCTTGAATCCCATGTATCCCTTGATGAGCTCTAAGTCTGTGTTGCAAATCCCGGCCATACTCACCCGAATCAACGCCTCATCGGCTTTGGGCATCGGTGCAGCCAAGTCGTTTAAAGTCAGGGTGTCGTTTAAAATTAGCGCTTTCATATCTACTAAAACCTAAATTGAGTTATTGAGCCTTGAATGGTTCCATAAACGGGTGAAAGTTTCCAGAATTAAGGATGTTCACGCTTTAGAGATTGCGTGAAAACGAACAAACTACGCGTCGGGCATCCTGAAAGCAATCTTTATAAATTGCAACTATTCAACCGCTTGCTTATGGCCAGAAAAAAATCAAGGCTAAATAGTGATTGACCGAAAAATCCATATTTCTTCACCCTGAGCCCTTCGACAAGCTCAGGATAAACTGCGTCGAAG
>JBHHXN010000109.1:0-18194 GCA_046757025.1 bacterium
AAGTAACCGTGCTGATACCATGACGACGGCAAACTTCGTTGATGCTCATCGTGCCCGATTCACCCTCTTGTAGAATCCGGTACTTTTCCTCGGCTGTGAACTTCTTGTGCGATTTCTTGTGCATGTAAACCTCCTGTCGCTAAAATAAGGGAAAAAAGTCTACATGGCAAGAAAAACTGTTAAGTTAAAATCAATCGAAATGTACCAAAGCTTGTGAACCAATACAATTCATGTAAGTTATTCACTAATTAAAAAAGAGGATGAATCATGAAAAAATCTAAAATGGTCTTTAAACTTTTACTGTTCATGTTTATAACAGTAACAGTTGTAGGGGGATTTACTTTTTCCTATTCGATAGCAGATGGTGAATGGGGTTGGTATTCTTGTGAAGATGCTTATGGAGGAGACCATCTGATTTGTTTTGGTCACGGTTCTTGTTATGGCTATTATATCACAAAAGGAACTACATCCTGTTGGCTCAAATGTTGGGATGAGGAAATGGGATATCTCAGCGCAGCAGATTGTACAGGTTATCCTGAAATTCCTTAATAATAATTTATAGCAATGTAATAAATGTTCAATAATAAAGATAGCTCTTCAAAATAAAGCTTAATATGTTCTTTAAGGCCTTAATTTATCAAATTGAAAATATTTAGTTAGGCGTTTTTCATACTTTTGATTTTCATTCTGTTTGTTAAAAACTTAGAAATAAAACAAAAGCCAAACACGCAAAGGATTACTACGCTCGAAGGGGAACAGTTTAAATTAGGATTCCATCTCAATACATTCGTTACCCGCAAGCGCAAAAAAATCCTACCGCAAAAGCCGCTCCCGTTCCTCCAATCCGCGCAGGGCAAAAAATTGCAGCAAGACTCCCAGAACCATCAAAGCCATGCGGTTTTGCCACATCCAGAGCTGCCAGGTCTCCGGGTCCAACTGGCGGGGCACGTCGTACGGGTTAAAGTAGAGAAAATAGCGGGTTTCGTACAAGGCTTCGGAAAACATCGAAAGCAGGATCAGAATCCCGCCTGAAACCATGCCCGCGGCAAAGCCGCTGCGAAATTTCACCGCAAAGTACAAAGTCATGCCGCCGACAAAATAGGCCGGCACAAAACCATGCGCCGCGGTGCCCCAAACAGCCATATCTGCAATGGTAAAAAAGGCTAAATGACTCAAACCGATACTGATCATGAGTAGAAGCAGATTCAAAGTCGTGAGACGAAATAACCAGACTTTATACCTCGAACCCGCAGTGGTAAACATCACCTCCAGCGTGCGGTTTTCCTTTTCACTGGATATGAGCTGCATATTCAAATAGACCGCTAACACCGTTAACGGCAGCGCCACCAGCCAGGGCAGGATGTCCTCCTGGGTCATACGGTCGATCATGGACTGCCGGTAATTGATGACATAAACCAGCACAAAATAACCCAGGATGCCGAGCAGAAACCAGACGAATTTTTTCGAAAACATGATCTGCACCTGTCGGCGAAAAATTTCCCAGCAGACCGCCAGTTGACTCCTAACGCTCAGGCTGCTGAATCGTTGGTAAATCGCAGCGTTTTTTGTGAGTAGTTTCAGGGTTTGTTTTTGGTTCATGGTTTTTTCTCAACTAAACCTTCCAGGTCTCAAAGACCTGGAAGGTTTAAAGTCTATCTCCCTGCAGCAGATACACATACGCGTCCTCCAGCGTGGGTTCGACGGTTTGCGCCTGCAAAGAATCTATGGGCTTTTCACTCAAAAAGCGCATGCGCACGCCTTCATCGGATTTGTTGTGCTGCACCACCTGCAATTGTTTCTGCCAATTCAAAAACTCATCTTCGGTGACCACGGTTTCAAAAACTTTACCAGCAGCCCGTTTTTGCATGACCTCCGGCGAGCCGCGGTAGATGAGCCGGCCGCAGTCCAAAACCGCCAGATCGTGGCAGGTGCTGGAGATGTCTTCCACGATGTGCGTGCTGAACAAAACGATGCGTTCTTTCGCCAATTCCGACAGCAGGTTGCGAAATCGAATGCGCTCCCGGGGATCGAGACCCGCGGTGGGTTCGTCCACGACAATGATCTGCGGCAGATGCAGCAGGGTCTGAGCAATGCCCACCCGTTGTTTCATGCCGCCGGAAAAGCTTTTTACTTTATCGTGGCGGCGCTGCCAGAGTCCCACGCTTTTCAGGATATTTGCGATGAGCTCGTTGCGGCCTTCAGGTTCATAAATGCCGTTGGTTAAGGCATGGTAGTTGAGATATTCCAGCGGGGTCATGTTTTCGTACAGGCCAAAATCCTGCGGTAAATAGCCGATGGCGCCATGAAAGGTCTCGCGGTGTTCAGACAAATTTCGTTCATTAATTTTGACGCTGCCGCGATCGGCATTGAGCACCCCGACTAAAATCCGCATGAGGGTGGTTTTGCCGGCGCCGTTGGGACCCAGCAAACCGAACATACCCTGCTCGATTTCCAGATCGACACCGTGCAGAGCCACCACTTGTTTTTTAGGCGGCCGAATAAATGGAATGTATTTCACCACCGTGTAAATGCCGTGTTTGATCTTTCGAAATCGGCCTTCAGGCAGCTCCGGATCGATCCTGCCCTGCTCGATTTTGCGGGCAATTTGGGCAAATTTCCACAGCACCAAAATCAATATCACCATGGTGACCGTAAATCCAGGGGTTTCGACCCGAATTTGTAGATAGATCAAAAAAATGAGGACAAACCAAATAGTGCCGCGCTTTGGAAAATTTAATGGAGAAATATTTGCACTAGTAGTATTGCTCACATCATTATGAGTTGGTTTTTTTCTCTCAAACAACTTCAGTCGAAAAGATTTCGATTTTGTGTGAGGCGGCCGGCCAAGCACAAAGCGCCAGCGGTACCAGAGGTCACGCGCAGCAAAGAGCCAGACCATGCTCAAAATGCTTAGAACGGTAAGCCAGAAGCCATTATCAAAAAATAAGTGCAAATAAATCATCAACACTGCCAGCGCGGTCATCCATATTGTGGCTTCTTTCAGCCGGGAGCGCGTCCAGGGTAGTCGCCCGGCGCGAACCATTTTCTGCCAGCGCCGATTCTGTTTTTGCCATTCCCGCGTGAAACGTTCGGGCGCGCCATAAATTTTCGTAAGATTTTTGATTCGAATGCGCAGTCTTTTTTCAGCGACCTGTCGCTTTTCCTGTCGAATGGTGAAAAAGTGCTGGATTCCAAATATCAAACCGAGCAGGCTGAACCAGATCGGTAATACGAGCAAGCACGTATAAAGCACACTCTGGTAGCTTTTGTAAAACCAGAACAACAGGGCGGCGGTTATTGCCGCAGCGGTCAAATTTCCCAGCCAGTCAATTTTCAATAGCCAGTTTTTGGTTTGCTCAAGACCTACGTAGAGCACGGGAATAAAAATCAGCGTTGAAATGGAAGACACCGCCAGCCCGCCCAAAACTGTGATAGCAAACGGCGGCCAGAGCTCAAATTCCACGCCTTGTTTCAGCGCCAGCGGAAACAAGCCGAGAATGGTGGTGGCCGAAGTCATGATGATGGGGCGCACCCGGCTCTGGCCGGCGGCGATAATGGCGCGCTGCCAGCGGTAGTGGTAGCGGTTGCGCAAAATCGCGATACGGTCCAACAAAATGATACCGTTGTTGACCACGATGCCCAGCAAAACGATCAATCCCAACAGCGCCATGGGCGCGCCTTCTCCCAGGGAAAGCGGCGTTCCGCTCAGCGCCAGCGCAAACAAAGCGCCGATGATGGCCGTGGGTACAGTGCCTAAAATGACGAACGGCATGGTGAACGACTCGAATTGCGCAGCCAGAAACATGTAGATGAGCAGCGCACCAATTCCCAGCATCCAGTAGTAAACCGTCTGTTTGTTTTCAGTTTGCAGCTTTTCCAGAGTCAAACCTTTCGGTAAGCGTAATTCACTTGTAAATCGTTCGATCTGGGCTTGGGCCAATTCCAGACGCGATTTGGCGTTTTGCGCTTCCGCTATAAATGTATAAGTAATTTTCACCTGGCGTTCCTGGTTGTACCGAACGATGCTTCCCGGGCCTTCGTCCACACGCACATCCGCGACCTGATTCAGTGGCACGAGCTGACCGGCGTCGTTTCTCACTTTCATGTTTTCGACGTCTTCGAGCCGTCTGTCGCTGGCATCGGTTAACTGCAAATTCATCTGCACTTCGCGGCCAGCCTCGTTGAACGGCGTGGAGAGGTTGGCGCCTTCAGCGCGGGTAGCCCAGATAGAATTCATGATTTGCTGCATGCTCAAACCCCATAAAGCCAGCCGCTGACGGTCGCCGCGAATCTGCAGCTCGGGCGCGCCGCTTTCCAGATTCGCCCTGACGGAATTCTTTTCAATGTCCGGAATCTCCCGCAGAGTTTGCACGATCTGCTCGCTGATCAGGCGCATGGCTTGAATGTCGCTGCCGCGAAGACGCAGCCCTTCCTCCGAGCTTAAAAACCCTTGCAAATCGTCGTTGCGCTGCCGTCCTCCGCGGCTGACCGGGCGCTCGAAAGTAAGCGTCGCGTTTTCCAATCGCTCAGCTTGTTTCTGCAAATCCTCTTTGATTTTTTCTTTCTTCAACGGTTGCGTGCGCTTGCCTGGCTCCACAAAATGAATGCTTAAATTCGCTTCTTCAGCGCGAATACTCGCCCGCACTTCTTTCAGGTCTGGCAGTTCAAGGATTTGCTTTTCAAATCGTCTAACGATATCGTCGGTGGTCTCCAGGGTGGTGCCATTGGGCATGGTCAAATAGAGCTCGATGCGAGCCGGAGGCGGCAGCGCTGAACGACCGATGATCAGAGTCACACCCATAAACAGGCTGAGGAGTAAAAAGACCACTACCAAACTCACGGTGCGCACGCGATGGCGGATGGCCGATTTCAACAGCAGGCGGTATATTTCCAGAATACGGCCGCTATGAAACGGTTGAAATGTCTTGCCACGCAAAGCCCGACTGGCCAGCAACGGAATCAAACTCAAGGCCACCACCAGCGATACCAGCAAGGGAAAGATCACCGCCAGCGACAGCTCGCGCACGAACAATTTCGCTTCGCTTTCCACAAACAGCACGGGCAGGAATACCAGCACCGTGGTGCCGGTCGCGACAAAGATGGAGCGGCCGACTTCATTGGTGCCTGACAAAGCAGCCTGTTTGGAGTCCTTCCCACTCTGGCGCTGCAAAAAAATGTTTTCCATCACCACGATGCCGTTGTCCACCAGCATGCCGATGGCCAGCGCTAGTCCACACAAAGAGAGAATATTGACGGACAGATCAAACGCGTACATGAAATTGAACGTCACCATCAGAGAAACCGGGATGGCGATCATCAAAATAGTGACGAAGCGCAGGTTGCGCAAAAACAGAAACAGCACCAGAATGGCTAAAACCGCGCCGGTCAACGCCAACCGCTCCACACGGCCAATAGCTTCCTGGATGAGCTCGGCCTGATTAAAATTGACCACCAGCTCGTATCCCGAAGAAGCCAGATATTGATTTATGCGCTCGATCTCTTTCAGCACCGCCTCGGAGACGCGCAGAATGTTGCTGATGTTGTCCTTTTGTACGAAAATGCCGACGCCGGCCTTGCCATTGACGCGAAAAAGCTGCTTGCGCTCCTGATGATTGTATCCCACTTCCGCCACATCCTGCAATCGGATGGGGCCGAGGGTATCGATGACCAGGTCGCGCAGCTGTTGCAAATCCTCTATTTGTCCGGGCAGAATCACGTCCAGAACGCGGCCGGAGGTGTACACCCGGCCGAGATGTTCAGGCGGCCGATGAAAGGTATTGATCTTCTGCTGCACCAGCGCCACCGGTATGTTCATGGCTTCACAGCGATCCGCATCGATTTGAATACCGATTTGTTTCTGCTGACCGCCGCCAATGTTGACGTTGACCACGCCGTCGATTTGCTCCAGGCGCCGCCTGATCTGTCTTTCTGCCGTCTCGCGCAGCTCCTCCAGACTGGCTTCTCCGCGAATGCTCAACTGCATGAGGTAAGTGGCAAGGTCAGCGGTGTCAATTCGGTTGACCGAAATCCGCGTCCCTTCGGGCAGACGGTTTTCCAGCGCCGTCATTTTTTGCTGCAATTTCAACAAAGCAAATTGCATGTTGGTGCCGTGATTGAACGATACTTTGATGTTGGTAAAATCTGAAAAAATGCTGCTTTCAATTTCGTGGATATCTTCCAGCGTGGCAAGCTCGCCTTCCAGCGAGATAGTCAGCTCGCGCTCGATTTTTTCTGGCGATGCTCCCGGCATGCCAGCGCTGATGTACACCTCGGGAAAGATGAATTTCGGCAGGAGCTGCACCGACAGCCGCTGCCAGGAAATCACGCCCAGCAGGCACAAACCAACGGTGGTCATGAAAATGGTGATGGGGCGTTTTAAGGCAAACTCAGTCATTTTGTTTTAGAACGAAATTTTAAATAAATCACTAACATTTCTCACTGATTTGGTTAAAAAAGACGACCGTTGCAGTCATTTCCCGCCTTGGGAATTGGCGCCAACCTAAAAATTTTTATTAGACAGGATAACAGGATTTTCAGGATTAACCGGATAAGTTTTTATTCCTTTTACTCTCTTATTCATCAAGACAAAACATTACTTATCCCTATCGTCAAATTAAGATTAAGAAAAATCAAAAATAATGAAAAATCTTTTTTTGAAAAAATTAATCATGGTGTTGAAATACTTGAAGTAAAACACTCTTTTAACTTCCGCCTGTTCTTGGCGCTCACTTCTAAATAATTATTATCTTGTCACATCCTGCTTAATCCTGTAATCCTGTCAGAAATGATGATTTACAGGATATTTATAATCCGTTAGGTTGACGTTAAAACGCCTTGTAGCACAGGCCGGAGAAATCCTATGGATTTTCAGCACCTGTGTTACTTCAATACTCATTTCTTAGAACTAAAAAGATTCTTCCAAAATGACATTTAAGAAGTTTGTCATTTAGCGGTGACAAAATATTTCTTTATTTAAGGATCAGATTTTTGTTTAATAATTCATTTACTTTTTCATTTAGAGTTTGCCGGTGAATTTTTTATGGTAAATTTCAGGCCATCGATCAGCTCGTAAACCACCGGAATCACCACCAGTGTTAGAATGGTGGAGGTGACCAGGCCGCCGATGACGGCGATGGCCATGGGTGCCCGCAAGCGCGCGCCTTCCCCGAGACCAATGGTCAGCGGCAGCAAAGCCAAAATGGTGGTGGCGCTGGTCATGAGAATGGGCCGCAGGCGATCACGGCCGGCTTGCAGGATGGCTGCCCGCAACGGTTGACCGGCTCTGCGCAGTCGATTGACGTAATCAACCAGCACGATGGCATCGTTGGCCGCGATGCCCGCCAGCATGATCACCCCGATGTAGGCCATGACGCTCAACGGTTCTCCCACCAGCAGAAAAGCAAACACCACGCCCACGCCCGCCAGAGGGAGCGTCAGCAAAATGGTGAAAGGATGTTTTAAACTTTCAAACAAGGACGCCAGCACCATGTACACCAGAATCACCGACAAAATCAAGGCAAATTTCATTTGTGAAAACGATTCCTGGCGGGAGGCTTCTTCACCCGCAAAGCTCAGCTCGTAGCCGGCGGGCAGGGGGAAATTGCTCAGAACCGATTCCACCGAAGCGATGGCCTGGCTCAATTTCTGGCCTTTTGGCAGTTGGGCCGTCACCTGTGCTACCCGGGTTTGGTTGTGCCGCTGAATTTCTCGGGGACCCTGATTGGGCGTCAGCTCGGCCACATCGTGCAGACGCACCACGGCGCCACTGGAAGTTTGAATGGGCAAATTCTGCAGCTCGCCCAGCGACATTCGTGGAAAGGCCAGCCGGATATCGCGGTCATTACCTTCGCTGTAAAAATCAGTGACCACCTCGCCAGCTAACCGCTGTTTTACCATCTGACCGATTTGCTGAATATCCAGCCCCAAATTAGCTACCAGCAGCCGGTCCACGCGCAGATGGACTTCTGGCAGCGATTTTTGAAAACTGGTCTCCACATTCGGCAGACCGGCGGTGTTCTCCAGCGTGTTTACCAAACGGTTACTTAATTCCTCCAACCTTTGTAAATCGTTGCCGCGAATTTCCACCCGGATGGGCGCGCCGCCGCTGCCAATAGTTTGCTGCAGGCTGCTCTCCCGAATCTGGTAGTTCACCGACATGTCAGGGATGTTCAAAACCGGTTTCAAAGTGGCGATGGCTTTGGCCGGCGTCAAGCTGCCTTTTTCAGCAGCCAGATTGAGCGTCAATTCCGCGCGGTGCTCGCTCTTTTGCAGGCCGCTGAAAAAGACGTTTTTCGACGACTGCACATTGACCGTCGAAAATATTTCCTTCACGTCGCGGCCAAGAACCTGGCGTATGCGCGCTTCTACACCGGCGAGGGCGGCGGTGGTTTTTTCCAGGGGCGTACCCGGTGGCAAATCGATTTCTACTTGAACTTGATTTTCGGCGCTACGCGGCACAAATTCCGAACCCACCACCGGCAGCAGCAAGCCCGCGGCCGCCAGCATTATTAGCGCGGTCAAAACCACAGTCAAGCGGTGCTGCAACGCCCAGCTCAGAATTTTTTCATAAGCAGGCAGCCGCAGAACTTTAGTTTGAATCGCATTATCTTTGCTGGCAAAAAATCGCGCCGCCAGCGTTGGAATCAACAGAAACGCCACCAGCAGGGAAGACAGCAGCGAAAACGCCACCACCCAGGCTTGCTCTTTGAACAGCTCAGCCGCTATGCCGCGCACAAACACGATGGGTAAAAATACGATGATGGTGGTGAGGGTAGAGGCCACAATGGCGACCCCCACTTCTGAGGAACCCCGCACCGCAGCCTCATCGACGGCTTCTCCCAATTGCCGGCGCCGAAAAATATTTTCAATCACTACGATGGCGTTATCCACCAACATGCCGGCGCCCAGCGCCAGACCTCCCAGGGTCATGACATTGAGTGTCAGCTTTTGAAAATACATCAAAGTAAAAGTGGCTAAAATGGAAATGGGAATGGCCAGACTGATGATCAGCGTCGCGCCCAGATTGCGCAGAAAGGCATACAATGTCAGCACCGCCAGAATGATTCCGACGATGGCGGTGGTTTTCACTTCCCCGATGGCTGCGGAAATAAAATTCGCCTGGCTGTAGATGGGTGAAAATCGCAGCTCGGACAGGTCATCTTGCATGCGCTGCATCTCACCTTGAACCTGCTGGGCCACGCGCACGGTGTTTTCCTGAGACTCCTTAAAAATGTACAGACCCACGCTTTGCTGACCGTTCAGCCGCACTTCATCGGAACGCTCTTTGGGGAGATAGCGAACTTTTGCCACATCCGACAAAAAAATCGATACTTTGTCCGGAGCGTAAACCTGACCGGCCTGCTGCCTGCCAACCTGGGCGGAATCCGCGCCGCTGTTGGTGCGCTGTTTGTAGCCCACCACCGTCGCTGCCACTTCAGCAATGTCTGCGTATTTGCCGATACCCTTGATCAGATAAGCCTTATCCTGCTGTACCAGTCGGCCGCCGGAAGCGTTGGCGTTGGCCTGAGTGATCTTGCTGGCGATGTCAGACGGCGTCAGGTTGTAGGCTTGCAGCAGATATTCATCCAGTTCCACCCGCACCTCGCGTTTAATGCCGCCGTAAATTTGCACTCGCGCCACCCCGTCAAGCTGCTCCAGATTGCGCTTGACTACGTCTTCGGCGATGCGCCGCAGCTCATCCAGATCGTGCTCGCTTTCCGCGCTCGCCGTCAGCGCGTAGATCATGATGGGCTCTTCCTGGGGGTCGTACCGAGCCACCGTCAGCGCGTCCACCTCGGGATCCGATTCAAAACTGGCGACCTGCTTCTGCACGTCCAACAGCGCAAAATCCATGTCCGTACCCCAGCTAAAGGTGGCGGTGATCAAAATGCGGCCCACGCTGCAGACAGACTGCACGTCAACGACTTTGCTGACGGTTCCCAGGGCGCCTTCCAGACTGCGGGCAAAGCGCTGCTCCATTTCCTGAGGTGAGCGCTCGCCGGATTGAATTTCCACCACGATGCGGGGATTGTAAATGGCCGGCAACAAATCCGTGCCCAGCCGATCAAAGGAAATCACGCCCAGGATGACGATGGCCAGCATGAGCATGGTGACGGTGACGGGGTATTTGACGGAAAATTTTGGTAGGTTCATAATTAAGTTTTATATATTGCTTTTTGACGGTTTTCAGCTTTACTCAGCAAATTTCAATGTTCGTTTCATTCCTGCGAATGCAGGAATCTCCTTCTTTTTTCCTGAGTGATAGCGGAAGTAATATCTTATGTTTGTTGAAACCACTCGAGCATGTGGCAATGGTATTTTTTAGTAAATCCATCACTCAATCCCCTTTTGTGTTCATAAACACGTCGAATAAGATTGTTCGTTACACCGATGTAAAGTACGTTGTTAAACGGTTCAGATTGTGGCTCGCAAAAAACGCTCACACAATCTAACCTTATTCGTTATGTTTGTATGCCATCATGTACACGTAGTATGTTTCCATAGTTCCACTACCCGGAACATGTTTTTACTTTATTGAAGGATAGGAATTCTTTTCTCACTTATTTACATTGAATCGGGAAACTCCTGCATTCGCAGGAGTGACACCTGAATGGTTCGAAAAAACAGCCCTGCATTCACACTAATTTGCATGGATTAATTGGGTCATTTTATTAAAATTTTCCAGATTCAATTCGCTTACTCCGTCACCCGCACTTTGGATTTGTCACGCAGGGTTTCCTGGCCTTTCACCACCAGGCGTTCGTTTTCAGCCAGACCGCTGACGATCTCGATCTCTTCCCGGCCTTCGATGCCGGTTTCCACTTGGCGTAGCTCGGCGCTGACGCCCTGCACCACAAATACCACCGGGCGGTTGTCCCGGGTCTGCATAGCGCTTTTGGGAATGATCACGACGTGGCTGTGCTCTTCCACCACAATGTCGGTTTTGACAAACATCCCCGGTCGCAGTTTACTGTGGCGGTTTTCTGCCTGAATGGTCACGGTAAACGTGCGAGTCTGCGGGTCGATGGCGGGATCGATTGCCACCACCTGACCGATAAATATTTCATCCTGCAAGGCATAATTGCTGATATTTACTTTTTGTCCCGGCTGAATTCTCCCCATGTCCGAATTGGGCAGGTTTACGCGCACGATGACGTTTTCATAATCCATGACCGTGCAAAACTGAAATCCAGCTGGCACGCGCGTTCCAACGGCATGCGCCGGCAGGTTGGCGAGAATGCCGCTAATGGGCGCCTTGAGCTGAAGTTTTTGGGCTTTTAAAATGGCGGTTTCGTAGTTGAGCCGGGCATCCAGGGCCGTGCGGCGCGCAATCTCCAGCTCCTTTTCGGTCACGCCCCCTTCTTTGAAAAGCACTTCCTGCTTGGCTAACTCGCGTTGAGCATTGGTCATGGCCAATTTTTGGGATTCCACACGAATTTCCAGAAGGTATTCCGGATTCTCTAGCTCTGCCAGAATCTGATCGGGTTTCACCCGGGCGCCGGCTTTGATCAGGCCGCCGTTATTTTGTGCCAAATGCAAAATGCCCGGCACCTCCGCGATTACCCGCTCCTCCTTTTGGGCTTGCAGCGTTCCCGTGGAAGCAATAAACTCCGCAATCGTGCCCAGTTTGACTTTCTCCACCACCACGGGCATGGATAAGTCTGCTGCGGATTTGTCTTCCCCGCCGTTGCAGGCCAGACCTAAACAGGTCAGCAAAATCACACTGCTTTTATACCAATTATTCATGCATTTCATAAAGGCTCCAATTTACCGTTAAAATTTTCGCTCTTAAAGTTATCAAGATTTTTGACCAGATTTACTCACCCATCATTAATCGTTTAAATCAACTTGCACCGGTTGGTTCTTCTCAAAATCCCACAGAGTTTTGCGACGCAGATCGGACAGCGCCTGTTTGTAATCGATGATGGCAGAGAGGGAATTTACCCGCGATTGCGTGAGGCGGTTTTGCTCGAGCGCCAGGTCCTGGGAGCTTAAATCGCCGTTTTCGAATTTCAGCAAACTGATTTTGTAGCTTTTTTCCGCCAGCTCTTCACTTCGTTTGGTGATGTCAATGCGCTGCTGTGCGGAATGCAGGTTGCGCACAGCCGCTCGAATCTCCTGTTTGATATTTTCGATGCGGTTTTTCTGAACCAGCCGGTTGCTTTCCAGGTTGGCTTTGGCCGCCTGCACCTGGTAGGAGTTGCGATTCCAATCCCAGAGTGGAATGGTCAGGCTCAGTGTCACGCTGCGGTCGTCGATGAAATTTTTAAACGCTTTGGTGAGACTGCTGTCGCGTTTAAAAATGCCATAGCTCAAATTGAGCTGCCCTTTGATTTCTCGCAGCGCATCGGTTTCTTTCACGCTGATGCGGCTTAATTCGATATCGATTTCATCCGTACGCAGCTCGGTACGGCGCTGCAGGGCTTCCTGCAGGGCTTTCTCCAGGGTCACCTCCACGGGCTGGTAAGTCAATTGCGTGACCGCCTGTACGTCTTCTTCTACCGGCAGGCCGATCAAAAGTTTGAAAGCATCTTCTGTTTGTTGCAGAAACGCTTCGCTGGTAGCGGCTTTGTTACGAGCATTAGCCAAATCCACTTCCAGGCGCAGCACCTCCACTTCCGGCAACAGGCCGGCCTGCTGCTTCAAACTGGCAATGCGGTACGCGTTTTCGGACTGCTTTACCTGAGTTTGATCGATTTCGAGCTGCTTTTGTGCACCGAATAAAGCATAAAAATTCGTGGTCACATTGTGGATGATATCCAATTGGGTTTTGGTATAAACTTGCTGGGTTTTTTCGAGATTGAGCTCGGCTTTGTGAAACTCGGTGCTCAACCGATTCAAAGTAAACAGCGGCTGCTGAAACTGCAAGCGTAGCTGCGGTGAATATTCGATTGGATCATCGAAGGTCTGCATAACCAAGCCAGATTCCGTGAAAATCGTGCGTTCAAATCGGCCATACTGCTGAAATCGCTGCATGGATGCCACCAGGGAGAACACCCCATCGGTGAGCTTGATGGGCTGATTGATGAATAAATCCGCCGACAGATCCATAAACTTTTGGCGGTCGAAACTGAACAGGCCTCCCGCTTCTGGAATTTGACGCTCATTGTCCTGAAAATTAGGGAAACGCGAAAATTGCAGCTCACTGTTGCTTTTTAAGCCGGCTTGAGCGGCGCGTAGACTCATCTCGGAATTGATCAGAGATTGCTCCAGTCGGGCAGAATCGAAGCTCTGATTCAGCGCGATGCTGATGCTTTCTTCCAGCGTTAAAATGCGCGGGCTTTGGGCCATGCCCCACTGGCTCGATAATAACCCGGAAATCAGGAAAACGATTTGAGTTGACCTTTTCAAATTCATATCCTCCCTTCAAACTGGTTTTCACTTTTTATAATAAATGGTAGTCTTGTTTTATTCAGATTACGGCACATATTCCCAGCGGATGGCGTCGGCGATCAAGAAACCTTTTCCCACATCTTCCAGCTCCACCACCGCGGGTTTATTTTGCGTGAAATAATAACGACCCAGCGGATACCAGCCATCCACCGTCTCCTGTGGCTGAAATTCGTAAGGGAATTTCCCATCCGCACTAGTGATGTTCATTTGAAATGTTTGGCTGAGATTGCGTTTCACCCAGCTTTCACCGGCGTTAAAATAGAAACTCAGCTCGTATTCGCCATCGCGCGGAACCCTGGTTTCCCAACGCGCCGGGTAGTCGCCATCGCCGGCTCTTTTCATACGCCAGCCAAAATAGTACTTGCCATACGCGAAGGGGTTGGTGTTTTCCCACCAGCTTTTGCCTTTCGAAGGCGGCCGCAAATATTTGGTTTCGGGGTTGACGGGCGTAAAAAAACCATCATCCTGATCATCCAGAACAAAAAACATGGAATCGGTGACCGACTGCACCGTCAATACCGTGTCGCGCGGCGTTTCCCTTTTAATGCGGTTGGCAAGGGTGATTTGCTTTTTAATTTTGCCGCGATTGCGTGAAAAATACGGCACCACTTCGATGGTTTTGGGCAGGTCGGTTAAAGCCAGCAGAATTTCCTTTTCCTCGTAACTCCCTAGCGGTAAATTTCGGCGAATTTTATCGTTTTTGGTTTCACACACCAGACGAACAAATCCATCGCCTCTCTCGCCATTCTGCACACGAGCGGTTACTTGATAAACGATTTTCATTTTACCCGTGTCCAATTTTTCCGCTTCCGCTTTGGTAATGCGGTAACCTGGAAAGGTGGCCTGATCAAACCACTGCCTGAAAAAATCCTGCACGTCCACCGAAGCTGCCGACTGCACCGTGCGTAAAAAATCTTCCCGACTGACTCTTTGATAGCGCTTCTCTTTCAGCAATTTTTTCAGCGCTTGCAGATAGTTATTTTCGCCGATCCGTTCCTGCATCATTTGTAAAACAGGCGGTGCTTTATAATCCACACAGGCGCGGTACACGTTGCCGTCGGTTTCCGGACGCAGGGAGGTCAACGGCCACTTGCTCAATTTGACGATGATGGTGTCGATCTCAACGTGATAACGCCGCCGGGTGGCCCACCGCCATTCATTTTGCCGCATGCGGTCGAAGCTGCTCAAAGCGGCGTTCCAGCGATCGGGATAAAACAGATCGCGGATCTTGCGTTCACACGATTCATACAACTGCAATTCCAGCCCCCGGCGCAGCACCGGGTCGGCGAAATCTAACTGAAAATGCAAGTAATTCGGAATCGGTGAGATCAGGGTGCTGTCCCGGCGCCAGAGGCGATCGGAGAGAAAAATATCCAGCACCAGCTCGATGAACACATCCCGCTTAATCTTTTTCGGGGAATCATCCCGACCACGTTTGCGGGCACGTTTGGTTTTGCTTTCGATCACTTTCGCAATGCGTTTGCTGGCCACGGTCACTTCGTCGATCCAAATCACGCCGGGTTGCTGCAAAATATTGTTCAATCCATGGCGGGTGGGATAGACTTGCATCTGCAAGGGCACTTCCACTACTACCAGTTTTTCGTACGGGTAAATCGCTCCGGTGACTTCTTCAAACAGGTCAAAAATGCGGTCCACCGCTTCAAAGCAGGTGTCTGCCACGTCCGCAAACTCCTCATAGTCCAGCAAATGCTTTTCGCGAAAATAAAGCTGGATTTCCATGTGTTTAAAAGAATGCGCCAGTCGTTTGTACTTACCGATGTTCAAAGAGAAACCTGGAACCGGCGTCGTTACTTCAAACCGCCAGACTTTTTTAGCACCGCTTTCGGTTTCGCTGACTTTGGTTCCCTGGGTGATCACGCTCAAATCGGGCTGTGTTTGCACAAGTACGACGGCAGTGGTAAAATTTTTGGAATTCTCTGCGGCAAAGTCATATCCAGCCGCAGCGCCGGGCACGGGATACCAGCCGCATTGCGCCGGTAAAACCGCAAAATCCCGGCTGAGCCAGGCTGAAATATTGCCCTGAGTCCAGGGGCCGTTGGTTTTGTCGATGAGCCCTTTCTGGTCGGGTAAGCGATCGAGCATGAAACCATCGGCATCGATTTTGCCGGCGTAAACCACCACCATCGTATCGACAGAATTGGGCGGCAAAGGCCGATCTGCCATGTCCAGTTGCAGAAGTTGATTGCTATGAACGTGGGAAATGGCTTGTCCGTCGTGCCAGCGCACCTGCTGCACCCGCAAGCCGCTATTCAACGAAAACACCAGCTCTGCTAACGGCTGATTGTGTGGATTGGTTACCGCCATTTTGGCGGTCACCTGCAACGGGTCGCGCTCGTCACTAAATTTGATGTAAAAATCATAATGGCTTACCCGGCAGGCGGGCTTTGCGCGCCAATCCTTTTGAAATGCCAGATCCGTTTGTCTGGCGGCCATGATTTTTTTACTCTGCTGAACCAACCCGTAGCCCACTCCCGTTGCGGCGAAAAGAAAGCTGAATGCCAGCACCTGTGTCAATCGATGCGACCAGACCGACTGCCGCAGCCTCGGATAGAGCAGCACGGAAAATCCCAGCAATGACAAGGCCAGCAAAACGAAAAATAATCGCTGCCAAAGAACGATTCGAATATCGCCAAATCCGATGAGATCGCTCCAGAACAGCGGCGCAAAAAAACCGGCGTAGTCGAGCAAGCCCGAGAACTTATGATGAAAATAAAACCAGATGGAAGCGACATACCCCCCTGCTAAAATGATGGCCATAAACTGCACGCGCAGCAAACTTACCAGGAAAAACACCAGGGCGGTCATAAACAAAATCGCGGGCACGGTCGCCACCACAAAATATTCGATAAAAGGCAAAACATTAAAACCCGTGTCGGTGAAAATCATTTTCATAATCCGGCCGGCGGTAGCCAACAGCATTAAAAATATGTTCAGATACAGGAGCGCACTCACCACGCCTAGGTATTTACCCAGCACCCAGTTGGCCGTGGTCATGGGTTTGGAAAGCATTACCTGATCGAGCCGGGCTTTTTCTTCTGCTTTGCGAAAATCACCGGCTACAAAGATCACCAGAATCGCCTGCAGGTAGCTGAAAATGTACAGAGCCAGATAGGCGTCGGTGCCTTCCAGCAAAAATTCCCCCGGAATATCATCCGCGAGAATTGTGGCTACGGTCGTTCCGATTAAAAATAAAAGTATCATGCCGATTCCGATACACGCCAGAATCCAGAATTTGGCAGTTCGGTAGAGCATGGTCCGCTCTACCGCGGCAATGGTTAAAATAAAGCGAATGGAGTTGCGCATTTATTCTTGATTCCGAACTTTATTGACAAATTCGTAAAACAACCGTGGGTAGACAAATTATCGAAACGGATAGCGTTTTTCGTTCTTTATTTCTCAAAATATTTCAACATTTCATCTCGGTCCACTTTCAACCAGAGCCGGCTCCTCTTCCACGCGTTCTCCGGCTTCCTGCGCCATGAAAAACATGTAAGCATCTTCCAGATTGGGCGGCATGCTTTGCATGTTGAATTGCGGCATGGGCTCGCCCACCACGCGCAAAAGTACATGGCGTTCTTTGGAGATGGATGAAATAATCTGCATCTGTTCCGCAATGGATTGAAAATCCGATTCATCGCATTCCACCCGCCAGACTTTGCCGCCAGCTTTCTGAATCAGCTCCTGTGGATGACCGCGATAAATCACGCTGCCGTTTGAAAGCAGCGCCAGGTCCTTGCAGGTGCTGGAAATGTCCCCGACGATATGGGTGCTCAAAATGATGATTTTGTCCCGACTGATTTCTGTGAGCAAATTGCGAAAGCGGATGCGCTCTTCCGGATCCAGCCCGACAGTGGGCTCGTCGATGATGAGCAGCTCGGGATCGTTGATCAAGGCCTGTGCAATCCCCAGGCGTCTCAGCATGCCGCCCGAGTAGGTTTTTACTTTGCGGTCGCCCGCTTCCAACAGTCCCACATTCGCCAAGGTCTCCTGCACCCGCTGCTTCAAATTTTGCGGTGGATGCGGGCTGAGTTTTGTGACGTAGGTCAAAAATTCCAGGCCCGTGAGACGCGGGTACACCCCGAAAAATTGAGGCAAGTAACCCAGACAGGCGCGTATTTGTTTACGCTGAGTTTGAATCGACTGTCCGTTCAACAGAACTTCACCTGAGGTTAGAACTTCCAGACAGGCTAATATTTTCATGAGGGTGCTTTTACCGGCCCCGTTGGGACCGAGCAAGCCAAACATGCCGGAGGAGATGTCCAAATTCACGTTTTTCAGCGCTTGAACGCCGCCAGCGTACGTTTTACAAAGCTCATGGATGACAATTTGCATGTTTTAATTTACTCTTTTCTGCGCCGGTTGTTGCCCTGAAAATGTGAAAAAACACAAAAATTACACATTCATTTTGACAAATCAAGGATAAAATTGTTGCAAATATTTTAGATACTCAATCAGACAAAAGATCTCAGATAATGAATATTAATTGGATTGTCTGATCGTGAGTGTCCGGTCAGGAAAATAAAGAAAAGAATTTCAACTCTTGAAAAAAAGTATTTATCCTGAATAATTCATAGCCACGAAGTCATAAAGACACAAAGTGTTGTAAATATTGAGTAAAAAAGAAATCAATGAATAAACTAACAAAACCCGGTTTTAACTTCAAGTTTGTTGTAGGTTGTTTATTCGTAGTGACTTAGTGCCTTTGTGGCAAAAGGTTATAGTCTTCCTTCAGAACTTTTGCATTTTTTTGCCAAGAAAAATAAAAATCGAAAACCGGAAAC
>JBHHXN010000110.1:0-18126 GCA_046757025.1 bacterium
TTATTTTATTGAATCCTTTAGATTAAAAAGGGGGTGATTGCAAAAGTCTAATTTGATCTTTTTCCAATGTTAAATTCCCTTGTGGCATGATGACAGGGAAAACAAATTCAATTTGTTCATCACCTTTAGAGTTCTGTAAAATGAAATTGCGGAGGGGTGTTGAGTCTCCAGCCTGCTGCAACCTAAAGGTTGAGCACCCTATTTTGCAGAATTCTACATCACATAAATTATGGAGGAAGAGAGATGCCAAAAAATAAATTAGTTTGTCAAATCTGCATTCTCGTAATCTTATCGTTGTTTATTTTGCCTGATTTTTCGAATTCCGTTTTAATGGCAGGTAAAAGGAACAAAAAAGTGCGATTGGTGCTGAGAGTGGATAAAGCAGATTATAAGGATGTAGAACGAGCGGTCAAATCCATGAAAGGCAACGTGCATTTCAAATACAAAAATGCCAGCGCCTTGGCCGTGAGTGTGCCTGCCGACAAAGTGAAAGCGCTACTTTCCCGACCCACAGTTCAGAGCGCCAATAAAGATAAAACCATCCATCTTCCGGCACCCAACAAAGTGCGGCGGCCTGGCTACGGGGTGGTGCCGAATTTCGTTGAGGTACGTGTCGATTATGTGCAATCCCTTTCGACCAATCAGATGCAGGCATTCGGTGGTAACGAGCCAGACAATTATTCTCCATATACGAATGATTTAACCCGCGCCAGTGATTTTTCCGCTGCGACCGGATTGTTCGGTGACGGCGTCATTGTGGGCATCATCGATTCTGGCGTTTCCTCTGCTTCATCCGTTGCTGCTCGCATAGTTGGCGGCAAAAATTTCACCGGCGACGGGGTAGCGTTTGACAGCCCGGCAAACGGCGACCACGGCACGTGGGTCGCACATTGTGTGGGCGGCGCGATAATCGTGGGATTCAGCACGTCAACTACTGCCGATGCCATCGCCAGATATTGTCCTACTTGCATTCTACCTGACTTTTTTGCCCCGGGCATTCATGGTATCCCGTTGTTCGGTCAGGCTCCTTCAGCCTTGTTTTATGCTTTGAAAGTGTTTCCAGTAGGCAGCACCAGCACGCCCAGCAGCGTGATTTCAGCGGCCATGGACGAAGCCATTGAATTGAAGAAAAAGTTTGACAAAGGCAAACCCGGTGGCGTGAATATCCAGGTGGTGAACATGAGTTTGGGCGGCATCAGCACATTCGCTGGCGACGATCCCGTCAACGCAGAGTTGGCGGAAAAAATGGTGAAAACCGGCATCGTGGTGGTAGCTTCTGCCGGCAACAACGGTCCTAGCGGTATGACGGGCGGCGATCCCGGCTTAGCTGAAAATATATTAACCGTGGGCGCCACCAACGATGCCACCCATGAACGCATCGTGGCAGACCGCTTTTTTGTTGGTCCCGGTGGCGGGTTCTTGTGGCGGCCGGTTGACAACCATCTGGTGGCAGAATTTAGCTCCAGAGGACCTACTGCAGATGGCCGTTCTGATCCGGATATTGTTGCACCGGGCAAATTTCGATTAATGCAAGGTGCAAATGGGTCTGCTTTTACCTGGGCTGACGGCACCTCCTTTTCTGCACCTACTGTAGCGGGAGTCGCTGCGCTGCTTTTATCCGCAGATCCCACGGCCAAACCGAATGAAATCAGAGCCGCCATTTTAAATGGAGCGGATGCCGATTTGCTTGACGGCAACCCTTCTTTTGAGCAAGACCAGGGTTTCGGCTTCGTGGACGCCATGGCCGCTTATGATGCGCTCATGGCAGGCGCAAAAAACCCGAGAGATAGGGGACGGGCAAACGGCAGCGTTCGTAAAAACATTCAACGCCTGGTGGGAAATCGCAACATCATCACCGGCCGCACCGGCTCCACTTCTTTTGATTTAGAACCCGGTGAACGGAAAGAGTTTTTTGTGGATATTGAAAAAGACGTGGTGGAACTCATCGTGACCGTTTCAGGATTGACGCCAGAACTGCCGCCGGCTTCTCAGAATCCCATATTTGGAGATGATCTGATTCTGAGCGTGGTGTCAGCCATAACCAGCACCGATGACGTGTTAGCGTTCGCATTTTTAGCCGGCGACGCAACCTTTAGCATCCCTGAAGAAGATATGAATTTTGGGCTTACGCGGGTGACGGTCATGGGCGATTGGACCAACGTCGGTAAGATCGCTGGTACGTTGAGAGTAGAAAAAGTCAAAGGCGATCCGGAATACGGCGATCGTCTGGTTAAAACCCGAATCCGTGACCGCGAGTCGCACTTTTTTGCGGTGGATGTGCCCGCTGGCGCTCTGAGCCTGAGCTCGACGCTGCTCTGGAAAGATCATTGGGGGCGTTATCCCACCGACGATTTGGATTTAATTTTGGAGGATCCCACTGGCGATTTTAATTTTAGCGGAGCAAGCTTCGATAGCCCGGAAAGGGTCCACATCGCAGGCCCGCAAGATGGCACCTGGTTGTTGGAGGTCAGCGGATTTACGGTCTGGAAAGGCAAAGAAAAGTATGAACTCTTTGTGGAAGTGGATCTTGGCGCCATGAAGCTGGCTGGCAATGCCGATTTGGAATCCGGCACGACCAACATCCAGCTGATTCCCACTGATTTCGGGCTCACGCAAAACTACCCCAATCCTTTTAATCCGGAAACCCGCATCAATTATGGGCTGCCAAAAGAATCGACGGTATCCCTGAAGATTTTCAACGTGCGCGGACAGCTTGTGCGAACGCTGGTGGACGAGGCGAAACCCGCCGGATTTTACACCGTGCATTGGGACGGCACAAACGATCAGGGATTAAATGTGCCCAGCGGTGCCTATATTTACCAGATCAAAGCAGGGGATGAATTTATGAAATCTAATAAAATGGTTTTGATAAAATAGTGATCTACAGTTGGCATCTGTTGATCGATATAGCCCAAGTGAAAGTAAGCTAATCTAAACCTTGCGGAGGTTTTGACCTTCGCAAGGTTTTAATGAAATTGAGTATCAAATCATTCCCAGAATTAATCCTCCCGACAGAATCTGACAAAAAAATGCATAGATTGCTTTGGGCGGCACTGGGCATTTGGAAGTCTATTTTTCAGATTGGCCTACTAATTATTCATGACCGTGTTCCCGCCTCAAGTATTGCCAGATGAGGCAATCACAATTTACGCGAGGTATCTAATAGAACGTTTTCATTGAACTCACCGAAGCCCTCTCAAATAAATCCTTTTTCCACTTGTAGAATAGGTTCGGATGGATACCATAACGCTGACAAAGCTCCGATACCGGTACCTGATTCTCCAGATGCTCTCGCAGTATTCGCACCTTCTTTTCCGCACTATGACGGCTTCTCTTGGACATAAAGGGCCTCCTTTCAGGCTTAGTAACCACCTTAAAGATAACCCTTCTTTTGTCCAAATTCAAGAGAGGCATAACAATCACCTACAACCTTCACCTTCGATCCTAAAGTGGTTTACGACCAATTTGAAGACCGCTTTTTGGTTGTGACTTTGGAACTGGTCGTTGGCGCTGCACCTATCGATCCGGGCAACATCTCGCGCATTTCTGCTCGCAGTATCTAAGCACCATAATCCTAAGACGCCTACCGCAGCAGATTGGCACTACCACGCAATAAGCTCAAAGGACGTGGCTTTTGGGGGCTTTTTTGAAGTATTTGCTGACTACCCCGGCTTTGAGGTTGACGAGGAAGCCATCTACATCACGGCCAACATGTTTACCTTTGTCCCGTTTGGCTTTTTTGCTGGTTCTCGGTTATGGATCGTGGAAAAGGGTGTTGGGCCTAACGGATTTTACGATGGAGGTCCGGCCGTTGCATCATCAGCACTCGACCCATATGCTGCCACAGGTATCTCTTTCCTGGCTGGTACCACAATGCCTGCCCAAGTATTTGGTGACGGAGGAGTTGCATCTGGCATTGGAACCTTTCTTGTGGAATACTCCGGACTTACAAATGGTGTGCAAGAATTCGTTAATGTCTTTCGTGTTGACGATCCGCTCGGTGTGAGTGGCGGTCCGTCTTTTACTCAACAATTCATCAATGTTGGCAATATAGAGAATTTCGCTGCCTCATTTTCTCTTCCCGATGCACCACAAGCTGGTACTTCTGTGCTGATTGAAGTCAACGATCGACGTGCACTGGATGCGGTCTGGCGGGATGCCGCCTTGTGGTTGACAACGACAATTAATCCAAATTCCGGTCCTGATGCCGGTGAGACCACGGCACACTGGTTTAAACTCAATACTTCTGCTGTACCAGGCGGCACATATATTTACCAGATCAAGGTTGGCGATGAATTTATCAGGGCCAATAAAATGATTTTGTTGAAGTGAGTCTGGCAGGCTCAGTCTTTGTGGTCCTTCAAATGCATCACAAAATATCCATATTCATTTTAGAATCAAAAAGGGCATTCAATTGAATGCTCTTTTTTTATGCCAACCCACGAAAATCCCAGTAAAAAAATATTCACTTCACCTGAAAAATTCACAACTTCGTTGTCATTCAGGAGGAATCCTTTTAATTAACAGCAGGTTACTTTAATAAAAAGACTCCTCCTGAGTGACAACCGGATTCATGACCAATGACCTTAAACCATGAATTTGTGCATTAATCAGGTTCAATGATTCAATGAAAACTCCCTGATTTTTTAAGTGTATCCTGATGAAATGAACCAACATCCGAGTTGATAACTTGAAATACATGAAGCCTTCAACTTTGATAATTATTTTTTCTTAAACAGCTCGTTGAGCTTTTTCATGGCTTCAACTTTTTTGTTTTCTTCGGTGGATTTGACTTCAGTCGCCGCCAAAAAATAACTACAAAAGGTGGCCATTTCTTTGTCTTTCACGCGTTCGGCCTGCGGCTCCCGACATTGGTTGTAGGATACCGGATCATAGAATTTACAATTGCGGCAGCAGCGTAAATAGGCATTACACTGCAGGCAGGTTTCATTTCTATGGGGCTGCCCGTCCATGGGAATTTGAGTTTGACATTTATAGCATTGCATCTTTGACACCGTGATAAATGAACTTGACTTTTTTATATTTCTGAAAAAATAATAAATTAACATTTTAGAGACAAGTAAAAAGAATTCAGCAGGATTCCGATAATCACCATAAGGAAGCAATTGGGCTGTGTCTGACTGAAAATAATTAATCACAATAATTGGCTAAAACCTTGCAATTCTATTTAAAAATTGTAAATTACGGATTTTAGTCAAAATCTTGTGACCAGAATGAAGAATTTAAAGATAATTGATCATCCGCTTATCCAGCATCACCTGTCAGAATTGCGCAGCTCGCACACCACCGAAAGCGCCTTCCGGGAGCGCATGGAGCAAATCTGTTTTTTGATGGCGTTTGAGCTAACCAAAGATCTACCCACAAAAATTAGCTCCATCAAAACGCCCCTGGAAACCGTGGAAGCGCGGGTTCTGGCACGCCAGATCGTGCTGGTGGCCATCCTGCGCGCCGGACTTGGAATGCAGAATGCCTTTTTGAAGATTTTCCCGGAAGCCGCAGTGGGGCATCTGGGATTCTATCGCAATGAAGAAACCCTGGAGCCGGTTAAATATTATGAAAAACTGCCCAATCATTTACCTGACTCCGAAATTATTTTATCCGATCCCATGCTTGCGACCGGGGGCAGTTTAAATGCTTCTCTGGATTTGTTGAAAGAATATGGCGCCAAAAAGATTAAGTGCGCCATTCTGGTGGCGGCGCCCCAGGGTGTTGAGTTTATTTTCAAAAACCATCCGGATATTACCATCTACATCGCTGCGCTGGATCGGGATTTGAACAAGCATGGGTTCATTTTACCGGGCCTGGGGGACGCCGGCGACCGCCTGTACGGCACGGGTTGAGGTAAGCTATTGCGAGTCGACGCTTGAGATCGAATTGAGAAACGGCTTGGAATAGTACCGAAAAGGTCTTTTAAAATACCGAAGCATTTTAGAATAATCAAAATCTGATCAGTTAAATAAAACAAAGTCTTACCATCTCATGCTGTCCTCAAAAACCTGCTGTAAAAAAAAATCTTTACCGTTTAAAACGCAATTAAAGCTTACCTTTGTGGCGTTGGTTTTTCAACTCACCAGCGTCGGTTTTGGCAGCGAGCTGATCTCAGCAAAGACCGACTCCTTGATTCGAGCCGGAATTCGTTTGAGCGTTCAACAATCCTTTGATGAAGCGCAGGCAATTTTTTCAGAACTGCAGCATGAAATGCCGGACAACCCGGTGGGCTATTTTTTCCAGGCCGCGGTTTTACAAACGCAGATGATGGACAAGGAGATCTACGATCAGGAAGCAGAGTTTGTCGAATTGATCGAAAAATCCATTTCGTTTTCCAAGGCACGCATCAAAAAAGTCGCCGAGGACCCCTGGGCCTATTTTTTTCTGGGGTCGAGTTTGGGATATCTGGCATTTCAAAACGCCAAACAAAAACAGTTTAATTGGGCTTTTCAGGTGGGGATGAAAAGTGTGCAGGCTTTGGAAATGGCCCTGAAAAAAGACAGTACGTTGTACGATGCGTACCTGGGACTGGGCACGTACAAATATTACCGCAGCAAATTGAGCCGGCATTTTAAGTGGCTGCCGTTTGTCAAAGACGATCGTCGTGCGGGCATAAGCATGCTCAAGATCGCCATTAAAAAAAGCCGCTACTCGCGTTACAGCGCCATGAACAGCTTTTGTTGGATTGCATTGGTAGAAGAGCAGTACGAACAAGGGTGGCAGCTGGCCGAACGGGCTCTGATGGAATTTCCGCAGAGCCGGGTTTTTCTCTGGTGTGCAGCTAAACTGGCGGACAAGATGGAGCGCTGGCCGGAAGCCATTCGATTTTATCGCCAAATACTGGCGTCGTTCAAAAGCCAGAACCTGTTTTCGCCATACAACGAGGCGGTTTGTCGAAAAAATTTGCTTCGGCTCTATTTGCAGCAGGAAGATTTCGATCTAGCTGAACAGGAATGCGCTAAAATTCAGGCGCTGAAAGTTCGGGTCGGGAGTGAAAAAAGAGTGGCGGACGTCCTGAAAGAATTTCTGCGGGCTTGCCAGCGGTTAGGAGAAACCGCGCCTTTGGGAGATAAAAGCGAGTGACCATGTAAACCGTTTGCGGTTAATTTTGGCTTTTAACCGCCAGTTGTCCACACGCTGCGGCAATGTCATCGCCTTTGCTCCAGCGAACGGTTACGGGCACGCGCAAAGAGTGCAGGTTTTCATAAAAACGTAAAATTCTTTGCTGCGATGGCCGTCGGTAGTCGCCTTCGGTGGCGTTGTAAGGAATCAAGTTGATTTTGCAATCGAGGCCAGTCACCAGCTTTTTCAAGCGCGCGGCATCCTGCTCGCGGTCGTTGATGCCCTCCATTAAAACATATTCGATGGTTACCTGTTGTTTTGCTTTTTTTGTGTAATAGATGGCTGCACTCAGCAAATCTTGGATGGGCCATTTTTTATTTAATGGCATCAGGCGCGAGCGGACTTTATCGGTGGTGGCGTTCAGAGAAATCGCCAGTCGATATTTGTGCCCCTCATCGGCAAATTGTTTGATTTTTGGGACCAGACCGCTGGTGGAAATGACCATGTGTTTATTTGATAGATTCAGACCGCGTTCGTCGCTCATCAAAGCACACGCTTTCAGGAGATGGTCGTAGTTATGAAACGGTTCGCCCATGCCCATGCATACGATGTTGTTGACGGTTTTACCCGTCAATTGTTGAGCGCAAATCAGCTGATCCACGATTTCTCCTGCGGTGAGATGGCGCTTTAATCCCATGGAGCCGGTTGCGCAGAATTGGCAGTCGATGGCGCAGCCAACCTGCGTGGACAGACACAACGTGGCCCGATGATTTTCAAACATCAGCACCGATTCGATTTCTAAGCCGTCGTGCAAACCGAAGAGGAATTTTATGGATTGATCCTTCCGGGATGATTGAGAAGTGATCAGTTTCAGTGTCTGAATCTGTGCTTTCTCAACAAGTCTCTGTCTCAGTTTTTTGGAGAGATTGGTCATCTGGTCAAATGAGCGAGCTTGTTTTGCATAAAGCCACTGGAATATTTGTTGGGCGCGATAACCTGGCTCACCAAACAAATCTACTACCGATTGCAATTCGGTCAAATCCAGACCCAGTAAATTGATTTTAGTATTCATACCCTTGTTGAGAGAAATTTCTGAACAGCGCAGTTTTTGTTAAGAACAATTTAGTGATTGAACGAAAACTCCCCCAACGCCCTGTCATTGCGATTCCGGCGTTTTGTGCGGGACGAAGCAATCTCCTGCCGTGCCCTAATACGGAGATTGCTTTCCCGAAAATCGGGACTCGCAATGACTTCATTCTCATTGATTTCTTTAGTTTTCGTTCAGACACAATTTAGCTAAAGCGCTAAAAATGAGCAAGCAAAATCATTGACATTTGGCGGCGAATTACCTATTTTGCTCGTCACGAAATCAATTGCGTAGTAATAACCTAAAGTAAAATAAGTGAACAACTGTGGTAATTAATTGGAGGTTGTATGGCAAAAAACGCCGTGGCAGGCCAGGATTTAGAAGTCGTGAAACAACTGGGTGCAGCTCATGACAAAATCGCATCTGAGATAAGCAAAATCATCGTAGGGCAGAAAAGCATTATCGAAGAGCTGCTGATTTCCTTGTTAGCGCAGGGGCACTGTTTGTTGATCGGGGTGCCCGGATTAGCCAAAACCCTGCTCATCAGTACCCTGGCAAAGGTTTTGGATTTAAAATTTAACCGCATTCAATTCACGCCGGATTTGATGCCATCGGATATCACGGGTACAGAAATCATTGAGGAAGACACTTCCACCGGACACAAGGCGTTTAAATTTGTGAAAGGCCCGGTATTCGCAAACATCGTGCTGGCCGATGAAATTAACCGCACTCCGCCCAAAACCCAGGCGGCGCTTCTGCAAGCCATGCAGGAGCACGAGGTGACGGCAGCCGGTACTACCTACAAATTAGAAGAACCGTTTTTTGTGCTGGCGACTCAAAATCCCATCGAGCAGGAAGGCACCTACCCGCTGCCAGAAGCGCAATTGGATCGATTTATGTTTAACCTGTGGGTAGATTACCCGAGCTTCGAAGAGGAAGCCGAAATCGTTAAGTCCACCACCAGCGCTTACCAGGCCGACTTGAATATGATTTTAAAGGCCGATGAAATAATGAATTTACAAAAACTGGTACGGCGGGTACCCGTTGCTGATAACGTCATCGAATATGCGGTGAAACTGGTTCGCTGTACGCGTCCGGATTACGACGGCGCCCCCGCGTTTATTCGGGATTGGATCAACTGGGGCGCCGGGCCGCGTGCTTCTCAATATTTAATTTTAGGCGCCAAAACCCGCGCCATTTTAAACGGACGTCCCACGCCTGAAATTGCCGATGTCACTGCCGTGGCCAAACCCGTTTTACGGCATCGACTGGTAACCAATTTTAACGCTGAAGCGGAACACATCGGCACGGTGGACATTGTGGAGCGACTGCTTGAAAACGGAGTTAAGTAGGTGGCTGAAAAACGGTCATTAGATTATCGCAAATATTTAAACCCGGAGGTGGTGTCCAAACTCTCTTCCATGGATTTGCGGGCGCGATTGGTGGTGGAAGGGTTTATTACCGGACTGCACAAAAGCCCGTACCACGGATTCAGCGTCGAGTTTGCCGAACATCGCCAATACATGCCCGGCGACGAGATCAAACATGTGGACTGGAAGGTTTATGGCAAAACTGACCGTTTTTACGTAAAGCAATTTGAAGAGGAAACCAACTTAAAATCCTACATTTTGATGGATGCTTCCGCGTCCATGGGATATTCTTCCAATAATCTGAATAAACTGGAGTACGCTTCCTATCTGGCCGGCGCCCTGACCTATCTGATGATCCGCCAGCGGGATGCCGTGGGGTTGTTGACTTTTGATGAAAAGATTCGTCGCTATTTGCCACCGCGCTCAGTTACCACATATTTGCATCAGATTTTAAAAGAATTGGATGCAACCAAAAGCAGTTCAAAAACCAATATTTCGGCCGCCCTGCATCAAATGGCGGAACGGATCAAACGGAGGGGGTTGATCATTTTGTTGTCCGACCTGTTTGATGAGCCGCAAAAAGTGATCTCCGGACTCAAACATTTTCGTCACCGAAAACATGAAATCATCGTGTTTCATGTCCTCGATCCCATGGAATTGACATTTGAATTTAAACAGGATGCGGTATTTAAAGATGTGGAAACCGGCGAAGAGATCAACACGCAGCCATGGCACATTCGGCGGGAGTACCAGGAACAAGTGAAACAATTTGTGGAAAACTATAAAAAAGTATGTCGGGAAAACCAGATCGATTACGTCACGCTCAGCACCGAGGAGCCGTATGATCGGGCGCTGATCAAGTATTTGTTAAAGCGCAAACGCGTGGGCGGTTAAATTAGAAAGGGCATTATCGTGAAAGAGTTTTGATGTTTGTCTGCGATGCAAGTTGCCCACACTCCTCAAGAATTGACAATGCCCTTCCTTCTTTCCATCCTCTTGAGACTTTGATTTCTAAATACCACTCAATGCTGCATTTTGGAGAAAAAAAGCCTGCTTTCAGTGAAATATTTTATCACAAAACTCGAATCTCCGGTCACGCAAAGGAATGGTAAGTTGAAAAAAACGAACAAAAAAAAAGCCGTCAGGATGATTGCCTGACGGCTTTGATTACGGAGAAATAGCGAAAATGCTTAGTACGAAAAAGTGTTCATGACTACAGGGCAAATTTTTTATATTCAGCATATAGTTTTAAAACAAACGGGATGTAATCCTGGGTTTCTGCCCACAAGATACCATCGGCTTTATTTTTAGCCAACCACAATTCAACGCGTTTGGCGCCGCCGTTGTAGGCAGCCAAACCGCCTTCCACGTCATAAGTTTCAACTAAAGCGGATAAATAACGGGTTCCTAAACGAATATTGTAGATCGGATTGAATAAAATTTCTTCAGCGGTGGTCCACTTGATGCCTTCGTATTTTGCCAGCCATTTTCCGGTGTTGGGCATGATTTGCATCAACCCCATGGCGCCGGCATTGGAAATCACTCTCGGGTTCCAGGCTCGGCCGCTTTCGTGGGTGATGGTGGCGCAAATCAAGTTTACATCCAGATTGGGATATTTCAGACTCATTCTATAAATTTCTTTGGCTATTTTACGCTTCATGTTCAGCGGCATATATGGATTGTACCGCTCTATGATCTGGATGATTTTTTGTTCAGTTGACTGTCTTTCTTGATCAATTTGCATGATCGAGCGCAACGTGTTGAAATCTTGTTCTAATGCGCCAATTCTTTCAAGTCCGCTATCCGATTGGCGAATGAAAAAGTTTAACGAAAACAGTCCCATCAGAATTGGAATAATTATGGATTTCATCTTTCCCTCATTTCACTTTGGTTCATTAATCTATAGACATGTGAATTTTGTGATTACTCTCAATATTGTTACTTACCTGATTTCGCATTAAATGTTGATTTTTTAGTTGCTTCATTTATCAATCTCGACTTTTCATTTTCGCTGATTGATGATACAATTTGCGTACCAAAAATATATTCGTGATTATTAAGAACATTTAATTCTTTAATAATATTGAACATATCTCATAATGTAAAACAGAATTTATGGATATTATATTTCCAATTTTTTGTAAATTCGAAATACATTGTGCCAAAAAGGTACACGATTGTCCTGTTTAGTTCATATAATAATTGTCGAGTTTTTTTTAGGAATTAAAGAAACAGAGGTGTTTCAGAATGAAAAAAAAAGAATAAAATTGGTAGAAAGTGAACAAAATTGCCGGCAGAGGGGGGAACTTTTATGGCATGGGTTGTACTTCTAATTTGAAGTCCGAAACCGCCTCTTCAATGGTTTTGTAGGCTTTTAAAAACCAGAAAAATTCCAGTAATTTATAAACCTCAAATACATTGGGGTGCATCTGGGCTAATTTCAAATCGCCGTTGTGGTCGCGCAGCTCTTTGATAGTATTCAAAAATATGCTCCAAGCCATACTGCCGATGTATTCCACTTCGTCTAAATCCAAAATGATCTTATAACATTTGGAATTCTTGACCGTGTCCAGCGTACTTTCCAGTGCCTCCGCAGTGATGACGTCCAGGTAACCCCGAACTTTAACGATGGTAATTTTATTAAGAGCAGATATGTCCGTAGCCTTGATTTCTGGGGAATTCATAAAAGTGCAATTTTGGGTCGTTTATTATAGGTACTGACAATTGCTTTGGATTGCGTGCAGTTTATTGTCGGATTTCTGCCCGATAATAAAAAAACGCGATTATTTGCATAAATTCTGAAGAGCGGTGCCTTTTTTGGTGGGTTGGCTACGGACAATTCTGCAGAAAAGTAATTTGATTATCTGAATGTCTCAGAAGGGTTTGTCAATAATGGATTAAAAACTTGCTTATTTCTGATGCAATTCTTATTTTTTTCAGTATTTTATTATTGAACTTATTGGACACTTGAAATAACCAAATAGGAGCAAAATGACCTCAGAAATCTATGATACACTGATCGTAGGCGGCGGCCCGGCAGGTTTGTCCGCGGCCATTCACCTGGCCTGGCATGACCGCAAAGTGGCGGTGCTGGACCGCAAAACCGGCCCGCTTTTTTTTACGCTGGAGGAATTACAAAATGTCCCTGGCATGCCGGCCGTCAGAGGGACGGAATTGCAAAAGCGGTTAAAAGAGCAAGCTGAAAACCTGGGTGCGGAAGTGGTCAAAGCAAATATTGTCACCGCCGAAGGGGAGGAAGGCAGGTTCATTTTGCAGAGTGATACCGGCGAAGAATGGCTGGGCAAAACCGTTTTGCTTGCCACCGGCGTGTCAAGATACCACCCCACCGTGGATGGCGACTTCACACCTTGTTTTGCTTACGCCGGGAAAGGCAACATGTTTTACTGTCCCGACTGCGAAGCGCCTGAAATTAAAAACAAAGATACCATCGTCATCGGCGCCGGGCCGGCAGATTGGGCAGGGGGTATGGCCATCGGGCTTAGCAGATACACACCAAAACTGCGTGTTCTGTTGACAGAAGACGCCCACATGTCTTCCGAACGCTCTCAACAGTTGGCTTCCAAAAGGATTCCTGTAATTCAGGGAAAAATTAAAAAACTGCTTGGTAAAAAGGGCCTTCTTTCTGCTTTGGTTTTGGAAGACGATCAGTCGTTGTCTGCCGAGGCCTTTTTTGTGTCCAGTCCTGTACGGGGACGTACAGACCTGTCGCAACAGTTGGGAGTTGAGATGGCGGTGACTGGCAATCATGCCCAGCCAAAATCGCAGCGCGGAGACACCAACGTGCCCGGCGTCTGGATTGCAGGTGATTTGCGCCCAATGACCCAACAGGTTTCCGTGGCAATGGGCACGGGGAACATCGCGGCCGTCATGATCGATCAACATCTTCGAAAAAAACAAGTCCTCTCTTAGCACAGTTTTTGCACTGCATCCAATTTACGTAGCTCGATGAAGATTGAAGTGTATTGAAATCGGACAATGTAAAAAGGTAACGATAATTAAATTGTAGTGCAGTTTTCTTTTTTAACTCCCATATTTTAAGCACGTTATCTTACGCTCGATTACCTTTTTAAAACAATTATTTTAAAAATTTCACTTTTTCAAATTAATACAAATTTTTGAATTTGGCTTGTTTATTTTTGTACAGATGGTCGAAAATCATACACTGCTTGAGAAAAAGATTCTCAATTTTTTGAGAAGATGCTGGTCATACTTTGCAAAAACTTTGTTATGGCTGTGGCTGATGGTGTTTTTTACGGTACTAAATTTAGTCGATGTCTCTGCCCAGGAGCTGTTTGCGGTTCACGATCGAATCAACAAAACTTTTTTGTATGATACCGGACTGAAAAACAGCCAGGAATTGCAGATATTGGCAGACTGGTATTTTAATGAAGCCATGCAGAATTTTCATGTTCCGGGCGCCGTCATCGCCATCGTGAAGGACAACTCGATTCTATTAAAGAAAGGATACGGTTTCAGCAACCTCGAATCGCATGTAACCGTGTCTCCAGAAGAAACCCGGTTTAGAGTGGGTTCCATCACAAAACTTGTGACGGCTACCGCGGTGATGCAGCTGATTGAAAGAAAACAGCTCAATTTAGAAGACAAAGTGAATGACTATTTGCAGCATTTCAAAATTAAAAATCCGTTTCCACATCCCGTCCGCGTGAAACATTTGTTAACCCATTCTGCCGGATTTGATCATCACCAGAGCGGCAAGCACGCAAGAAATGTCCGGGAGCTCAAACCTTTGCGGGAATTCCTTAAAAAACAGCTGCCGCAGATCGTGTTTAATCCCGGTGAATATGTCAGCTATTCAAATTATGGTATCTCCCTGGCGGGGTATCTGGTGGAGGAAATTTCCGGCCAGGATTTTTCACAATATGTCAATGAAAATATCTTTTTGCCTCTCGAGATGTCCCACAGCGGTTTCAATTTACCTGAGGACTCCGAGAGCAACCTGGCGGTGGGCTATAAATTTATGGACGGCTATTTTCATCGTTTCCCGGTTGACTATTTAAATCATGTGCCGGCCGGTGCTTTACTAACCACTGCGGAAGATATGGCGCATTTCATGATCGCTCACTTGCAGGAGGGGCGATATTTCGAACAACGCATTTTGCAGGAAGCGACCATTGAGGAAATGCACCGTCCGCAATTTCGCGCGCACGCGCAGATGCCGGGTTGGTGCTACGGTTTTTATGAGGACATTCAAAATGGTCAACGCGCTATTATGCACAGCGGTTTCAGTCGGGGATTTTCCAGTCTGCTTTATTTAATCCCGGATGAAAAAATCGGCATTTTTATGTCTGGTAACTGCAATAATTCTGAAATATTTCAAAATTTTGTGCGGGTCTTTTTGGATCGATATTTCCCGGCCAGCCCACCAACCGTGCAAACGGTTGCGCCGAATGCTTCACCAGACAATTATGCACGATTTACCGGCAAGTACCAATTTAATAATCTTCCCAAATTCAACATCGCCCGGCTGTCGAATTTGTTGGAGCACCGACAGGAAATCCGGGTTTACGCGGAAGCCGGCGGAATTCTGAAAGTCTATTTACCTTCTGGAACCAAAAGAATCCTGGAAGTGCAGCCGCTGTTGTTCAAAATATTGGATGAAGAAGGATATATCGCTTTTCGTGAAAACGACCGAGGTGAAATCACCCACATGTTCATCCATTCCGACAAACCGTTGACGCTGGATAAATTAACCTGGTGGGATGCCATTTCGTTTCAGCTAAATTTTTTAAGAGCATTTTATGTTGTTTTCACACTCTCCATTTTTCTTTTTCTTTTCTTCTTTCTGAAAAATAAACCGGCGCTTAAATTACCGTATTTACTGGGCCTGCTGATTTGCACGTGCAATTTGCTCTTTTTATTTGGGCTGGATGAATTCTTTCGCAGCGGTACTTTGCGATATGGAGTCTCTACTCCGTTGATCGTTTTACTTTGCCTGGCGTTGATTTCAGTGGTTTTATCGGCTGGCATGCCTTTAATCACCATTTTTATTTTGAAAACTCCGCGATTTTCCTTGCTTCAAAAACTTCATTTCTCTTTATTTACTTTCAGCACGATGCTTTTCATTTCCTTTTTAAATTATTGGAACCTCATCGGATTTAATTTTTAATTTGTATTTGTCTTGCTCCAGAGAACACTGCTTTTTTGCCTTCTTTTCTTCAGTGTCAAATCCCGTCTGCCAGCGCAAACTCTCGAGGCGGCGCCAGGCGAAATTTTGATCAAGTTGAAAAATTCTCCGCAAACAAATGCCACAGTACCAAACATGCCGGCCGCTGCCGGAACGGTTGGTTTGGCAAAATTGCATCATCAACTGGGGGCCAAAAGAATTACCCCGCTTTTTCAGAAAAGGCCCGTCAATTACTTCCATGCAAAGCGATCAAATTTTGATCGCTATGTGAAAGTGACTTTTTCTCCCGAACGCAATTTAAAGGAGATTCTGGCAGCCTACCAAAAAAACGACTTGATCGAGTTTGTACAGCCCAATTACCTTCACAAAGTAGATTTCGCTCCCAACGATTCTCTTTTTACACAGCAAGCCGCGCTGCTGCCGTTACAGGCAGAAGCCGCCTGGGAGCTGCAGTTGGCCTCCTCTGAAATCATCGTCGGGGTCATCGACACCGGCATCGATTACCTTCACCAAGATTTGCGCGATGCCCTCTGGCTCAACTCTGGCGAAGACCTCAATGGTAACGGCAGAGTGGATAGCAGCGATTTTAACGGCATCGACGACGACGCCAACGGCTTTGTGGATGACTTACGCGGCTGGGATTTTACCGACGCCCCAACTTTTCCGGATGGCGGCGATTTCCAAACTCCGGACAACGATCCGTTTGATGAAAACGGACACGGCACTTCGGTTGCCGGCATCATCGGTGCAACTGGCAATAATCACCGCGGAATCGCGGGTCTGGCATTTGGCTGTAAAATCATGAATTTACGATCTGGCACCAGCCTGGGATTTTTAGAGGAAGATGACGTCGCTTCAGCCATCGTTTATGCGGTGGAAAATGGCGCACGCATCATCAACATGAGTTTTGGAGACGAAGCGGCTTCGCCGCTGCTGCGTGATGTCATGCGTTTTGCATTTGAAAATGACTGTGTGCTGGTGGCCTCGGCTGGCAATTCAAACAGCGATAAAATTCATTTCCCTTCCGGATTTGCAGAAACCATTTCTGTGGGCGCAACCAACGACGAGGACCGACTCGCCGGCTTCTCCAACTTTGGCGCGTCGGTGGATGTGGTCGCTCCAGGAGTCAACGTGCTTACAACGCAGCGTGAAAATAAATACGGCAGCTTCAGCGGCACGTCGGCGTCGGCGCCATTCGTTTCAGCACTGGCGGCGCTGATTCTATCTAAATCGCCGCTTTTGTCCAATGAATCGGTGCAAGGCCTGATCGTGTCCACGGCGGACGATTTAGGCGAAACCGGATGGGACCATTTTTTTGCTGCCGGCAGAATCAACGCGTTGCAGGCACTGCAAACGCCCTACTATTCCATGGCCGCGATTACCCGTCCCAGTGTGGATGAAGGTTTTACAGGTGACGCCGTTCCCATCCGCGGCACCGCGGCTGGTACGTTTTTGGATGAGTACCTTTTGCAGCTTGGAGTAGGGGAAACCCCGCAAGAGTGGCAAGATCTCATGCGGCAGAAAAATCGTCAGGTGATTGAAGAGGATTTGTGGGAGCTGGATATTTCCTCGCTGGTCGATACTTTGTACACGCTGCGTTTACAGGTAAAAAACAAGAACGGCATCGCCGTGGAGGACAAAGTTCGATTTTTTATCGACCGCACGCCGCCGGCGATTGCCAACGTGCGACAGACTGCTATGCTCGACGGCAGCCAGCACAGTTTTTTGCTGGAGTTTGAAACCGACGATCTTTGCGATGCGGCCATTTTTTTTCGCCCTGCCAACTCCGACGAGAATTTTCAACAAAAAAAACTGCGTTTTCGCACCACTCAGCACCGACTGCATTTCACTCAAGATATTTTTATGGGGCAAATGGAATTCTACCTCGAAGCCGTGAACGGCGCGGGCTTGTCTTCCCGAGCGGACAACCGTGGGAGCTTTTACACGGTGGATTTGAGCTTACCGGCTATCGGCGGCCCGGCTGTGGATTTAACCGGATCGATTCTGCCGCCGGCCTTTTTACTCAGCAAGACGGCCGATTTTGATCGAGACGGCCATAAGGAAATCATCCTGAACCAGTACGATGCCGAATTCAATTTTGGCTTTTTGAAAATATTTGAATTTCAAGAAAATCAGTTCCAGGAAGTCTTTTCAACTGGAGACATTTTGATCCCCAGAGATTGGAGCGACGCCGACGGCGATGGCCTGCTGGAAATTCTGGCGGGTGCCGGCGGCAAGAGCGTGATCCTCGAATCCCCTTCAGCGGGTGCTTTTCCGGCAAATATCGTCTGGGCCGACAGCGGCGACGTCTGGGCCAGCCGCTTTGCCGACCTGGATCAAGACGGCGCCGGTGAAATCATTCTGAGAAAAGGCAATTTGTATTCCTTATGGGAAACAACCGTGGACAACACTTACGCGCTGGTGGATTCCTT
>JBHHXN010000111.1:0-17683 GCA_046757025.1 bacterium
CCTCTTAATTAACAGTTGGTTTATGAATCACGTCACGAAGTGAGAAATGTTAATCTCCTTATTTAAATTGATTGCATAAATTTTAAAGTTACAATTCAGCCGGGGTGGTCATTCTGAGCACCAACTCCGGATTCTTTGCCCAACTCCACTGGTGCGGAAGTACGAGGAGTCGCTTTACCGGTTCACAAGATGCTTCGCGCAGGTTCTTCCGGCGGGATGCTCAGCATTTGAGAGTTTACGCTCAGCATGACGGATTAGACTGATCAGTTACATTTTAAAAGAATAAAATTAAAAAGCAAGTGAAATTAAAAGTTGCTGTGTTATTTTAATTTAACTTATAAACGTATTTTGACATTCTAGACGGCTATTGTTAAAACAGCTGTATGATTTTCTTAAGGACTCTGGTAAAAGTAGTGCTGAGAATGTCGTTTTGTGTGATTTGCATTAAGAAGCAGTTAAAATCTATCCTGCAATCGAAGGTGTTCAAAGTAAAAAAGATTTTTTCGGAATGACGACTATTTATCAATTTCGAAATAAAAATACCCGAATAGATGAATTTACGATGTTACAAAAGTCAAATGCGAATTCAAAAATCTTAATCAATAACTCCTTTTATGAAGTCATTTTTCCCTGGAACCTCACACTGAAAGATCCTTCGACTTATTCAGCAGAGAAATCAATTCGCATTTTAGAGGCTGTTAATTTTGAAAAAATCTCACTTTTTAAGTTATTTGTGAAATGTCAGCACGGAAATAAAAACAAAGGGGACCCCTTTCCATCTTGTATCCTATTCCTCCTCAAACCCTACTCCCATTCAATGGTACTGGGCGGTTTGGAGCTGATATCGTAAACCACACGATTCACTCCCCTGACTTCATTGATGATGCGATTTGATATTGTTGCCAGCAGTTCGGCGGGAATTCTTGCCCAGTCCGCGGTCATGCCGTCCACGCTGGTGACCGCACGCAATCCGATGACGTTGTCGTAGGTGCGCTGATCGCCCATCACGCCCACGGTCTTCACGGGAAGCAAAACCGCAAAGGCTTGCCAGATTTTATCATACCAGTGGTTATTTTTGAGCTCCTCGATGTAAATCCAATCGACTTCCTGTAGAAGTTGAATCCGCTCCAGAGTCACCTCGCCTAAAATCCGTACCGCCAGGCCAGGGCCGGGAAAGGGATGTCGATTCAGCATGTCCTCCGGCAGACCCAGAGCTTTGCCCACGGTGCGCACTTCGTCTTTGAACAGATCCCGCAACGGCTCCACCAGCTTTAAATTCATTTTCTCAGGTAAGCCTCCTACGTTGTGATGGGTTTTGATGGTGACCGCCGGTCCTTTCACCGAAGCGCTCTCGATGACGTCCGGATACAGCGTTCCCTGAACCAAATACTCCACATCGGAGAGTTTTTCGGATTCCTGTTCAAAAATCTCTATAAAAGTATTGCCGATGATTTTTCTTTTCTCCTCGGGATCGGTGACGTTATGCAGGCGACTTAGAAACCGCTCGGCCGCATCGACGATTAAAATGTTTGAATTAAAATACTCTGTAAAGGTATCTTCTACTTGCAAGGCTTCGTTTTTGCGCAAAAGCCCGGTATCCACGAAGATGCACTGCAGCTTGTTTCCCACCGCTTTGAACACCAACGCCGCCGCCACGGCCGAGTCCACACCGCCGCTTAAGCCACAAATCGCTTTGGAAGAACCGATGGTTTCCTTCAGCTCGGCAACGGCGGTGTGGATAAAGGACTCCGAAGACCAGTTACCGCGACATTTGCAAATTTCAAATAAAAAGTTTTTCAGAATTTGCTTGCCCTGCACCGTATGCGCAACTTCCGGATGAAACTGCACACAGTAAAGTTGGCGGGCGGGCTGCACCACTGCCGCGTAGTGTGAGGAATCGGTACACGCCAGAACTTCGAATCCGGACGGCAGCTCAGTCAGCGAATCACCGTGGCTCATCCAGACCCGGGTAGTGGCGCCGAGGTCGCGAAACAGCTTCTCGTGATTTTCGATTTTGAGCTCCGCAAGCCCATACTCGCGCCTTTCTGCTTTAGCTACCTGGCCGCCGTAAAAATGACTGACGAGCTGCAATCCGTAACAAATGCCCAAAATCGGAATGGACAGTTCGAACAGTCCTTCCTCCGGTACGGGCGCATCGCGGTCATATACCGAAGCCGGTCCGCCGGATAAAATAATGCCCTTCGGCTGGTGTTTTTTTATCTCTTGAAGAGAATAGTTAAACGGTTTGATCTCTGAGTAAACCCCCAGCTCCCGTACTTTGCGGGTAATGAGCTGGGTATATTGCGAACCGAAGTCGAGAATCAGAATATATTCTTCAGGATGGCGTTTCATAGAAACCATCAGGGTGTGATGTTCCAGGATTTTAATTCATCCAAATATCCGTAATTTGTCAGGTCGTAATGGATGGGGGTGATGGATACCTGGTTATTTTTGATGGCGCAGTCGTCCACGCTGCTGTCTTCTTCCAATTGAACTTTTTTGCCGGTCAACCAGTAATAAACCCGGTTTTGCGGATCGGTTCGTTTATCGAATCTCTCTCGGTAGGTCGCCTGTCCCTGGCGAGTGACCACCACGCCGTTGATTTCATCTTCGGTCACCGGCGGCACATTCACGTTCAAAAAGGTGCCGGCAGGCAGGCCTTTCGCCAAAATCATTTTTGCCAGTTTGCGGGCAAATTTAGCTGCGTAAGCAAATTCCGCTTCGGTATAGGTGGTCAAAGAAATGGCAAAGGAAGGGATGTTTAAAATGGTACCTTCGGTTGCGGCCGAAACGGTTCCGGAATAAATGATGTTGATGCCGGTGTTGGAACCGAAGTTAATGCCGGAAATCAGCAAATCCGGCTTAAAATCGAGCAGGGCCCAGTAGGCGATTTTCACGCAATCTGCAGGGGTACCGTTGACGGCGTACCCAAAAAATTCGCCGTTTTTTTCATAGTTCCACACCCGTAGCGGGTCGGACAGGGTGATTGCGTGGCCCACCGCGCTTTTTTCGCTATCAGGCGCCACCACAACCACTTCCCCGATCTTTCTAATTTGTGAATGCAGCGCGGCCAGTCCCGGAGCATGGATTCCATCATCGTTGGTCAAAAGAATTTTAGGTTTCATGCGTGTTGATTTCAATTTTTTGAAGGAGGTCGATCAAAATCCTCCACCGCTGCCACGGTCTTTTCAACCAGATTTTCGACTTGTTTCACATCTACCGATCCGTTTGTGGAATCGCTGTTCAGGGCGTTATCAGAAGCAAAATCCAGAACGATCTTCAGTTTGGCACGCATTTCGTGTCGACTCACTACGGCGTCCACGAATCCGTGACGAAGCTGAAACTCCGAACGTTGAAAGCCGTCTGGTAAATCCTGACCAATGGTCTGTTTGATAACTCGGGGGCCGGCGAATCCGATGAGGGCTCCGGGCTCGGACAGGATCACATCACCCAGCATGGCGTAGCTGGCGGTGACGCCGCCCGTGGTGGGATCGGTTAAAACCGAAATGAAGAGCACACCGGCATCGGACAAACGCGCCAGACGCGCCGAAGTCTTGGCTAATTGCATAAGCGAGATCGCACCTTCCATCATGCGGGCACCTCCGGAAGCCGACAAAATGATCAGCGGCCATTTGCGCTGCAACGCCTCGTCGGTGGCACGGGCAATTTTCTCGCCCACTACCGAACCCATGCTGCCGCCGATGAAGCGAAAATCCATCACGCAAAAAACCACTTTGTGACCGTAAATGGCGCCAAAACCCGTACGTACCGCATCGTTGATACCGGTTCTTTTCCGGGCGTCTTTGATTTGATCCGAGTACTTTTTCAGGGCTTTGAATTTCAGAAAATCCACCGAGGATATCTGCGCGTTGATTTCATCGAACTGACCGTCATCCAACAAAATTTTTATGTAGTCAGAGCTTTTGATTCTGAAATGGAACTGACATTTCGTACAAACATAATAATTGCTTTCTAACTGGCGCTTGTAAATGATTTCCTGACAACCGTCACATTTCACCCACAATTCGGGCATGTCTTTCCGTTTTTGCGGCTTCAGACCCTTTTTCGCTCTTTTAAACCAATCCATACCACTAAACCCTCCTAAATAGATAGACTCATCAAAAGTGCATCTTCTTTATCTTTTGAGTAATAGTTCTTACGAATTCCAAAAATTGTAAAACCGTGCTTCAAATATAACTTTTGTGCTGGCACATTCGACCTGCGCACTTCTAAATAAATAAACTGAACTCCTTTATACTTGCAGTACTCCAACAAAGTTCGAAGTAAAAAAGAACCCAGAGAGTTTTTTCTAAATTTTGGATGGATGCCAAAAGTGCCAATATGAGCTTCATTGTCGTACATCCAGCCGATGGAATAACCGATGACATTTCCGCGATGCTCGATGACCAGAGCATACGAATGCGGGTTGACCAGCAATTCATGCGTAAGGCTGTTTGGCGACCACGGTGTTGAAAAACTGGCCTTTTCCAGCTCGGCAACCGCCGGCAGATCCGGAATTTGCATGGTTCGAACACGGAACGCTCGTTCACCATTTGCAATGGTGGTGGAACCCCTTACTTGAATATCCTCAACGTTTGTCATAATCATAAACTTTGCGTTTGGGCTCGAAATCCTTTAAATAAAACGGTTCCAGCGAATCCAGATCGGCCGTTTCCTTTTTTAACAGCTTCTCGTAGCCCATCTGTGCAACCGTAAACGGACGAATCACTCGGTAGTCAGCCGGCGCCCAGACAATTTTTTCACTATCCAGATTTTCCATGGCCAATTCTGTGGGGCACACAACAAACGTTCTTTCGGATAAATTTTCAATCGCCTCGCGCAACGGCATAATTCGATAATCGCCACAACGACGGAGAATTTCAGAATCTTTCTCATACAAGCCAAAGTACACTTCCGTAGCCCGCGCTTTGATGACGACACAAATCCGTCCGCTCCAGAAATTGACGGCCTGTGCCAATGCGTCCAGACTGTTCACACTCAGTACGGGAATGTCTAATACGAATGCCAGTCCTTTGGCCGCAGCCAGCCCGATTCTCAACCCGGTGAAAGAACCCGGTCCCGTCACCAGGGCCAGGCCAGAGAGGTCGGTAAGCTGCCAGCCCGCTTCCGCGACCAAATTCTGAATGGCGGAAATCAGTTTTTCGTTGTGCACATTTTTTCGATTCAAAACGTATTCCGCCACCAGCTGGTTGTTTTCCGTGAGGGCGATGCCACAAACATCGGTGGCGGTTGTGATGGCCAGCAGTCTCATTTGACTTTGAATCGGATGATTCTGCAGCTTTCCGCCCCCTTATGAGTCTCGTGCTGCAGCCACACTTCGAAACGTTTTGCGGGTAAAAATTCCACGGCGCGATCCGCCCATTCGATCAAACAAATCCCGCGGCCGTAAAAATATTCATCGCATCCCAGTTCGAGAATTTCGCTGGCAGTTTGTATGCGATAGAAATCAAAATGGTAAACGGGTAGCTGGCCCTGGTATTCATGAATCAACGTGAAAGTCGGGCTGGTGGCTTCATCCTCAACCTGCAAACCCGCACAAACGCCTTTGATAAAGGTGGTTTTGCCGCTGCCCAGATCGCCAAACAGCGCAACCACCGAACCCGGCGTCAGAGTCGCAGCTAACTGTTCGCCAAGGCTTAAAGTCTCTTCAGCACTGGTTGAAATGATTTCCTCATCGAGTTTAAGCGGTTCAGCGGATGTAGTGGCTGCCTGTGTGTCATGCCTTTTCATTTTAATGCAAACAATCGCACTCAAATCAAGCTGTTTTGGGTTCCATAGTCACCACCGGTAAAATCATCTCCTCGATGGATGCACCGCCGTGTTGCAAACTGTCCCGGAAATAATTCAGATAATGATGATAATTCGTCGGATAAACAAAATAATAATCTTCTTTGGCAATTAAAAAATTGGCGTTGAGCCCTTTTGCAGGCAGCTTATATTGCGCGGGATCCTTTATGACGATCGCCTGCTTGGGATCTACTTTCAGGCTTTTGCCAATTTTGTAGCGCAAATTGGTGGAGGTCTCGCGATCACCGATTACTTTCGCCCCGCGCATGCCGCGAACGCTGCCGTGATCCGAGGTCACCACCACGTAGCAATTACGACTTGAAAGCTCCTTCAGGATTTGAAAGATGTACGAATGCTCGAACCAGGATTTGGTGAGCGAACGATAGGCCGATTCATCGGGTGTAATCTCACGCAAAATCTCCGAATCGCTACGGCTGTGCGCCAGCATGTCCACAAAATTCACTACGATGGCCAACAGCGGAATGTTCGAGTAGGTGGAAATCTTGTTCACTAGATTTTTAGCCTCGTTGACGTCCAATATTTTCACGTACTTGGAATCGGGCTTGAGCTGGATGCCCAGGCGCTGTAACTGGTAATCCAGCAGTTGATGTTCAAAGCGATTCAGGCTCAGCTCGTCGTCCAAGCCGTCTGACCAAAGCTCGGGATACTGTTCTTCAATTTCTCCTGGAAACAGTCCGCTGAAAATCGCATTTCTCGAATAGGGCGTGGCCGTGGGTAAAATGGAAAAATAGATCTCTTTCTTTAAATCGTAATAAGGATAAAGCAGGGGAGCGAGGGTCAACCACTGGTCCAGCCGCAAATTATCGATCACCAAAAACACCACATTCTTTTTTTCGTTCAGAAGCGGCGCCACAAAATTTTTCACCAGTTCTGTGGAAAGAACCGGGGCATCGATTTCTTTGTGAATCCACAACGGGTAATTCTTTTCCACAAACCGGCCAAATTCGGCGTTACACTCACGCATCTGATCGCGCAGCGTTTGTTTCAGACCCAGCTCTTTGTGTTGATCGGTTTCAATTTCCCATTCACAAATCATGGAATAGATTTTGATCCAGTCGCGCCAGTCCTGTGGTTGCAGCAGCATCTGGGAAATTTCATTGAATTCAGAAATATAGTCGCGAGAAATCCGCTCGCCGGTAATTTTATTTCGCTCCAGGATTTTTTTACAGATCAACAAGATTTGACTGGGGTTGACCGGTTTGGTCAAATAATCGTCAATTTTACTGCCAATGGCGTCCACCATGAGCGATTCTTCTTCACTTTTCGTGACCATCACCACCGGCAGCGACGGATCCATTTCTTTAATTTCTGCCAACGCCGTCAGCCCGTCTTTGCCGTGCAACATTTCATCCAGCAAGACCATATCGAATTTCTCTTTGGCAATCAATGCCAGGGCGTCATCGGCATTAGTCACCGGCGTGAGCCGATAACCCTTTTCCTCTAAAAATAGAATATGAGACCGCAACAATTCGATCTCATCATCCACCCAGAGTATTTTTCCTTTTAAGGCCATAATTTTCGTTTTTAAACCCACAAATGCTAATTTCAAAATAGTAAATTTTCACTCCATTGTCAACAGCATTTTAGCCCGGCTGACCTCTCTTAAATTGAACGATTCCTGACCGAGTGGGGACAAAGTGCTGGAGTGAAGGGAAAAACACGGCGAAGAGCCTGTGTGAAACGCACAACCTACCTCTGCATTCAAGATGTTGTAGGTTTTTAGTCAGCATACCGACTTTTCACATAATCGGTGAAACATGAACACCCTTGATTCTGAACACTTGAATCCCTTAATGGGACCAGTCAACACAAAATCGCTCAATTCAAGTACCAATAACTCCGTCCGTAGTGACCTGTTCCAAGCGTCCCGGTGTTCAGCAAGAAATTGTGGAATACGGTCAGGTGGTTTAAGCGGGAAGCCATTGGTGAGTTAGGCACGTGATTCCCGATGAGCTTGTCCTTGCATGCCGTAAACAGGAAGCATTTGAGAATGACGCTTACGGATGGACACGAATGAGGTAAAGCTTCTCGAGCAATACTTAAAAAGAAAGTTTGAAGACAAGTTGAGATAGTTGGATGAGAAGTAATAGTTGGTGGAACATCTAAAAAGGTTCTCCCCGCAATTCCCCTCAGATGCCTAAAAACACCGCCAGTTTCACGACAAATTATAGCGAATCTACTATTGCCCTATTTTTCTTCCACCAGATAAATTGTGACGCCCCAGTGTGCCGGATCGTAGGGCGGAGCCACATTCCAGTCGTTGAAAGAATGGGAATCATCGGTTTCGTAATAAACGATGTACTCACCTTTTTTGAGAAGGATGGTGTCGTCGAACAGGCGATTTTTGGAAGCGCCGCCGGCGTGGTCGGTTTGGTTGTAGGTCATCTCCCAAACCACTCGCCGGGAATCGGCGTCTTCGATCCAGGCATAGTCGTACATTTTTCCGCCTTTGCCCTCGCCGATGGCATAAATACGGATTTCACTATCTTTTCGCAAAGTAAATCTTTTGCGTTCTCGTTCATAATCGCTGACCCGAACGATCTGTGCAAGGACGGATTTGTCTTCGCTGGCCTCATACTTAGCCACATCTTTTTTGTTGAAATGTTTTTCCGCGCAGGAAATGGTGATGCCCCACTTTTCCTGGTCGATGGGCGGCGCCGTGTTCCAATTCCAATAAGAGTGCGAGCCATCGGTGACGTAATTGACAATATAATTGCCTTTATCAAACTCCATCACTTCATCAAACAAGCGATTTTTTTCGCCCCCACCTGCATGCTCAGAATTATAAAAATCCATCTCCCAGATTTTCTTGTGGGTTTTTGCGTCCACAATCCAGCCGTAATCAAACATTTCATTTCTGCGGCCTTCGCCCAGCGCATAAATCCTGAGATGCATGGGTTTTTTGAGTGTGAAGCCGCCGTTGAGGAACTCATTATCCCGCACCCGCGTGAACTGCAAAATGATATTTTCTTCTGGCATGTCTTCGTAATCGAACAGCTCAACATACTTTTTCATGACGGGATCTTCCACTTTCAGGGTCATGCCCCAAAACATGGGATCGTAGGGCGGTGCGGCATTCCAGCGTCTGTAGGAATGAGAATCATCTGTGATAAACGTCGCAACATAGCGGCCCGCCGGCAGCGACACGACTTCATCAACCATGCGGTTTTTGCGCGCACCGCCAGCCGATTCGGTGTTGCGATAGGTCATCTTCCAGACTTTCTCGCGGGTTTGAGTGTTGATGATCCACCCATAATCATAGGTGCCGTCTTTTCGTATTTCTCCAAGCGCGTAAACTCGCAAATCCAGCGGTCTTTTCAGTTCAAAGCCGTATTCCAAATGTGCCTCATCTCTCAAAGCAGTCATGGAAACAACGGTGTTTTTATTGAAGCTCTTGTGCAGTTCCGCGACTTCTTCTTCGTCGTACGACCTGCCATCTCCTCGAACCACGATTTTAAACTTACGCCATTCTTCTTTAAACGCGCCATATTCATCCACATAATCATCGCTGTCGAAAATTTCGTGCAAAATTCGACCGATGAAGTCTCCGAATCCATCCACTTGCCAGCTGGATGAGAAAGGATAAGAAGAGTAGTAAACTTCGTATTCACCTTCCGCCAGCTCTATAACATCTCGGTACTCCTGAGTTCTTCTATCTCGCTCTATGATTTCAGCGTCCTCCATTTCCCAGATTACCTGACGGGTCTGCGTGTCGAGTATCCAGGCGCGGGTGTAAACTAAACCGCCTCTTTTCCGCCCACGAAATCCTACTGCTTCGATCTCGACCTCTTGCTCGTAGTTGAGTTTAAACCCCTGAAAATTGATCTCTTCCGGCGAAATGTTCTGGATGCTTACCAATATGTCGGTCTGCGCATTACCAAACGGTACCGCCGCGATGAGACTGAACACCATAATCATTGTGAATTTATTCATAACGGGATTCTCCAAACGGTCCGATTTGATTTTGGAAATTGAGACGAATAGAATTGCTGTAATTCCAAGTCCATTTTTATACGCTTTGTGCATAAATTTGTTACCATTTTTTTTCTGATAAAACCGCAGCCAAACGGTCTGAAATCAGTTCATTTTATTAGTCAAGCCAACTTTTGTAATTTGTAAAAAAGTATAATGAGCTTGCATTTTTTACAAATGAAGTAGGGTGTCAATGCATTGGGAGCTCACCCTTTGGAGGCTGTGTGAAAAGTCAAGCACAGGGATTTTTATCATTCTCCGCTTTGCGGGACAGGCGGTAAGAATCTTTATGGTATGACGTAAGGCGCTGTTTATTAAAAGATTCTTCCAGAATAACGTAACTATTCCTTCTGGGTTGTCATTCTGAGCACAAACTCTTGATTCTTTGCTCATCTTCACTGGTGCAGATGTGCGAAGAATCTCTTAACCGGTTCGTAAGTTGCTTCGCGCAGGTACCTCCGGGTGACATGCTCAGCATTTTGGAGTATGCGCTCAGTACGGCGGTTTAGGCTGAATAGTTACAGAATGACGATTAAGATGTTTTTGGTTTATAGTTAGCATTTCGGCTTCTCTCACCCTCTGATCAGCGTGATATCGCTCCTTACCCTGTCAAGCCGAGACCCGGACACTCACGCCCGCGCTGCGACGAGTCGTACAATACAGGATAAAAAAATCACCATTTGGTTTTATCGAAATACTGCGCGCAGATAAGAAGTTTCTTTTTTAATTCTGTTTTTCTTCTTTGGACTTTGCGATCATGCGTTTGGCCAGAAAATAATAAGCGATCAGCGCCACGCCCGCCATGATGAACATCCCACTGATCGTCGCTTCTTCATGAAAAGAATAGGGCACAAACTGGCCGATCAAAATCGCAGCGCCCACGGCGATTAAAACCATGCCCCATTTCAATGAGGCGGGCGCCTGAGATTCCAGCCGATTGCTGTACAAATATTTGACGTTCTCATCAATCAAACCCTTGTCGATCAATTTTCGTCTAACGGCGTTATCCGATAAAATTTTGATTATCGCCACAAAAGAAAAAAAGATGGCGGGCACGATGATGATAGGTACCATTTCTCCTGACATAATGAACTCCTTTATTATTTTGAATTCAATTGATTTTTTTCTATTTTACAAATTCTGCTACATCAGACAAAACAGGCAATGAAATGTTGCACAAAAATGGAAAAATATTTTTGCAACAAAATAGTCAATGATTTGTCTTACTGTAATAAGGAAACGCAATGACTGACGACAAGATTATCATTGACAAAATATTGGCCGGCGACACCCGCGTCTTCCAGTCCCTGATCGAATCCCACCAGAGACTGGTAAGCCACATCGTGGTCAGGATGATAACCAACCGAGCCGACGTGGAAGACGTGTGTCAGGAGATTTTTATGAAGGTTTATCAGTACCTGGGAAATTTTAATTTTGAATCAAAGCTTTCTACCTGGATTGCGAAAATCGCTTACAACACCGTCATCAATTATTTAAAGAAAAAGAAACTGCCGCTGTACGACGACCGCGTTCTGGATGACAAAACGCTTGAAAATTACCCCAGCCGCAATCATACGCCCGAGGCGCACACAACGAACCGGGATATGGCTTCGCGATTGCAAGAAGAAATCGCTAAATTGCCGGCGCAGTTTAGAGCGATTCTCACCTTTTACCATCTTAATGAAATGAGCTACCGGGAAATCGTCGAAGTGATGGGTTTGCCGGAAGGCACGGTGAAGAGCTATCTTTTTCGAGCCAGAAAGGTATTAAAAGAAAATTTGATCGCCAAATATCAGCAGGAGGAATTATGGCATTGAGACATTTGACTGACGATGAAATTCAAGAATTCCTGGCGGGAAACAAGCCAAAAAAGCAGGAATGGCTGAGTTTGCACCTGAAGAACTGTGATGTCTGTCAGCGCCATTTGCTGCGATATCAAAATCTGGTCACAGCGCTGGAGAAGGAAGTGGAGTTCAACTTACCCGCTGATTTTTCCATTTCTGTGATCAAAAAGATTGCCACGGAATCCGTGGAATCTTCGCAAAACCGCCTGTTAAATTTCATCCTGGTTGCTGCGGCTTTACTGATTGGAATGGGAACCGCCCTTTTCTTCACCGACTTAAAACCTATTCTTGACACTTTCAAACAACTGACCGAAATGCAGAAATATTTCAATTTTAACTGGCTACCGATTTTGATTAAATATGTCGACGGTCTCAACCTGAATATCGGGTTACTGGGATTTGCGCTGCTGATCTTGTCCGTTGTCAGCGCCATAGATCATTTCATTTTGCAATCGAAACACAAACTCACTTCTTTTCTCAGATAGTTTAAGCGAGAGAAGAAGCCGACCCCCAGCACATCCACCAGGTTACGTTTATAAACTTAGTATTCCATTTCAAAATTGATTGTCGGGTACCTATCTTCATGCTGAGTCAAATTCAAATTCGGAAAACCATGATCTTCACCCTGAGCGAAGCAGATGGGTGAAGATCGGTAGCTGCTATTATCTCTTGTGATCCCTACAACCATTTCTGAAATGGAGCACTTAGCCAGCCTGAACTCGGGCAGCCCCCTTGTTTCGAAAGAATAAGGGGGGGGAGTTCACAAAGAATGGTTTACGTCTGAAGTGGAATTCAAACCAAATAGCCGCCATAACAGAATGGAGATGTAATTTCCTCATTTATGTCAAGCTTCTTGAAACCACATTATGATCCGATGAATTACTGTGTCTCTAAATAGTGCCTGACCGAAAACTCACGAAATGCGCGATTTAACAACCACTTCGCGAAGGCGTTCCTTTCGACAAAGCTCAGGACCGGCCCCGCCGAGCCATACCGGAATTCACCCTCTGTCAGGAGGCCTTCGGGAAGGTAGGATCGTTTTCGGTTGAGCTCTAATTAGTGTCCATCCGTAGTCGTCATTCCCGAATGCCGTTGTCGGGAATCTCATGCCTAACGGACCAATGGATTCCCACTTAAAGATTGCGGAAATGACAAAAAAAGGCTCTTTACGGATGGACACTAATTAACCTATCAGCTAAAATTCCATGTGCAAGTGTGCAGCCCCTGGCAGGAGACCCTGTTTCCAGGGTCATGTTGAGCTTGAAGAAACGCTGGGCGCGGAAGGAATCCTTTTCTTTTCTTGCGCTGAAGTAACAAAATTAGTATATTGTTACAAGACAAAAAGATTTCCTGTACTTTTTTTACAGAGAACCATCCATGCCTACTCATAACTGAGCTATTACTGTTGGTCTTCTTAAGTTAGCTCTGGTATTCAATAAATCCACATTAGAAGGGAGGAGAGAATGGCTATCACCATCGGTATAGACATAGGCGCCATCAGTACAAAAATCGGGATAGTGGGTCATCCCGATCACAGCGATTTTTTTGAATCCCTGAAAGGAAAAAATCTGTTCGTGCCAATAACACACCGTGCGATACGGCCCTTTTTGATTACTCGTTATACGCGCAGCCGAGGTAAACCAGCGGAGACGACCCTGCAACTGCTACAGCAGATGAATGCCCTTTTAACAAATCCGGATATTCGCGGAATCAGAATCTGCGGCTCAGGGGATGCCCTGTTGAGCAAATATTTAAACACCAATATAGCGAATGAATTTACGGCAATTGCCAAAGGGATCGAGTTCTTATATCCTGAAGTACGTACTGTTTTCGAAATTGGTGGAGCCAATTCCCGCTATCTAAGGCTGGAACTGGATGCAAACACCGGAATAGTCGGACTAATAGATTATGGCAAGAGTGGGGATTGTGCTGCGGGGACCGGCGCTTTCCTCGACCAACAGGCTTCACGCATGAAATATCATATTGAAGACATTGGGGAGCTTGTAGCAGGATGTTCCACGGCGGCCAAAATCGCCGGACGCTGTTCGGTTTTTGCAAAATCAGACATGATTCATGCTCAGCAGAAGGGGTATAAACCCGAAGAGATATTAAAAGGATTATGTGAGGCGGTAGCCCGAAATTTCAAAAGCAACATCGTGTGCGGAAAAGCGGTGCAGCCACCGGTCGCTTTCCTGGGCGGTGTGGCTGCCAATAAGGGTGTTGAAATCGCACTCCGTTCACTTTATCATCTCAAAGATGAGGAGTTGTTTGTACCGCCTTTATTTCACTGGGTTGCGGCTTTGGGCGCCGCAATGATTGAATATGAGGTCTCGCGGGAAAATGATGAACAGAAATTGTCATTCTTCCTCAAAGATCGCGCACCCGTTAAGACCGACGCAAAACAATTTCCCGTCAGTCAATTTTTGAGCCTGGACAAGGTGGTGCTTTTACGCGATCGGGTAATGAATACCCCGAATCGAAAATCAGAAGCCAAGATGGAAGCCTATTTGGGCATCGATATCGGTTCGGTAAGCACAAATCTGGCTGTTATTGATACGGATGGTAATATACTTAAAGAGATATACACAAAAACTGAGAGTCGCCCTATTGAGGTCGTAAATCTCGGACTTCAGGAAATACAGGCCGAAATTGGAGACGACATCGAGATACGTGGCGTCGGTACCACGGGCTCCGGAAGAGAGCTCATCGGCAATCTCATCGGCGCTGACACAATCAATGATGAAATTACCGCCCACAAAACCGGCGCGGATTTTGTGGGTAAAAAGATGCTGAACAAAACGGTGGATACGATTTTCGAAATTGGTGGCCAGGATTCCAAGTTTATCAGCCTGGAAAACGGCATTGTTGTTGACTTTGCCATGAATGAGGCCTGTGCTGCGGGAACGGGTTCTTTTTTGGAGGAGCGGGCGGAAGAATTGGAGATAAGCATTAAGGATCAGTTTGCTCAGCTCTCTCTGCAATCTCGCGGCCCTATCCGCCTGGGAGAACGTTGCACCGTTTTTATGGAGAGGGATGTTACCGCATATCAGCAATCGGGAGCGTTGAAAGAGGACTTGGTCGCGGGCCTGGCTTATTCCGTGGTTTACAATTATCTGAACCGGGTGGTTCGCGGGCGAAAAATCGGAGAGGTTATTTTCTTTCAAGGTGGCACGGCATACAACAATGCCGTGGCTGCGGCTTTTTCCCGGGTTTTAGGAAAAGAAATTATCGTGCCGCCATATAATGGCGTAATCGGCGCCATCGGAGCAGCCTTACTGGCAAAGGACAAAATGCAAAGCAGTAACCAGAATACCTCTTTTCGAGGATACTCTCTGGAAAATGTTGATTATACACTCCGCGAATTTACCTGTAAAGCATGTTCAAATTACTGCAACATGCAAGCCTTCACTGTTGAGGAGGAGACAACCTACTGGGGCGATCAGTGCTCGGATAAGTTCAGGAAACGAGCCAAGAATGGGAAACAGGCGAATATAGAAGACCTGTTTCAGAGCCGGAGCGATATTCTTTTTGAAGGATACGACCCGAAGAGAAATGAAGAAGGTGTGACTATCGGTATCCCATTGTGTATGTACACTTATGATTGGTTTCCCTTTTGGAAAAGCTACCTCTATGAATTGGGGTTCAACATTGTTGTGTCAGACCCCACAAACAAAATGACCAAAAACAAGGGGCATGAAGCCACTGTGGCGGAACCGTGTTTTCCGATTACGGTTTCTCACGGCCACGTTCTCAGTCTTTTTCAGCAGGATGTCGATTTCGTGCTGGTTCCCAATATGATTAATCTAAAACCGGTTGCGGCCGAGGTTAAATCCTATTTCTGCCCCTGGGGGCAGACTCTGCCTTTTACTATCAGTCATTCGCCACTGGTGGAAAAATATAATGATCGCATCCTGAAACCGACTCTGGAGTTTGGATACGGCGAAAAAGTCGTGCAAAATTCACTCTCCGAGATGGTTCGACAATTCGGAATTTTTCAGAACCGGTCAAATAGAGCTTTTCAAAAAGCATATAACCGGCAGATAGAATTCCAACAAAAGCTCTATACGCATGGAGAGAGCATTTTAAAAAAAATTCAATCGTTGGGGGAGAAAGCCATTGTGCTGGTGGGCCGGCCTTATAATATTTATGATAGTGGGGTAAATATCGACATTCCAAGGAAGATCCGGGATTACTATGGGGTCAATCTGATACCTTTGGATTTCCTGAACGTGGAACATATCGATATTCGCGCCATAAATGACAATATGTTCTGGAGCTACGGCCGGAAAATAATTGCCACCGCACGTTTTGTTCGAGACTATCCAAATCTGGATCTCATTTATTTGACCAATTTCAAATGCGGTCCGGATTCATATATTAAGCACTATATTTCAGATGCGTTGGCAAGGCCATTTCTCGTTCTGCAGTTCGATGAGCACAGCAACGACGCCGGCTATCTTACCCGATGTGAGGCCTATTTAACCAGCAAACGTTTTATCAGCTAATCAAAAAGGGAGTGGACCATGATCCAGCTTAAAAATAAAGATGGGCATCCTGGAAACAGTATAACTGAGAAGGAATATTACGATCCCTTGAAAGGGCGCAAAGTTTATGTGCCTCAAATGAGCGTTGAAGGTACCGCCTGTGTTGTAGCAGCGTTACGAGCAATTGGGCTTGAAGCGGAAGTTTACCCTGCACCCGATGAAGAAACTTTGAGACTGGGAGGACAGTTGACCTCGGGAGATGAATGCTATCCGCAGATAATAACTCTGGGAAATTTTTTGAAAATAGTAAAGGACAAGGATTTCGACCCAGATCGAACAGCCTTTTTTATGGCTACCTCTGGCGGCCCCTGTCGATTTGGCCAGTACGTTCCTTTTATGAAGAAGGTGTTTCGGGATATGGGTTACTCCCAGGTTCCCATTTTTTCTCCCATGGCTGATACCGGTTATGGAGTGTACTACAGTGGCGCTGCTGATTTCCCAAGGATGGCCATGCGTGCTTTGATGTGTGGCGACATTCTTCGAAAACTCTTGCTCAAAACCCGACCTTATGAAATAAATTCCGGGGAAACTGACAGGGTGCATCAGGAATGTTTACAGTTGATATGCAAGATCATAGAAATCCCTGAAAAATCCAGTAAAGAGAAGATGCAAGATTTGCTTTGTGGCCTGGAGGAAATCCGGGATCGCTTCCGGAAAATAAAAATAAAGAGTAACCGGGATAAACTGTTTATCGGCGTGGTTGGCGAGATATATTGTCGGCTCGAAGAGTTTTCAAATAACTTTTTAATTCGCACAGTTGAAAGACTTGGCGGGGAAATCTGGATAGCAAATATATCGGAGTGGCTGACTTATGTAAATTTCATGCACACCCACCGCTTGACCATCCTGAACAAAACGTTTTCAAAAGATATGCTCAAAATGAGAATCAAAACGGCTATCCTGCATAGTGACGAGAAAAAGCTGTATAAACTATTTAAAGATGATTTTAGAGGTTATGAAGAGGCGGACCACGTGGGCGAGATTCTGGCAAGAGGCGCGCCATACCTACCTTATCGGGGTGCCTTAGGAGAAATGGCGTTGAGCGTTGGGACGAGTCTATATTTCTATGAAAAGGGTATTGACGGGATTATCGATATCAGTCCTTTCACCTGCATGAATGGAATCATCACCGAGGCCGTCTATCCCAAAATAAGCAAAGACCATAACAATTTGCCCATGCGTGTTTTCTACTTTGACGGCACTGAAACGAATATGGAGCGGGACGTGAGTATCTTTCTTGATTTGGCACGCACATACCGCCGGCGAAAGAAGAAAACCCGGGTGTATCCTCGAGTTTTCTACTAGCCGTCGTAAAGCGCCGGCTGGTAAGAATTGACCGCAATTTCATGACGATGTCAACTTTTTGAACGAAAAACCCAAGGCTGTCATTCCTGCGAATGCAGGAATCTCCTCTGGCTTCCATTTAAACTAATTCAGCGTACAAGTCTTTCCATTCTGGATTCATTTCTCGAATGACATTCGCTTTGTATTCCC
>JBHHXN010000112.1:0-17665 GCA_046757025.1 bacterium
TCATCAAAATAAAAAAATAATTTTTCTCTTGACTTTTTACATAGTATCTGCGAGTGCAGCGAAGCAATCTCCTAACTTTCATAAAATAAGGAGATTGTTTCGTCGTCCCGATATTCATTATTGAAAGATTTAAAGAAAAAATCAGGACTCATCGCAATGACTGCAATGGTAATAAGAAATCGCTTTACTAGGCAATATTGCAAGCCGGCAGTTGAAAATCATCGTGACGTTTCATCAGGGAGTGCCTCGATGAGTTGACACAAAATGTCACGGAGCCTGAATAAAACCATCTGCCTTTTGACAATCCAAAGATAGCTATTTTTCAAACAAAGTCAAGCGAATATCTCGTGGTAAAAAGAATAATTTCAGGGCAAAATTCCCGTGTTCCCGGGTGTGAAAGCGGAATGAATGGAAATACTATTTTTAGGAGTAAAATGTAAATGATTCGATAATTTACATGATTGAGCAAGAGGATCAGAAAAATCCACAGCAAGTCTTTTACCGGGCTCTCTTCGAAAATTACAAATGTCTGACAGGCAGACGAACCATCAGAGCTCTTTGATCACGCCGTAGATCAGCTCGAGCAATTCGATGGGGATCAGGCTGCCCGGGCTGATGATTTCCCTGACTTTTTTAGCGATATCCCAACTCACGGTCCAGACATTCCACTCGTTGTAAAATGCCTCGCTTTCCACGTATTCCACAATGGACTTGGCGATGATTTCGATGGCTTTACCTTTGATCTCCGGATCGTTGAGATCGAACATCAATTTCACTTCGTATTTGCCGAGATACTCCGAAACGATCTCGGCCACCAGCATTTCTTTTTTAGACAGCGATTGGGGCGGGGCAGGCAAGGCATTTTTGTTCTCGTCATTGTCGTCGCTGCCATTGGCTTCAAAACCGTTGCTGGCGGCCAGATTGTTGTCGCTGATTTTAACGGTTCGCCGAAATTTGTAAAAATCCGGGCGTTTGCTGGTGGGGTTTTCATAAAGAATCAGCCAATCGGCCAGCGGCTCCATGATGTGTTTCTGCTCCTGATTGGCACGTACGTAAAAGCGCGTGAGGGCGGTATAATCGCTTTTACTTCCGTGATTTAATCGCAATATATAGGTACCATGTGGTAAGGCAACGTATTGCTCCACTTCCCGTCCTTTACGAAACACTTCTTCAAATGATTTAATAATTCTCGACTCGGCCAGATTGTAAGTGTAAATTCCCCGGGTAGCGGGATCGTCCTCGATTTTTATTAGCTCGATTTGTTGCGGATCGAAATTGGCGGTCACGCGAAAGTTTCTGAATGAAATGATCACCTTCCCAAAAGCATGCAGCCCCTGTCCTTTGTCGTCTAAAATGTCGATCAAGCGGTAATAAAATTTATCTCCGGATTGAATTTGCTGCGGTAAATCCTTGAACAAAACCGGTGGGTCATCGCTGCCTGAATAGAGATTTAACGCTTTGTAATAGGAGTAACAAGCGTATTCATAATATTCATGATTTAGCGGCGCCTTCTCTAAATACATTAGGGCTTTGAAGATCAGCGCCCGTGCCGCAATGTTGCGCGGTACTTGAATATCCTCATTTGAGAGATTCAGCGTTTCATAAATTTCCATTACTTGGTCGATATACACTGTGAGCAAATCTTCAAAGGCTTTGAGCTCATGAATGCGGGCTTTGTCTTCATAGTAGAGTTTCTGATATTCCAGGTAGGATCTCAGAATATAGTTTTCATGCTGGCGCATACGGTTGATGAGCACATTTTGATCTCTCTGGGCAAAAAGGGAAGGGCTCTGAGTACAAAACACCAATATGGTCAGTAAAATTTTTGTTCCTGTATTCATTATTTCTCCCCGATTTGCAGCAACCGGTTTGTCAACTTAAAACAATCGATCATTTGAAAATTTTTATCGCGGCTGTCTAACAAATCCGCTAACCGGGTGTAAAGTTTGTTTCCCACCCAAACTTCGTGTGGCAATTTCGTGCTGAGCAGCGGTTCTTTCAATTTATTTTTCGCCAGATGCAGCGCTTTTTTGTAATCTGTGCAGGCTTTGGAATAATTAAGATGATTTTCCTGTGCTCTTTCCAGATAAGTCAGCGCCCGGAACAACAGGCAGCGCGCTGCAATATTTTGTTGCGACTCCAGGGTGGTGCCTTTCATTCGCCAGAAAGTATCATAGAGATTCAGGATTTCATCCACATAAATAGTGATCAAGGATTCAAAGGCAATGAGTTCGCTACCCCGCCTGGCGGGGTCTTCGTAAATAAATTTTTGCAGCTCGTTGTAAATTCTCACCACATCGCGCTCGAGAGCAACCATTTGCTCTTCCAGTTTCATCTCGATCGGTTGTGCTTTTAATAATGCCATTTGCCCCCAGAAAAGGACAAAACCAGTAAGAATAATCTTTGTTTTCAAATAGAGTTCCCCGGATTAGTCGTTAAATATTTCGTGCGTTGTCCGCAATGCATTTGATGATGGGTCGCAGCCAGTGCATCACAGGCTGCAGACCAAATCGCTCGGCTATTTGTCGGTACACGCGGGCAAAAGGCAGCAGCTCCGACGCCGACTGAAAATTTAGCTGGCTGCACAAATTCAGTGCGTTCAGACCATTGGCATCCAACACCGCTTTCCAGGCTTTATCTACCATATCCACAGCGAATTCTTTATCTCCGATTTCGTAACCGATTTCAGAAAGACGCAGATACAGATCTTCGTACCCGTCCCATTTAAATTTCTGCTTTTGGCCATAGGCCCCATCGGAAACCAACACTTCGGAACCCACGCGTTTTGCCCGAGAGTAGGCGTTCATGCGGTTGGTGGAATCCGCAAAACTAAAATAGTAGTTCACCAGCCGAAAAATGGAATTGCCGTAAACCTTTTTAATTTCATTGGCCAGAGATAACGAAATGTTCGAGCCGCGATCCACCAGAAGATTGTAAGCCTGTTGCGCTTTTTCACGGGCGTATTGCAGGTCCGCCTCCGGTTGATTATTGGTGCCTTCTTTTTCCATGAACAGAGCCACTTTGGTGAGCTCCTTGAGCATCTCAGCCTGCCTTTGGGTGCTTTTGGCGTGTTTGTAAGCCAGCTCCAAATAACGCCGGGTGACACGATAATTGTAATCATCGGGAAAACTGTTCAAATCCTTTTGCGCACTAAATCCGCGGGCGCGCCATTCGTTGCTGCGCAAATTGTACTCGTCCTCCACAGCCCGCTGCCGATAAATTCGAAAAAACAGGCTGTCCTGGTTACCCAGCGCGCTTTTTTCCGCGAGATCGCAAGCCAGGCGCACCATGAAACTGGTGAACAATCCGTTGGTCATGGCGCTGTCTTCCGGGCTGATGGTCAGCTCCACCGCCTGATTGATAAAGATTTTGATTTTTTCAACCAGCTCCTGTGAAACCGTCCATTCATCTTTGGCGTAGAGTCCCAGGATTCCCTGCCAGGCATGCACCAGCCCATTCAGGTAGGCTCCGTCCTTCATTTCAATGGCCCGCAGCGATTCCATGTAACCGAAATTGAAAGCAATTTCCGGATCCCCAAAAAGCTCATAGCTTTTCTTCAGGGAAAGAATGGCGGCGTCCAGAATTGATGAATTGCGATCTTTCAGGTAAAGCTGATATTCCGCAAAACCTTTCAGACGATAAACACTTTTCATGACGTCGGTGAAACGGCATTCCACATCGGGCACGCTTTCTGCGCAACGCACCAGAATTTGGTTGCATAGATCAACGGTCCGCTGATAATCCTGGTCTTTGTACATTTGTTGAATGCTTTCATACAACTCACCCACAGGTTGGGCATAAATAAACCTTGCAGGCAGAAACAGTAAAGCCAGTAGAATGAACAGATGCTGCTTTTGCATGACCTTCCTTCCTTTAGTTACTTAAAGTTAAATCAAGTAACCCCCGTAGTGCCCGCTGTAATTCTTGTACAGCGGTTTTGTGGCTGTTACCAACCACTTTTATCCAAACATTGCCATCGTTACGCCAGTGGATTTCCTGTTTTGTGCCATCGGAAAAACTAAAATTGATGAGAAACCCCCGCCTGTTGCGCTTGATGGCTTTCGGTGTGGAGCCGTATCTTCCTTTGTACAAACGGTCCAGCTCAGAATTGAGTTTATTCCACAGCTTGTAGTGTTCGGTACCGATGGTCGAAGAACCAAATGAAAGAATTTTTTCCGGCAAGCCAGACAAACCCAATTTCGGTTCGCCGTTTTCTTCGGGTTTGGACATTTCAACTTTATCTCGGCTGAGATTTCCGGAGCGCGTGGGAAGCTCGATTTTATTTTCATCCGAAACAAAGCTTCGTTCTTTGGTTTTTACCTTGCCGATGTCCAGACCGCCAGATTCTCCAAGATCGGCATAGAATTTTCCTCTGTTCAGCGCAATGCCGCCGTCATCCACTTGATATTTTTTACGGCTATTATATCCCGTGCTCCGCAACGCGCCTAAACCGGATCCCGATGTCAGATAATTGTTCAGATTCGACGAATTTAAAGCCAATTCCACTTCCTCTTCGTTCTCTCCCAGCAATTCTTCAATTTCCTCGGTCAAATCTTCATTTTCTGTTTTATCCTCTTCCATGGGTAATTCCACCACTTCTTCCATTTTCAATTTTGGCGGCGGCTCAACTTCAGGCGGAATTTCTGGAATATCTAAAAATTCCAACACCACTCTATCTTCTACTTGCAGATATTTTTCAAAACCGATATGCGAGGCAACCCGAAACCCCAAGATTACTCCCACCAAAGTGATGATCAGCGCGATTTCAAAATGTTTATAATAATGTAATTTGGAACGTCCGTGAGTGGTGTTTTTATCGCTCTTTGCAAGTACAAATTGCGGCAATTTTTGTCTATGTTTTATCACCGATAAACATCCTGCATCTTCTAACCATGGAAAATTTCTAATTGAATTTGAAGATTGTTTTTCTCAAATATTGTGCCAATTAACCTGGAGCTGATTGAGCTCTGCTTCTCATTATTTATAATAGAATTAAGTCTTTTTTTCTGCGCTGGGCATCTCACAGATTTGTTCCAGTATGAAACAATCAGATGAAATGGGTACACAAATAATATGTTAAAATCATCAAAACCCATTCAAAATGGCTTCCAAAAAATCAGCTTTCTCAGTTTGTAAAAGATAATTTGGGCACGTTTCGAGTTTATCTATCGACTGCTTTCAAATTGGGTAAGTAGAGAGGCTTTTTATGCCCGAACCGCAACAGCACGCATTGCAATACCGATTCCGGCGCGTGATACTGTAAATTCACAAACAAGCTGCTGGCCCTATGAAATAAACTGGTGTCCATACGCAATCCAAACAAACGCTCCTCACCAAATTTGAGAACCGTTGATCCGAACTGAGGTATGTCTGCCAGGTAGATTCCCTTGCCAATATAGATGGCTTGAATTTCACCCAGGGATGGTTGTGTTTCGGAAAACAGGCTGATGAAATCACCGAAAACCAAATCCCGAATTTCGGTGGGATGAAAAGTTGGCTTTTGTGTGTTGGAAATCAGCTCCTTGACTTTCTTAAATTTCCCTTTGCCAGCCGCTTCCAAAATTTCTTCCGCCAACTCCATAATTTCAACGAACTCAGAGGTTTTCTCAACCGGTGTGGGAGCGTTTTTAAAATCATCCTGATAAGCATAGCGCGTAATGACCCGGGTCCAAACCGCCCGCCGGGACTCAAAAGTCGGAATCACTTCCAATTCCAGAATCCGGATTTCGTAGCGTGCCTGAACCACTTTCGCGTTTTTAACCAAATTGACGTACAAAGTGTAGTCGCGGGTTAAATTGTCCGGACGCGGGGGATGGGAGTTCAGCATCCCCAAAACATTGTCCCGGGCCGTGATTCGGCGGTTCCGCAACGACTGATCGATGGCGCGAAAAACCGCCCGAATGGAATTCTGCTCGATGTCATCATCTTCGTAAGCACAGCCAAATGTCTGAATGTAATCATTATTGATGTAAACCTGATCCAGAGGTTTTTGAATCACTTGGCTCATCAACCCAAGCAGGGTGCGGTTATCGTTTTTTGACCAACATTTTTCTTTGAACTTTTTTCGCTTTTGCTGTGAATTGATATTCTTTGGAAAACAGTACACCGGCGAACACAACAAAAGCACACTCAAGATTAGATTAAACATTTTGCTAAAACTCCTTTTTCAACAAAGGCGGTAGAATTGGATGCTCAACCTGCAAGCTGAAAAACCTGAACACCTCTTTTAGATAGCACAATTTCCCCGTCCGCATCAAATTTCAGAGATCCTCATGACATCGTTTAATAAACCGATCTCCGATGATTATTTAACTCAGGACTGACGCGATAAGAATTTTCTATTTGAATCAAATTTGTTAGAACAGTCGGAATCAACGATTCGAAATGCAAACTGGCATTCATTTTATTCCATTTACAATAAGATTTAGCCGATAAACCTGCGATATGCGTAAAAAGAATTCATGCGTAACGAAACTATTTTACCGGCAGGATTCGATAGGCTTTTGCCGTCCTAAAATCCGGGTAATTTTTACTTAAAATCGCATTTGAATAAAGAGGCAGGATGGATTTTCAGACTTGTGGGAAGACACGACAAAATCTTTGTCGGGATCTGAGATGGTCTAAATCTCACCGCTTAACCCGAAACTCGAAACTCCCGTGAGCCGCTCAACTATGATTTTACTTTGAGCAAAGTGAAGCTAAATTTAGCGCCTTTCCCGATTTCGCTTTCCACCAACACCCGGCCGCCAAATCGCTGCACAATGTGTTTGACAATGGATAGACCCAGGCCAGTACCACCCAGAGCCCGGGAACGGCCTTTGTCAACCCGGTAAAAGCGTTCAAAAATACGAGACTGCTCTTCCACCAAAATGCCCGCACCGTAATCGATGACGTCCACCTTGACTTCATCAGGAAGCTCTGATACGGTGACGGTGATTTTGCCTCCAGATGCCCCGTAATGAAAAGCGTTATCAAGGAGATTGCCGAGAACGGTTTCCACGTCAGCAGCGACGGCGCTTACTTGTGGGAGATTGGCTGGGATTTCGAGAACAAGTTTAACATTCAGATCTGCCGCCGTTTTATCGTAGTTCCTGGCAACGGATGAAATGATCTCTGCCAGATCCACTGCCGACAAACCAGCGCTCATTAGCTCAGATTCAGATTTAGAAAGCAACAACAGGTCGCGTACCAACTTTGACATACGATTCGTACTACGGAGAATTTTTTCAAGAAAATTTTGGCTTTGATTTTTGGTGATATCGGGCGAATCCAGGAGTGTTTCGGCGAAGCCTTTGATGGTGGTCAGGGGGGTTTGCAGCTCATGGGAAACATTGGCCACAAAATCCCGTCTGACTTCCTCAAGATGCTGCAAACGGGTGATATCGTGAAATACCAGCACTACGCCATCCGGTTTGTCAGCAGTGTGCATGACCGAAATATGCACATTTATTTTTTTTTGATAAAAATCCAGCAGTTCGATTTCATCTCCTGATTCTGGCAGGGAGTTCAGCGCGACCTGTATGGCGTCTAACAGCGGTTGGTTTCGTATAAATCCATGAATTGGTTTATCGACCAGTGACTGCGAGATTTGAAAAAGACTATAAAATGCCTGGTTGGCTAAAAGAATTTTACCCGACAAATCGAGCACCAGCACCCCCTCTACCATGCTGTCCAAAATGGTTTTCAACCAGTTACGCTGATTGGTGATTTGTGCGAGATTTGTTTGTAAATCATCTGCCATCTGGTTGAGTGTGAAGCCTAAATCCGACAACTCGTCCTGGCCGTGAGTGACAATTTTTTTAGAAAAATCACCCCGGGCAAATCGTTGTGCAGCCCGGGCCATTTCCTGTAAGCGCCACATGGTGGTCCGGGAAATCACAAAACCGAAAATGAGTACCATTGTAAACGCAATGGTTGCAGCCAGCCAGAGAATTTGATGTATTTCCTCGAGGGATTCTTGTATTTCTGAAACCGGCACCGCCACTCGAATAATTCCCTGAGAGTCCTCGTCGATATTAAACGGAACGGCTAAATAAACCAAATCGATATGGATGGTGGTGCTGGAACGCACACTTTTACCGAAGCCCTCCTTTTGGGCCTGCAAAACTTCCGGCCGCCCACCATGATTTTCAATTTCGTCCAGGATTTCAAAGGCGACTTCAGAATCCCCCAAAACCACACCGTTAAAACTGATGAGCGTTACCCGCATGCCCAGAACCTGGCCAATTTGGTCCGCCATTTGATCGACTTGCTTCACGGTTAACCGGGTAAAATCCGTAGCTTCGACAAATTTTTTAACCAGTAGTAATTCACGCTGCCAGCGATTTTCAAAGCGCTGTTGAAAATAGGTTTCCAACCGCGCGCTCAAAAACCGCATGACAAAAATCAACACACCACCCACCAGCAGCAGATACACCATGAGCCATTTCCAGCGTAGGCTGAGTCTCATTTTTCGATTTCCTTGAATCGATAGCCGACCCCTCTGATGGTTTCAATGGCGGCGCCTAACTTGCTCAACTTTGTGCGCAATCGCTTTATATGCGTATCCACCGTGCGTGTGAATCCCACATAATCGTATCCCCACACCGTTTCCAGCAGCATTTCCCTGGATTGTACCCGACCTTTTCTTTCTACCAAAGTCTGAAGCAATTTAAACTCAGTAGCCGTCAATTCAACCGGGACATCGTGAACCATAACTTGATGTTTGGGCCGGTCGATGGTCAATCCGCCAAAGTGCAGGATTTCCTTTTCTTCTTCCGATGTTTGTAATCGCTTCAAAATGGCTTTGGCGCGTAAAATCAATTCCCGCGGACTAAAAGGCTTGGTCACGTAATCATCCGCACCCAGCTCAAAGCCCACGATGCGGTCGATCTCCTCCGCCTTCGCCGTGAGCATGATGATGGGAATGTTGCGGGTGGCATTTTGTTGTTTTAAGATTTTGCACACTTCTGTTCCCGATTTTTCTGGGAGCATGAGATCTAAAATGATTAAATCCGGCAGGGATGCATCGACTTTATCGAGTGCTTCATCTCCCGACCGTGCATGCATTGTGTCAAATCCATCCTGTTGAAAATGAAAGCTCACCAGCTCCAGAATGTCTTCTTCGTCCTCCACGATCAATATTTTTTTCTTTGCCATAGAGAAAGTGATGTTTGATGAGATTTGTTAATTTGAATTTTAAATATAAGAGTTAGGAATAGTAAATTCAATCATAATATCGACAACTCGTCACAATGACCGTTCATAATTTCACACGGTTGCTTCAGATTGGCAGGTGAAATTTTCAGTGTGTGACAGACATTCAAACCAACCATAACTATATTAAACAAAATGGCTTATTTTTGTTTTGGCACACCCTTTGCAAAAATCAAGCTCGAAAATTGAGTAGAGTGAACCAAAATAAATGGAGGTTTTATCATGTTAGTAAAATGGCATCCTGTGAACAGTCTGTTTAGAAGTGACCGTTTTATTGATCATTTCTTCAGTGACCATTTCCTGCCGACCGCAGCGGTGTTTGAGCCTAAAATTGAAGTCAAAGAAAATAAAAAGGATTTCACCATTCAGGCTGAACTGCCCGGGCTCAATAAAGACGATTTCAAACTCACCATCGAAGGCGATGTGATGACGCTCGAGGGTGAAAAGAAATACGAGCACGAACAAAAAGGCGATCATTTCTATCGCTCCGAAAGAAGCTACGGCGCATTCAAACGTGCCTTTCGCTTGACCGACGCCATCGACAAAAAGAAAATCAGCGCGGATTATAAAAACGGCATTCTCACCATCACCCTGCCAAAAAGCAAAACAGCCGTGCCGAAACAGATTGAAATCAAGGTGAATTAAGTCAATCGATAATTATGGACACTCAAAGCCGGGACACAAGTCTCGGCTTTTTTTATTGTGTGAAAATCTAAAAATAACATTAGACCCACTTTTTTTTTAAGGTTCAATTCAATATATTGAGAAGGTTTAAACATACAAATAATAACGGAAACGACCATGACCAAAATAAACTGGGGCATCATCGGATGCGGTCAGGTCACAGAAGTCAAAAGCGGGCCTGCCTTGCAAAAAACCGCCGACTCCAGTCTGGTGGCGGTAATGCGCCGTGACGGTGACAAAGCCCGAGATTACGCCCAGAGGCATGGCGTGCCCCGTTGGTATGACAACGCTGAAGAGCTCATCCATGATACAGAGGTCAACGCCGTTTATGTGGCGACACCGCCTGCAAGCCACGCGGAGTATGCCATCAAATCCCTTGGTGCAGGCAAACCAGTTTACGTGGAGAAACCCATGGCCCGCAATTATGATGAATGCACCCAGATGCTCCAGGCCAGCAGGGAAGCCGCCATTCCGATTTTTGTGGCGTACTACCGCCGCTGTTTGCCGACCTTCTTAAAAGTGAAAGAGTGCTTAGATTCTGGCGTTATCGGTGAGGCGCGCCTAGTGAATGTGCGGCTTCATTATCCACCCCGGCCTGAGGATTTCGATTCTGAAAACCGGCCCTGGCGCGTACAGCCAGAACTTGCCGGCGGCGGCTACTTTGTGGACCTGGGCTCCCACCAATTCGATATTTTAGATTATCTGTTTGGACCGATTGTTTCAGCCGAAGGTCTGGCCGTAAACCAGGCCGGTCTCTATCCGGCTGAAGACGCCGTGAGTGCTAATTTTATTTTCGAATCCGGCGTACTGGGCTCGGGAAGCTGGTGTTTCACGGCTTCTGAATTCAGTCAACAAGACCGACTTGAAATCGTGGGTAATAAAGGCCAGATTGTGTGCTCAACCTTCGCTAAAAATCCCATTGTTCTCACCACGGCTGCAGGTACGAAAGAATTTCAGATGCCGACGCCGCAGCATATTCAACAACCCTTGATTCAAACGGTGGTGGACGAACTGTTGGGAAAGGGAAACTGTCCCAGCAAGGGTGTCACGGCTGCACGAACGAATCGAGTGCTGGATGAAATTCTCAAAGATTGGCGAAGCCAATATTTAAAATAATCCTTTGCCTTTATTAATATCCGGGCTTGATTTCATCAATTTAAACATTTACTTTCCGTTTATAATTTTGATTTGTTAATATAATTCATGTTTATCCATCGCAGCAACCTGCACGCAAAATGAACAAAAATATTCCGGCATTTTTGAGCAGTCTGACCGCACTGGGTGTTTTGATCCTGAGTTTTTCATTGGATGGAAACATTTCCATTTCAGATAACCTGTCCAAAATCGGTGGATTGACGCTGGTCTATTCCGGCATGACCCTGGTTATCTGGGCGGCAATTTATTTGAGACGGGGCACTTATGGCCTGGTGCAGCCGGGATTGGAAAGTTTAGTTCAAAAAGGACCGTACCGCTACGCCCGCCATCCCTTTTATTTTGGCATGAGTCTGGCGCTTGCCGGCGTGGCGATTTCGGTTAAAAGCGGCTTGGCCCTGCTTTACTGGCTGCTGGTTTACCTGCCCAGCATTTACTTCCGGGCCAAGGCCGAAGAACACATTTTAGCAGAAAAGTTTACCGAAGATTGGACTGCTTATGAAAATCGCACCGGTTTTTTCATTCCCCGTTTCAGGCAAAAGGAAAAATAAATGACAGAGGCGAATATTTCCGAAATCCCGAGACTGAAGTTGCGGTACTTTCATTTTAATGACTTGGAAAATCTGCACACGTTTTTCGCGTATCCACAAGTGATGTACTTTTCCACGAGGCCGTACGCCAATACCAAAACTCGGCAATCTATCAGTTGGTGACTTTCCAAACAGGAAAGTATTTTTTTTGTCATACTGAGGGAGCCCGCCCGAATCGGGATGACGAACTCTCTCCCGATTTACGGAGCGACATGGAAATTTATCGCCTCGCTTAGAATAAGAGGTTCCGCTAATCGGACAATCCCGGAGCGGTGATCGGCACAAATGTTTTTTCAACCGGATAGCATGGTTCATTGAATATAGCAGCATAGCCACAAAGTATCGAGTCCGCTTTTGATTTTTTGCATCAAACCGTAGCATGATGAAAACAGAATGACCCATTTCGCCCATACGAATAATTGAAGGAATAACATGAAAGATGAACAGACTTCTGAAAAAGAAGAACCCAAATTAGGCAAAACCCTCGTCGACGATTTCAAACGCAAGGATTTCTTCCGCACGCTCAAAAGGGAGCTCAAGGAGCTCAAAGAATTTTTTCTAACTGAAGCCCGCAAAAAACAACTGCAAAGAATGGGGCGATTCAGGCAGGCTTTGTACATTTTTATCTGGTTATTCAAAAAGTTATTTTTGAGTCTCTCCCCCACCCGTCGGATTTTATTCTTCATCAGTTTGGTTCTCATTTTCAGCTATGACCAGAACAATGCCAGCGATCAAAATAGGTTGTTTGCCAGCTTTCTTATTTTGATGTTCATTCTCTTGCTGGAGCTCAAGGATAAATTCCTGGCGAGAAACGAGCTGCAAGCGGGCCGAACGGTGCAGCGGGCGCTCATGCCCGAACCTAGCCCTGATGTACCGGGCTGGTCACTCTGGTTATTTACCAAACCTGCCAATGAGGTGGGCGGCGATTTAGTGGATTTTCTACCACTGGGAAAAGAAAGATTCGGGCTGACTTTGGGTGACATCGCAGGCAAAGGTCTGGGAGCCGCACTGCTCATGGTAAAACTGCAGGCAACCTTGCGCGCCCTGGCTCCCGACTGCAATTCGCTGAGCGAACTCGGCAGCAAATTGAATGAGATATTTTACCGGGACAGCATTCCAAATCGATTTGCTTCGCTCATCTATTTGGAACTGCCGGTACGGAAGAATGAGATTCGGATTTTGAACGCCGGTCATTTACCGCCACTCATCTTGAAAAAACTGCAAATTGAAGAATTAGCAAAGGGGGATGCGGCCATAGGCCTGGCGCTAAAAGTTAAATACCATGAACATGAAATTCAAATTCAAAAAGGCGATTCGCTGTTAATTTATTCAGACGGAGTCATCGAAGCACAAAATGAACAAGGCGAGTTTTTTGGAGAACAGAGACTCATGGATTCGCTACCTGCCTGGGTTGACTTATCCCCGGCAGAAATCGGCAAACGATTGTTAGACAGCATCGATCATTTTGTAGGTCCGGCGCCCTCGACGGATGATCTGTCTTTGATTATTGTAAAAAAAATATCTTGAGTTAATTTCATTTTTAAAATAAAATTTCGTAAGAAAATTAACAGAGGTTCAAACTCCCAAAATGGAGGTTGCATGGCTTCCCTCAATCATACAACTTCAAAGATAGCAAATAAATTAATTCAGGACTGGCTACATGATTCCGCAAAAATCCTGTTGTTCACGTTTTGCTTATTATTTATCACCTTTATACAAAATGTTTTCAGCCAGAATAAGTCCATGCAATTCGCTCCCAACCGTCTAGACCATCACCTCAATTTTTACAATAACACGCAATACGTACCAGCCCATCGCATCGATTATCCCATTCAATTGGACGGTCAATTGAAAGAAGCCGTCTGGCAGCAAACCGGCGTGACCGGCTTCACTCAGCAAGACCCAAATGAAGGTCAGCCCGCCACGGAAAAAACCATCGTGTGGGTGGCCTACGATGACGATGCGGTTTATGTGGGCGCCCGCTTGTTCGACAGCGCGCCCGATTCCATCGTCGCTCGCCTCGGCCGCCGAGACCAGGATCTTCCAACGGATTTCTTCGCCATCGGCATCGATTCCTATCATGACCGGCAGACCGGCTTCTATTTTTACGTCTCCCCGGCAGGGGCGTTTGGAGAAGGTACCATCTTTAACGACACCGCCTTTGACGGCACCTGGGATGGCATTTGGGATTACGGCGTCCATCGGGACTCCCTGGGCTGGTGCGTTGAAATGGCCATTCCCTATTCGCAGTTGCGCTTTACCAAAAGACAGGAATATGTCTGGGGCTTCAACGCGGCCCGGCATATTCAACGCAAAAATGAAACGGCCTTTTTAGTGCAAGCGCCCAAAGGCAGCAATCGCCACGTGTCCATGTACCCGCCGCTGGTCGGCATCAAACACATCCAGCTCCCCCGACGCCTTGAGCTCATGCCCTACATAGTCAGCAGCGGTCATTTTACACGCTTCGGCTCGGACGATCCCTTTAACCGAAAACGCCGATTTCATAAAAACGCCGGCGCCAATGTCAAAATCGGACTGGGTCCCAATTTCACCCTCGACGGCACTTTCAATCCCGATTTCGGACAAGTGGAGCTCGATCCGGCCGTGGTCAACCTCACCGCATTTGAAACTTTCTTCGAAGAAAAGCGACCATTCTTCATAGAAGGAGCGGACATTTTTTCTTTTGGCAGCCGGGGCCCGTCCAGCAACTGGGGATTCAACAGCGCCACCCCCTCGTTCTTTTACAGCCGTCGAATCGGTCGCGAGCCCCAGGGGGAACCGGAACACGGCGGCGAAGAAGACATTCCAGCCAACACCACCATTTTGGGCGCAGTAAAAATATCCGGCAAAACACACAACAACTGGGAGATGGCCATGCTGCAGGCTGTGACCGCGCGCGAATACGGACGGGTCGATTCGGCCGGTGTGCGCTTCACCGAGGAAGTCGATCCGCTGACCTCTTACTCGGTTGTGCGCACATTTAAAAATTTCAAGGACAATCGGTTTGGGCTGGGATTTTTGGGTACGTCCGTTGTTAGACAACTTCGCACCGAAAATCTGCGCAAATCGCTGCGTAAAAACGCTCTGGCCGCGGCGGTGGACGGTTATGCTTTTTTAGGAAAAAACAAATCCTGGGCTGTGAACGGTTGGCTGGGTCTCACTCGGGTTACCGGCAAGAAAGAGGTGATCGCGGATTTGCAGGAATCACCGCAGCACTATTTTCAGCGCCCGGATTTTGAGCACACTTCGCTGGATACCACCCGCACCTCGCTGAACGGTTGGGCCGGTCGGGTGGCGTTGAATAAAGAAAAAGGTAACTATTATTTAAATACGGCCATCGCGGTGAATTCGCCGGGATTTGAGACTAACGATTTTGGCTTCCACTGGCGCGGCAATCTTATCAACCAGCATCTGGTATTGGGCTACAAATGGTTTCAGCCAACCAGATTTTTTCGCAGCGCCAATTTGTTCGTCACCACTTTTCGCAATTTCGATTTCGACGGTCGCAAAATCTCCGAAGGCTACTGGCTGTTTTTTCACGGGCAGTTTTTGAACTATTATAATTTCCGCACCAACCTATCCTACCGGCCAACTACCCAGGATATTACTCTCACCCGTGGAGGTCCGCGCATGCAGCGCCCGGGCGGCTATTTTTTCTCATGGGGTCTCGAAAGCGATAACCGCAAACCCTTTGTGGTGGATGTGAGCGGCGATTACGGCTCCGATAGTGAAGGTGGCTGGAATTACGAAATCGAGCTGGATTTAGAGTGGAAACCCAGCTCCAGGATGGAATTGGAATTTTCACCAAACTTCAGCCGCAACCATTCTTTGGCCCAGTGGGTTGAAAATCAGGAAGACGCTACGGCCGTGCACACCTATGGCAACCGCCATATTTTTGCTGTTTTAGATGAAAAGCAGCTTGCCACTTCGTTGCGCTTGAATTACACCTTTACGCCCCGTCTGAGCTTCCAGCTTTTTTTTCAGCCGCTCATCGCCACGGGTAATTACACGGATCTGAAAGAGCTTGCTCGGCCGGGAAGCTTTGATTTCAATCGCTATGGCGAAAACGGTACCACCATAACTCCCGCCGGCGAAAAGTATGAGATTGATCCCGACGGCAGCGGCCAGCACAATTTTAAGATCGACAATCCCAATTTCAATTTCCGCTCCCTGCGCGGCACCGCGGTGCTGCGCTGGGAATTTGCGCCCGGCTCGACGCTGTTTTTCGTCTGGACGCACGACCGCGATGACGACGAAGTACGCGGCGACTTTGATTTCAAGAGAAACCTCCGCCGGCTGGTGGAAGCCGACTCCGACAATATCCTTCTGTTGAAACTCAGTTACTGGTGGAATCCGTAACAAATGAACGGCCGGGTATTTTTTAAGTTTATAGGACGATTTGCCTGTAAAAACACCCGATTTACGACGATCCCAGTAAAATCACCAGACATGCACAGAAAGTGAGATTATTCCAGCTACAGCGCAGCGTTCGGCGCGCTTCGGTGGTTGGTGCTTTCATTTACAGCAAGTAACGCTGTCCGACTGCCACGTGCGTAAAACGAGTTGAACTGGACATTAATGATAATGCATAAAAATTAGTTGACTTTTTATTTGATAAATGACATCTTTAGATTCGTAACCCACCAATAAAAATCAAAATGTAAATCACCATCTGCAGATCTGGAGAAAACCCATCGGAGGGAAAAAATGAACACGACCAATCCATCTTACCGTCAAGTTACCCTGAGAGTCGAGCACGTCCTCTTACTTGTGATCGCTCTCTGTTCCTTTATGCTTGTCAACGACATATCTGCTGCAGACAAGCTCAAACAACAAGCGCTCACAGCCACGGAAAAACAGCGGCCGCTCATCGACGAAATCGCCACCACCCTGTGGAAATTTTCCGAAACCGCTCTGCAGGAGAAACGTTCTGCAGAGTTTCTCATCGAACGGCTGAAAAATGCTGGATTTACCGTGGAATCGAACGTGGCTGACCTGCCCACGGCTTTCGTGGCGACGTTTGGTCAGGGTGCTCCCGTCATCGGTATCCTGGCCGAGTTCGACGCACTGCCGGGCGTAGGAAACGCGCCGGTGCCCGAACGGCGCGCCCGCGCTGACGGCGTGAAAAGCGGCCAGGGCTGTGGACACAATTTATTCGCTGCCGCCAGCGTCGGCGGGGCCATCGCCTTAAAAAATGTCCTGGCCGAAAACAACCTCTCTGGTACGCTCAAGCTGTTCGGAACGCCGGCAGAGGAAACCGTGGTCGGCAAAGTGTACATGGCCAAAGCCGGGGTGTTCGATGGACTGGATGCGGTCATCGATTGGCATCCGGGCACGGACAACAAAGTTAAAAACCAGCCCGGCCGGGCCATGAACAATTTTGAGGTGGAGTTTTTCGGGCAGGCCGCCCACGGCGCCGCGGACCCCTGGAACGGCCGCAGTGCATTGGACGCCGTGGAGCTGATGGACTACGGCGTCAATCTCATGCGTGAACACGTGAAGCCCACCACCCGTATTCATTACGTCATTTCCAGCGGCGGGGAAGCCCCCAACGTTGTGCCGGAATATGCCAAAGTCTGGTATTTTGTGCGCGACATCAACCGCGAGGAAGTGCAAAAATACTATCAGCGCATTCTCAAAATAGCCGAAGGCGCGGCACTGGCTACCGAAACCACCCACAAAGTGCACCTGATCACGGGCGTCCATGAGTACCTTTTAAATCGGCCGCTGCAAGAAGCCATGCAAAAAAACCTCGAGCTGGTAGGTCCGCCAAAATTTTCAGAGACCGATCAGGAATTTGCGCGCACGTTGCAGCGCAACGTCGGCAAAGAAGAAAAGGGGTTCAACGCGAAAATTGAGCCCTTGGCAGACGAACCGGGCCCGCCGGAAGGCGGCTCCACCGACGTCGCCGAAGTGAGTTGGATCGTGCCCACAGCGGGATTTCGCGTGGCTACCGCAGCCGAAAGCGTACCCTGGCACAGTTGGGCAACCACCGCCTGTCACGGCACCGAAGCCGCCAGGAAAGCAGCCGTGGTGGCGGCCAA
>JBHHXN010000113.1:0-17472 GCA_046757025.1 bacterium
TTCCTCGGAATCAAGTTGAATGTTGGCGTCGGAAAAATCCCAGTCAAAATCCCAGATAAAGGTGACCTTGCTTTCTTTCAAATCTAGGGAGGAGGCACCGTGGAACTGAACCATCTCTCCCACAAAAACACGCTGTGGCGGCCCGGCATTGGCTCTCAGAGGCTCAGGGCTTCTCTGGCAAGCGCTCGCAGTGAACGCCGCCACCAGGACAATGACACCAGGAAGCAACCCGTGGAAAACCCGAAAACAGGCGAAGTGCATCTGCTGAGGTTTGTTGCGTCTTTGCATGGTTTGTGGGCACATTACACGATCCTCTTCTCCACCGGATCCCACTCCACCCGGCGTTTTTCCAGATAGGCCCGCGTGGCCATGTGACAGGTGATGGTCACTTCAAATCCTTTGTCAATGTTGCAACTCGGCGTGCCGCCATTTCGGATACAGTCGAGCCAGTCTCGAATGTGCAGATGCGCCAGGTCCACGTGTTTGCCCTCCCGATAAGTGTAAATCAGCCCGCGAGTGGCATAATATTTTTCCGTGGCCGAAGTCACCGCATCGATCTCCTTTGCACCAGGCCGAAACGAGAACATGGGCAGCGCGGGATCGATGACGCCGCTTTCTATTTTCTTTTTGAACCGAGTGGAGTTTTCGTCCGCCAGCACTTTCAATTCCTCCCCCAACTCCATGGAGGCGTCGTGTCCCATGAACACTCTTCCGCGCTGCCGGCTGTTGGCCAGAGTGGCGCTGTACAGAACCGTGAGTTCTTTTTCTGGATATTCAAAAACCGCATGGAAGGTGTCTGGAGTTTCCCGTCCATCGTCATAAAAATAGATACCGCCAGATGCCACCGCCGAGTGCGGAATGCCAATTCCGAGAAGCTGATTGACGGAATCAAATTCGTGGGAAAAGAGTTGACCGGACACGCCTGTACCGTAATCGAAAAAATTTGACCAGTTGTAATATCTCTCCAGACTGAAGGGCACCTTTGGACTCGTGCCAAGCCACTGGTCCCAGTCAATGGTTTGGGGGCTGCCTGGTTTGGGATTTCCATTCTCGTCGACATGGCGGATCCAGGCGCCCTTGGGGGTATTGCGATTGCTGGTGGTCTCCACGAGGGTAATCTTGCCGAGGATATTCTTTTCGATGATCTGTTTGGCCCTGGCAAAACTTTCACTCTGTGAGAATTGATGACCGAGCTGAAAGACGACACTACTTTTCTTAACCGCATCCACAACGTTGTACACTTCCTCTTCAGTTCGAGTCATGCACTTTTCACAGTACACATGCTTGCCAGCGTGCACCGCGTCGATGGTCATCCTGGCATGATGGTGGTCGGGAACGGCGATGATGACCGCATCGACCTCATCGCTTTCCAGCAGCTCCTGGTAGTGCCGGTAGCGCTTTGCCGCGGACGGTTTCCCGGAGCTTCCACCCGGTCTAAAATCGTTTCGGGAAGCCGCAATGCCGCGTTCAGCTCGCAGGTCGAAAACATCACACACGCCGGCGATCACCACGTTCAAATCTTCCTGGTGCAGCCAATCTTCAAGCCCGGTGTCTAACTTGTTTTTGACGACGGCTCTCTTCTTGTTCTCGATCCAGTCAGGATGAGCGAATCCGGCCGCTCTCGCCAAAGCTTCGCCGCGGCGGCCAAAACCGATGATGCCCAATCGAATGAGTTCACCGGATTTGTGCATGGTAGTTTCAGGAACCACAGCCGGCGCCTCAAGGTTCTTTGTAAAGGACTCGTATAAAAGACTACCCAATGCGGGCACCACAGCCAAACCCTTTAAAAAATCTCGCCGATTGACATTTCCTTTTTTTCCGGAGTCCAGAGGAGTCTTCCTTTTTTTGTTCATCATTACCTTCCGAGTCTTTTGAAACACACGACAAATCCCACACCCCCATCCAGAATTTTTCACACTTGCTGGAATCAGGATTTAGAACGTCCCGTTAGCAAACTTCTTGAATTCTGCCTCAACCATCTCTGGTGTGGTCGGGCCCACATGAATGAACAGCCGGTAGCGAAAGGTGACAGATTCACCTTTTTCGAGTGAGAGGTTTATTTTCTCCAACCCCGCCGCTATCGTTTTCATGAAATCACGACGGGTTGTTTTGACAGCTATTCTTATTCTCCATCTATTTCTATTCAGTGATTGAACGAAAATGACCCCATCTTCCCGATGGCCTCTTGGCCGAAGGTGAATGCCTGCCTGGCTCGGCGGGCACGCCTTCGCGAAGGGGTTTTTGTATCGCGCATTTTTCCAGTTTTCGTTCAAACACTATTTGACTTCAATTCCCAGTTTTTCAAAATACACCCCACACAAGAAATCAAGATCGCGGATATTGTCGAAGTAATCATTTACGAGATCATGCAGATCGGTTTCCGTGTCGACAAGTGAGCGAAAAGCCTGCAACAGATTGTCGATAGATTCCGTGCCAGCCCGATATCCTTTTAATTTTAGCTCATAAATTTGCTTTCTCGACTGCAGGATTTCATTGGCGGTGAGCAGTTGAGAACGCTGTTTTTCAACTTCCCCTTTCCCCTGCCTGATTTTCGCGGCCAGCTCCTGTTCCCGGTCCTGAATTTGAGCTTCTACATTAGCAATATCCGCAACCGCATTCGGGATCGAGTATCACAAAACTTCGCTATCGAACTTGTTGATTTTCAACCCGAGATTCAAAACATAGCCATTTGGCGAAATCTCATCCTCATTTAACCCCAAATAGTTGTAACGCCCACGGGCATTTACAAAGATGTCCCACCTTCCGCGTTCTGCCAGTCGTTTTTTTTCACGGGCATTTTCGATTACGAGCCGCAGTACTTTGCTTTCGGTGTCGTTGGCAAGCGCTCGCGCCAGCACAGCTTCGTATTTCTCGCCCACATAGTACCGACCGAAATAATTCTCTTGTTCAAGTCCTGGTGAAATCGGCGCGATCTTGTAATTGTCTAACGACTCCACATCGAGCCATCTCTGTAGCTAGACTTTGAGAGAGGCCGTATGAACTTCCCACTGTTCGATTTCAGAATCGAGAGATTTTATTTCATCTACTAATTGACGGCGATCATTCTGGTGGCTGTCAAACCATTTTTCCTCAAGCAATATTTTCAAAACATGGTGGTATTTCTTGACCATTTCTAAAATCTGCATACGGGGAACAAAGTCGTAATACATTTCCAGCGCATTGCGGATGGTCCGGCGGATGGTGTTGACGTACTCAAGATTTGCACTGTAAACTTCGTTTTCCTCAAAAGTCCGTTTGATAATCCGGTTCAGTTTGCGATTGGAACTAAACAGAGGGAATTGTACCAGGCCTTCAATAAACTGAGTGTGCTCGCCGACCCCCGAAGTAATATCCGTACTGTTGCCGGCATAGAGCGCCATAAATGAGCCATCAAAAAACTCTTTTTTAATTCCGGCTGTGATCTCGGTAAAAGTTTCGTCATCCGAACTCTTTTCCACTTTAGAATCCACCGTAATGGGGATAAATTGGGTGAATTCACTTTCAAAGAGTTTAAAGTTGAATTCAGCGGAATGCAATTTGTGCCTGGCGGCTTTAATCTTAAGATTATTTTCAAAACTAATCCTGATGATGGAGTCCGGATTCAAAACTTCGATGCAACCTTCGGCATGCTTTTTTGCAACCACATTGTTAAAACTGATTAAAACTAAACACAGTCCAGTGATTACTTTGTTTTTCATTTCAACACGCTTAATTTTAAATTCTAATTTTAATTAGTGATTGACCGAAACCGAGCATCTTCATGCTGAGTCCCGAAGTAAATTCGGGAAAGCATGACTTAGAAACAACAGTTTATCACCCTTCGACGCAGTTTATCCTGAGCTTGTCGAAGGGCTCAGGGTGAAGAAATTTGGACTTTTCGGTCAATCACTAATTAGTGTCCATCCGTAAAGAGCCCTTTTTTGTCATTCCCGCAATCTTTAAGCGGGAATCCATTGTTCCGTTAGGCACGAGATTCCCGATGAGCTTGTCCCTGCATGTTGTAGGCAGGGAGCACTCGGGAATGACAATTGCGGATGGACACTAATAATTATTTCTGCAAAATATCTACTCGATTATTTATTTCCGTAATTTCCAGCACTTTGTCGGCGGGATCGACCAGGATGGACAATTGCGATTCCAAATCTTTCCTTGAAACCCTGAAACTGATGCTCGTTTTTTTCGCTATCAGATCCAGCGGCGCCGAAATGCTGGCAATGGTTCTGGATGCAAGCGTTACCTGCTTGCCACCGGCTGCTTTTCGAAGCTCCACTACCACGTTTTCCGCCGCGGCAATTCCGATGTTGTGCACGGAAATTTCCAGCGTAAACACTGCCGCATCTTCATCTCCCTTTATCCGGACTTCACTTGCGGTAATCGCGAGGTCGGCCAGTTGCGCGGTCGTGCGTTCCGGCGCGGGTTGCTTTTGTCGTACCTCGAGCAATTGCAGAGATCGCGCGGGCAACACGACCGGGTGTGAGTCTCCGCGGCCGCGCACGGTGAACTCATCCTGAATAGAAACGGCATCGAACACACGGTCTTCGTTCTCATCTGCACCCTGGCGAAACTCATACTGGCCCGGGGAAAGCATCCAGAAAGAAAGCGCACCCTCGCGGTTTTGCTCTGCAAAATTGTACACGAGAATCCGCACGGTTTTGGAATTGGCTTCCAACACAACCGCTGCAAAATCGTCCCCCAGACCCTGCCAGCTAACAGCATAAAAAGGGAAAAAACTATCGAGCAATGCCTGCCCGGTAAACATCGCTTCGAGATGCGTAACCCCGATCTCTTTGGACTGATGAACATAGCCAATATCGACGCGGTCGGTAAAATAGGCTTCGGTGGTAACTAGCGTATGATTGAACTTTATCGCACCTGAAATTTCTTCACTGCCGCGGATCAGATAATCTTTATCACCCGTCAATCTAAACTTCAGATAATTTGACCCGACTTTTGAGATGATATCATCGTATGTGAAACGACCGGTTAACAAGCGCCATTGCTCGATGAGCTCCTTGAACCCGCCTGATTTAGAAAGAATGCCCGCGACCCAGGTCTCGCTGCCCATAAGTGCATCTTCCAGGATTTCTCCCCTATACTTGACAACTATCTTCAAAGCGAGCTCAATGGGCTGCAAGTAGCGCGCATCGTCGGTAAGTAAATACGTCGCCAGAAATTGCTGCAGCATGCGGGTACCGCCGCGGAAATTATAGTAGTGCCAGAACATGCCGGGGTGATGCCAGTTGTCCGCGTGGCCGCCGATGGCATCATCTTCAAAACGGATGGCGGCTGGCACCACACCATACGGTTTGCCTTTATCGGTACGCAGGCAATCTTCCAGCCAGGCGTCCGCCCATTCACGCAGAAACTGCATGGCAAACGGATGCCGGTTGTACCACGCCAGCCAGGTCGCGGCTTTTACGGTGCGTGCATTCATGGGTACGTCACAATCTCGCGGCGGCCGGGTATCGATGGCTGTAGAAGAATACCAGCTCGATTTAAAATGGCGGTGCCCCCGGCTGTTGACGCCGGTCCATAATTCCTGCAGCCCGCGAATGCTTTCCATGCAGCGCTCCACATAAATGGGATTACCGTAATCCAGACCGATCATCATCGGCTGCGTATCTGCCACCGGCTCCGCTGCGTGCTCCACATCTCTCAGCTTGCGCGAAAATCCGTTTACAATCCAGCCGCTGTTCCAGATGCCATCCACCAGCTTCCGCATGCCTTTTAGCGCCGTTTGATCATCTGCGGCCAAACGCGCGACCGGCCACCAGCGCAGCATCTCCACGTCGTCATCGTACTTGCCACCAAATTCGCCGTTTTCCGCCTGGCGATTTTCAACCCAGTAATGGATAATTTCATTTACCTCTTTTAAGGCTCGATTAGCTGTCAATGCCCAGAGTGGGGTTTTTTGCTCATCCATAAGCGCTCCACCTATAGAGGGAAGATATTCTCCCAGGTACAGGTGCAACAGCGCGTGGTTGGGATTAAACGGTTTGAGAATGGCAAAACAGGCATCGGCTTTGTTTTTTTGCCAGGGGTCGTGTTGTTCGACCCAGCCCCAGAAGGAGAGCTTGCCAAGGTGCCAAAGCGCAGCATGATACAATGGATGCTGGGGAACCTGAGTAATTTCTTCAAGTGCAAATCCGGCCATGTCCAGGCGTGTAAAAATCCCCTGGCCGCTCGATTCACGGGCCCAATCCCATCCACCCATTTTGAAATAGTTATCCGCCTCTATAAACAATTGAGCGAAATGCAGATTAAAGGCCGCACCGGGATTGGCATTCGTCTGCCACTCGTCTCGCAGCAAACGCGCGGCCCATTCAATCAAGGAGCGCGGCTGCGGCACTTCCAGACGGCCAGCCAGGGCCAGCAGCAACAGCGCTTTTTCAAATCCAAATTCGCGCTCCGGGATGGGAGCAATAATTCTCTGCGCTTCTACCGGCCGGCCTTTGTTGATCAAAGCGAGCGCCAGGGTAGCGTTGGGCGCCCGTAGCTTTACCGACGTCCGCACCTGCCCATTCCTCAAAGTCAAAGGCCCCAGAAGAGCACGATAAATCAAAATTCCGTTGAGCGTGGCGCTCTGGTCATTGGCGATGACATTTATAGTCAGCGAGTTGCCTTCAACTTCCACTTCGTGCAGCAATTGCCAATAAACCGGCGGGGATTCACCTTCAAACCCCGTCTGGTAAGTATAAATCGTATCCACCAAAAGCTCACCGTTTACCGATATCTGACCGCTCCAGGTCCCCTTTTCACCCCCTGACATAAATAACTCAACCCAATATTTTGCTGGCGGAATGTCCACCTTGAAAACCAGGGACTCTCTGGAAGCCACACCGTCATGTTTCATTTCATCCGCATGTTTAGAGCCGGCTTGAGAACTGAAATCACTTTCAGCAGGCTGCAGCAGTCCGTAACCTGTAACAGGATCATAAATAGTGTTTCGGTGAACGATTGTAAATCCCCGTTTGTGTTTACCCTGCGCAGGGCCAAAATCAAATTGCAGCGGAAATTGTTTTTGTGCCTGTACTGGCATAACGAACAGAAAACTCAGACTACAAAGCCAAAACAGCGCCCAATGTCGTTTTAACACATCTATCCTGACGTTGCATTTCGGCATATATTATTTTACCCCTTTCCAGGTTTTAACATCAAAAGGTATCCACTGGCGGACGATCGGCTTTTCACTCAATTTGTTCCGGGAAATTTGCCGGGGTCGTTCCACGCTTCTATCTTCGCTTTTATCTCAAGAATATCCTCATCTTCGTCTTCGTCCAGGTACCAGTCTAAAGCCTTTTGATAAGCGATAAGAGCATTTTCTCTGTCATTCACTTTTTCATACAGCTCTCCTAAATCCTTATAAAGATCGGAATCGGCAGGATTGATCAGAATCGCCTTTTTCATTTCTGCAATAGCTAAATCATATTTTTTTTGTTTTTTATAAATGTCGGCTATTTCACTATTGGCATCCGAGCTGTCTTTTTCGTAAGTTAGCCATTTTTTGCACCAGGCGATAGCCTGTTCGTAATCGCCTTTTGAATGATAAATATCTACCAGAACCTCGTAGCTAAAAGGATAGTTTGGTTTCTTTTGAATGGCCTGTTCTGCAAACACAATCGCTGAATCAACTTTCCCGAATTCAAAATAGCATTTTGCCATACCTGCCAGCGCTTCAATGCAAGTGGAATCCGCAGCAAACGCCTTTTTCAATAGCGGGAAGGCTTCCTCATATTTACGGGCTTTTCGCAACTTTCGGCCCTGAGTGTAATATTTCGTGGCCTGTACGCGGTCATCGATATCTTCGAGATAGACGATATTCTCTTTATACGCCTGCACAGATTGGGGATCGCTTTTGTCGAGTGTAAATTCATCGATGATTTCATCGTTGATATTGAATGACTTCAGGTGCAGCTTCTGACCCTCAATATTGATTTTCACAAAGCCGAAAACGCGCTCCGCATGCTGGGTCCATTCACGCCAGCCGATATAGCGCATGGGCGTTCCGCCGTTACCACAGACGACATAAGTGACCGGTTTGGCGCCGGCTTTGCTCATGATGGGCTTACTGCGTTCATAGTTGTGATCATGACCGCTAAACACCACGTCCACGCCATATTTTTCGAATATGGGATGCAGCAGGTTTTTCAGCTCTATTCGACTGTTGCGGTAATAATTGCCGCCCGCGGTAAAAGGCGGATGATGAGAATTGACAATCGTCCAGGTGGCCTGGTTGTTTTGCAGCTCCTTGAGCAACCATTTCATCTGCTCGCTATTTTCGGTTAACACGTCTTCATTTGTATCGAGAAAAAGAAAATGCGTATTGCCAAAGTCAAAGGAATACCACTTCTCGTTGCCTGGAAAAGTGAAAAAATTGTAGTAGTTTTCTGAATTGTCTTCATGGTTGCCTATTGCGCCGAATAACGTGATTTCGCTCAACATTTTACTGGCGGGATTGAAAAACAGTTTTTGCCATTGTTTGTAAATGCCGCCACGATTAACAAAGTCGCCGTTGTGGATGACAAAATTGGGCCGCTTATTCAAAATGAGCTTCGCGATCTTTTGATAATTAAAAGGTCCCTCTTTATTGTCGCCATAAACCGCAAATGAAAACGGCGAATCTTCCCTGATCGCTGTTTCAAAGGTATGAATTTCGCTTTTTAAGTCGCCTGAGACTACCTGGTACTTGTAAACAGTCTCGATTTCCAGGCCGGTAAGCGTCACTTCATGAATAGCGGCCGAATCGGTTTCAGCGACTTCGTTTTCCTCAACGGCGTTTTTACCGAAAAGTACTTTGCCGATATTCGGCCGTTGGCTTTCCCATTTGATGGTAATGGCGTCGGTTTTGACATTTTGCAAGTAAGGGCCTTTGAGCAATTTTGCCGGCTTTGGCTCAAACGACGGCACGGAGCTCCACCAATTTTCGGATTGTTTTTGACAACTCGAGAAAGTAAAAATCAAAAAGCCGATTAGGATAAATTTACATCTTCTCACTGCGCTGGTTATGTATCTCATAAAAACTCCGTGAGTTAATCAACATTGTTTTCAGGTAAATGCTCATTATTTATAGTGTGGGAAATTGATCCCATTCAGGATGGTTCGTTAAATTCTTTAAATTTTGTCCATTGATATCCACTCTGTATATCTCACTATTGTTGAACTTGACAGAACCAAAAATAATCGACTTGCCATCGGGAGTAAACGTGGCATGTTGGTTGATATAATTTAATCCGTTCGTTAAATTCAAGAAGCCCTTGCCATCTGTATCCATAATACAGATATCTCGATATTTCATCCCTCTTTGATTGGATAGAAAAGTAATTTTCGAACCGTCGGGCGAAAAAATGGATTGCGTATTATAAGCATTGCTGTTCGTAAGCTTTTTCAAATTTGTGCCATCATTCTTCATCAAATAGATATCTGAAAATTGACCAAATTCCGTGCTGAAGGCAATTTCAGCGCCATCCGGCGAGAAAACAGGATAGCGGTTATGGCCGCCAAATTCTGTTGTCAACTGTTTTCGAGAGCTGCCATCTGTGTCCATCGTGCAGATTATGTTTGCCCCCGCTCTCTTTGAGACGAAGATTAGCTTTGACCCATCCGCTGAAAATGCCGGATCGAATTCATCATGCTTATTTCCGGATAAATTTCGTTCGCCGGAGCCGTCTGTATGGATGACATGGATTTGCCGGCGGCCGGCCATTCTCTTTACGAAAACAAGTTTGTCGCCTTGGGGATTAAAGGAAGCTTGCGGGTCGGCAAGACCTACACCGGTCAGATTCTGAATTGTACGGCTTTGAAAATCCAATAACTGGAGAGCCGGATTTTCTTGTTCAAAAGCGATAAACAGGATTTTCGTTTCCGACGGGGAAAGTAGCGGCCGGGACACACTGCGCACAGAAGATAAATCTTTGGTTAAATTTTCTTGCTGGCTGCCATCCGGATTCATCATGAAAATATCAAATTGCCTTTTGGGCGCATCGCGATTGGACAGGAACACGATTTTGGAATATTCTTTTGTACGTTGGCTGTGAAATGCCCTACATCCGAATGTGAAAGTTATCAGAAGGCAAGCAAACAGCCATCGGTTCATCGTCTGGCAGTTCATTTGAACAACTGCACCCCCACCATCACTACAAACATGGAAACAGTACGTTCTTCTCCCAGGATGGCGTTCTCACGCTTGAAAATTTCAGGAAACATTCTTTCTGATAGCTTCCTCGTGCCTTCATACCGCGGCGAACTCAGCGCTAAATATCTGAATCCGATATTGTATCTTTGAGCAATGATCAGCCCCAGACCAAATTCAAACCCAAAGTCTCTGGCAAATTCAAAACCGGTATCTTCAACAGTCAAATCATCCAGAGTTGCTTTGCGCGAGGCTGCTTTGGACCAATTTACTCCGGCTTGCAGGATGCCATATACATTAAATTCATTCATGAGCTGAAAATCGTAACGAAAACCCGTCATGATGGGAACATTCACCCACCGGCCAAATTCAAACTCTACATTTACAGAATCTCCGAGCAGAGAACGAAATTTAGACTGCACCGTGGCTTCGTCAGCCGCATTAACAAAAACCCGGGTACTGAAAACCCAGTTGAGGCCCTTGAACCAAACAGGTGAAATCAATTCTGCGCCAGCACCAAATCCGGTGTTTGCGAGTCCGACCTTTTCCCCAATGTCGAAACCAGCCCTTCTGGTAATTTTGGCATCATTACCGATTTCCTTACCAAAATCTCCTTTTGGTAAAGAAGCACTTCCAAATAAGTGCAGGGTCAAATTGTTTGACTGAGCAAAAAGAGTACTGGCCATCAAGACCAAAAGCCATAAAAAAACAAGACTGCGCTTCATTCTGTCATTCCTTTCATCATTCGGTTTCGAAAAATTAATGCATGCGACTCCTACGTCGCAGGTATTTGCCCAATCAGGTTAGGACGACGGTCTATGTGCGCCAACCAAACCAAAAACAATCGTCCTTTCAAGCTCCTGATTTCTCAATCATTTCATTTCGATAAAAAACAGGGTGTGTCGCCTTCAGGCTGACAATTTCGATTCTGGACTGGCGCCACACCCATTTTGAAAATCTGAACGATAATTAATCAAAAAGTGTCTGCGTTACAATAGGCTGACTTCTATTTCAAGAGCAGCATCTTCTTTGTCTGCACCTGTTTATCCGATTCCAGCCGATATAAATAGAGTCCGCTGGCTACCCGGCGACCGTTGTCGTCCAGACCATCCCACTGAAAAGAATACTCATCCGCCACTTGTCGTTTATCCTTTACCAGCGTCCGTATTTTTTGACCGAGGATGTTGTAAACCGTGAGATTTACGTTGGATGGCACGTTTAAACGATAAACGATGGTAGTGGACGGATTAAACGGGTTGGGGTAGTTTTGCTGCAATGTAAAGCGGTCGGGTACCGAAGGCTCATTCTCGTCGTCAACACCACTTATAAAATCTTCCCATTCCGCTTTTTTCGCTGGGAACCAATTCAAGTCGCCGAGTGGGAATCCGCCTTCTGCGTGGGTGTAGGACGCATCGGTTGTGGCATAATCAAAATCAAACTCGTCCGGAGCTGGACCGAAAGTGCTTGGATCATCGCCCAGCGCTCCCGTCCCGTTTCGATCTTGGTGCATGTCCGGGTTACTTAAATTGTCTCGGTTAGTCGCAAGTCGATGTTGTGCATAGGCGACCACCGGGGCAATTGGGGGTGCATCGGTGAACGTTGGCAGCTCAGAAATGTTGTTTTCAGCGACCATGTTTGGGAACCTGTCAAGCATAGCCTGCCCCACATCATTAAATAAGACCGGCGCATGCAATGTGTCCACGGAATTAAACCAGGCCATTAATTCCGGCGAAAATGCAAAATTATTGTTGGAATACATAATATTTCGCGCTTCTTCCGCCCTCAACTCCGGAGCCTTGAGTGAATCGAGATCGATGATTTCTGCCAGTAAAGTATCCGCAGGATTTCCAGGGCTTAAAATGGTTCCCTCGAACTGCATATCTACAAACAGGCTATTGGTGATTTTGGCATCGATGACCTTTTCGATTTCCACACGGTCACCAAATTGCACAACCGTAACATGGTCGAACATCAGGTAATTGATTGGGGATCTATCAGACCGGATCAACCTCCCTGTTCCGGAGTAGAAAGTGCTGTTCTGAACAAACACCGTGTCTTGATGACGACCACGGGTATCGATCATTTTGCTGTCCCCCGGATCGACCAACGATCCGCAATTACGAAAAATGGAATCCTTGATGTACAATTTTTGGCTATCTGCGTTCATGCGGACAAACGACTGGAAATTGTAATCGAGAAAACAGCCATAAATTTCGTAACGCCCGCCTTTCTTTTGGGCACGTATAGAGTTTTTAGAATCCTCAGTGAAGTTGCCCAAATCATCTATACCACTAATATACAAGTCCTTAAATAGGCCATCGTCGTTGGGTTTGAAGGCTCTGCTTGCTGCGCCAGTTTCATCGGTCGCAGGAATTATGATGGGCAGCGGGCCGTCGCCTTCGGCAGCGACCACACGTAAAGGCACCCCCGATAGACCCTCAACGGTGCCGTTCAACAGATAGAAGCCCCCCCCGTTCCAAACGATAAACTCGATTTAGGTTCTTCGGCGCCCCAGTCGCGGTTGTATCCCCTTCAACAGCGAGATTCAATGTTTCGAATCCTTGTGGTACGTCCAGGGTATCCGCTTCTTGTGCAATAGTCTTTTCAGATGTGATAAAGCTGATGGCGAAAGCAAAGATTACAAAAAGAATCATCGTCACTTGGCGATTCATAATGTTCCCTCCTCTGTTTTGGTGAATAATTGAATTTTTTACCATTCGCTTTTTGAAAATGAATCTATCACCTCCCTTTTTAATCTATTTTCTTGCTTTTTAACTCAATTCATGTATTTCTGCTTAATAATATGGCATTAGATGCTTCCAACTTGTATAGATGACCAGTTGAAAATCTGTTTTGATGGATTATTAAATAGTTTTCAGGATTTCCCGAATTTACTTCGGGACTCAGCATGAAGTAAAATGTTCTATTTAACTGTTTTTTCAAAACATAAATTCATAATTTGAAGTGAGAAATGTTAGTCAATAATATATTAAAATTTATAACCGACGCCAAAATCAGCCGTCCAACCATAGAATTCCCGCTGAGTTGGGAAACGCGTGGCTTGCTGAAAGGACTCGTCTGGTTCATCGGTGACGTTGTTCAAACTAACAAAGAGACCAATTTGGCTGGTCAATCTATATTTTATGGAAACGTCCCATCGCAGTAAATCAGCAGTGAATCCGTCATATTCCGGACGCTCACCGACAATAGTTAATGTTTTGCCTTGATAAAGCATGGAAAAGCGTGCGGAGAACGGTCCTTTGTCATATCCGATGGACAGATTGGCGATGTCATCCGCCTGATCCGGCATGTCCCCAACACGCGAGGAATCGACCACCGTCCTTTTTCTAAAAATCGGAGGGGGGGCGGGTTCGGATCTGACAAATGACCGCGGAAATCGTGTCTTAGACCAGATATGAGCAAAATTGGCGTTTAAAACGAGCCCATCAAATGGACGCGGCAGCCAGTGAAAATTGGTCTGCCATTCGATTTCAAAGCCTTTAATTTCGGTTTTGAAGGGGCTATTTTCTGGGCGATCGAGGGTCATGCCTTTTAAATTCGAAGGCAACCCTTCCGCATCCGGATTCAGAATCAGATGCCCTTCACGCTTAAATATGAGATCATCGACTTTTTTATAAAAACCACCGATGGTAAACAGACCAACCCGGTTACCATAAAATGACAAAAACGCATCGTAGTTTGTCGAGATTTGGGGTTTCAGATCGGGACGTCCAAATTCAACACGAAACTCGCTTCCATGGACCTTTCTTTTTGGCAGCATCCAACTGAGCTGGGGTCGGGAGACGGTCCGGGTATAAGCCAGTCGAATGTCGAACCAGCCGGCGGGACGGACACGCACGTGAAACATCGGAAACCAGCGACCATAGTTATTAGTAGCCGTCGTATCTGAGACCAATGGATTTTCCAGAGAAGGTTCATCAAATTCCTTGGGAACGATCCCTTGTCGGCCGGTCATTGTAGCATTGGTTTTTTCATAACGCACGCCGGGCATGAACATAAAAAAGCGGCCAAAATTTATTTCGGTCATTATGTATCCAGCCAATACCTCTTCTTCGGTCTCGTAATCATCGAGATCTGCGACAGAGGAAAAACGGTATAACGAATCAGCAAGATAGGATCTAAGAAAATGATTTAATTCATCGCGGTCCAGTGCCACATCAAAAATGTTTAAATCACTGTACTCCCCCCCCCAAAAAGGATGGACCTACGTTGAAATTGGGATCAACATAATTATAAATACGTGCATCGCCTGCAAGCGTCCAGCCATACTCAAAATCCGGATCACCATAGCGAGTGTGGTGAAATACAAACTCGGGACCCTGGTGAACGTCCAGACGGCTCATGGAATGTCCCCTATCCCGTTCTTTTCTTTTGTTGATATACTTGCCACCAAATTTCAAATACCCGGCTATTTGTTTATTGAACATGTAAGGCATTTTAACATTGATCTGAGCATTATAATCGGTTTCCTCGGATTTTTCAGTAAAAAAATCACCTCGGTAAAGAAAGGAGTTATCCAAATTATTGTATGCGGCAGATATGATTTGCTCTGGTGAACGCGCTCCCACCAGTTGAGAAGCGTCAAATCCACTATTTTCCCTGAATCGAAACCGGCTATCAAACGGATGCCGGGTTAGTGAAGCGGTACGAGATAGACGCCAATCAATCTGCCCGAAGCCCGGCTCATGTTCCCCGGAGATAGAGTTTGTCAAGATATCAAGCTGGCGTTTCCGCTCACGAAATCTGCGGCTGTGGTTGTTCGAATCGGTATTATATTGATCTGTCCTGATTTTCTCGTGACGGTCCAACTGGCTTATGAAATTGCTGAACATCAATTTTCCATGCGGCAGTTCATAATCCATCAACACACTGAACCCCTGTCTTTCACGAACTTCATTGACATAATCAAAACTAACCTCTTCCGCACGAATTACATCCGCGATATTTTCACCTTCGCGTAATTCATGAGCGAGATTATATCCGGCCTCAAATTTGTCGGTCCCGCGCTGAGCGCGTTCGATATTAACTGTGACCATGAGACCCAATTTCTCGTCTCAGAAACGGTTGCTGAGAATAGCACTCCCCTTATATTGTCCAGGCTCATCACGCTGGGCATTATAACCCTGATAAAAACGAAAATTTTGTCGATACCCCCCGATTGGTGCATCGGCCAATTTAAAATTTACCGTACCGCCAAAAGCGTCGGCATCTTTATCGGGTGTGAGAACCTTGGTCACTTCAATGCCTGCCAGAATCTCTGGCGAAATCATGCTCATATCAACACTTCGATCCTCAAGATCGGTGGCTGGTATGCGTACACCGCCCACGGTGATAGAATTGTAGGTGGGCGACAATCCTCGAATCACCACTTTGTTTCCCTCACCGCCACTTCTTTTAATAGAAATGCCGGGCAGCCGGCCCACCGATTCGGCGGCATTGGCGTCGGGTAATTCCTGAATACGGTCCGCCGAAACCACGTTGACAATGGTATTGGAAGACAACTGTTGGTTGATAGCCTGAGCCTGCCCCTCTAACTGCGCAGTTACCACCACCTTTTTGCCTTCAATCACCTCAAAATGCAATTCGGCATTTATCTGAGCCGTTTCATCTGCAACAACTTTCACCGGCATACTCATTTTTTTATAACCGATAAATGAGACCACAAGCGTGTAATTGCCGGGCGAAACTCTCGGTATGCGATATTCCCCATCTAAATCTGTTGCGGCTCCAATAGCGGTTCCTTGCAGCAAAACATTGGCTCCAGGTAAAGGATCACCGGTTTCAGCATCGCGCACGGAACCGTTTATCTGGCCCGTACCGCCTGCAAAAACAATTCCTGCAAAACACAGCAGAACACAAATCGTCAAATACTGTCGATGCTTCATGACCATTCTCCTTAATATTTTCATTAAAAACAACGAAAAAGCTTCGGAAGATGATAGCCTTGGTTGGCAATCTTAATAGAAAATCAGCAGCCTTTGTTTTTCAATCAAGATCCACAGCGTGCCGTAATTCTTCTTTTTTGACCGTTACCGACCCTTGAACTGTTGCTCCACACGATTCACGGATGATGAGCTTCGGTTTCAAAATGATGCGCCTGGGTGGGCTGCCTCCGTTAATTCTCTCGATGAGGGTCTGTGCGGCCAATTCCCCGATCTGTTCGGTAGGCTGCTGGATGGTGGTCAAAGGCACTTGGGCGATGCGGCCGCGTTTGATGTTATCAAATCCGATCAAAGCGACATCCTGCGGAATCTTCAAATCTCTTTCAAGAATGGCTTTTTGAAAGCCTAAAGCCGAAAGATCATTATAAACAAACATCGCATCCGGCCGCTCCGACAGCTCAACAAAATGTTTTCCGATCTCGTAGCCTGAATGATATTCGCGCCAACCGCCGCGGTCACTCAGTCGATAAACAAAATCTTCCCGATAAACTTTGCCATACTGCTGCAACGCTCGCAGATAACCTTTTTTCCGCAGCTCACCCAGATGGTTGCCCACTTCGCCGTTGATGTAGCCAATTTTTTCATAACCAAGCTTGATGAGATGTTCCGTCGCCAAATATGCGCCAAACTCATGATCGCTGCCAACATAATTGATATCTTCATCTTCGATGTAAGAAATGACCACATAAGGAAAGCGTTCTTCCTGCAATTTTCGAATGACCGCGGTGGCCTGCTGAACCTGCGTCATGGAGGCGATGATCAAACCGTTCACCTGAAGATTGCGATAGTGATTTATCTGGTATTCTTCCTTATCAATCTGATTGGAAGAAGTTGAAAGCAAAATGTTATATCCTTGTTCGGAAAGGACTTTTTCGATGCTGGGAATGAGAAGAGAGAAGAAAGGACTTTTCAAATCACGAAATACCAGGCCGATGGAAGCCTGCATGGAAATTTTCGGAGCCGTGGCTTTCGCCGCCACAAAAGTGCCTTTACCAACCCGACTGAACAGCACCCCTTCGTTGATCAAATCCGCCATGGCTTTTTTGATGGTGATCAGACTTACTGTATATTTTTGTGCTAATTCCTGTTGTGAACCTATGGGATCGCCTACCGTCAGCTCTCCATTCGCGATGCGTTTTTTAATGGCGTTAGCGACCTGGCGATAAAGAGGCGAAGGATTTTCGAAATCAATATCCACGATAGATACCTTTCGAGGGGTTAAAACAGGTTTAATTTAGCGCACTATATCAAGGTTGGTATATTTGGTATATTAGGTATGCCCTATTATAACAAATGTGATTCAATATGTCAAGAACTTTTTTTACATTTTTGTTTTTTTAAAAAAATGATGATTCAGATGAAACCATTACTCAGCCTGTA
>JBHHXN010000114.1:0-17266 GCA_046757025.1 bacterium
TCGATTTTGGCGGACGATTTTTCTTGCAGCAAGGTGCCGGTGCCTGGAACGGCATCACGGTTTTTACTGGTTCCGGTAACAATCTGGTGGGAAGAGGCGATTCGGTGTCGGTCACCGGCCGAGTAACCGAATTTCGCGATCTCACTGAAATCGACAATGTGACCGCGCTGCAAATTATCAGCACGGGCAATCCATTACCTGCTCCGGCTGAGGTTATGACCGGTCAAGTCAATACCGGTAGCGCCACAGCCGAAAGCTTCGAAAGTGTTTACATTAAGCTTTCAAACGTTGATATCACCGACGCCAATCCCGATGCCCCGAGCAACTTTGGCGAATGGGCCGTTGACGATGGCAGCGGTGAGGTGCGGGTGGATGATCGCGGACTTTATACCTATACCACTACAGATACGAACTCGGCGGATTTCCTGCCGCTTGGAACCACCATTGGCAGCCTGACCGGCGTACTCGATTTCTCTTTCAGCAATTTCAAACTGCAGCCGCGAAACAATGCCGATTTTCAGGACATCGTCACGGACGTGGACGAAGTAGCCTCGAACGTACCAGATAAATTTGCCCTGCTGCAAAACTATCCGAATCCGTTCAATCCAGAAACCACCATTCGCTACCGATTGGGCTCAGCTCAACAAGTACAGTTGAAAATTTATAACATCATGGGACAGTTGGTGCGCACGCTGATGGATGGTCAACAAGTTGCCGGTGAACATAAAATTGTCTGGAACGGCGCCGATGAGCGCGGAATTGCGCTGCCCAGCGGATTGTATATTTACCAGATTCAAGCAGGGGAATTTGAACGATCAAATAAAATGATCTTGTTGAAATAATTTTAACAGGAAAAGAAAGGTCATTCCCAGCTGGGCGTTTTGGCGTCAAGTTAAGGATTAAATGGCAACTTCACTTTTGTTGGGGCGGTTCAAAAAGGATTTTGTCATTGCGAGTCCCGCGTTTTGAGCGGGACGAAGCAATCCCTTAATTCGTACCTAAAATCGGGAGATTGCTTCGTCGTCCCGATATTCATTATTGAAAGATTTAAAGAAAAATCGGGACTCCTCGCAAAGACATTTTTTGACTTTTTGGACAGCCCCAACAAGCAATTCAGGTTGCCACTAAAACGCCCAGTGGGAAATGGCAGTTTGATACTTTATGAAATTGAATAAAAGACTCTAAAATGAAAGAAGTAACCTCTATATGCAAATGCTGTAATTTTCTTTGCATTAGTCTGTTTATTTTAGTCCAGTTATTTTGGACAAACTGCAGCAAGGACATTACCGGTACCTCGGCTAATCAACCGCCGGAAACCCACCTGAGTGTGTTTCTGGCGGATAGCGCGGCCGTTGTGGACACCTCCTCCAGTCAACTGGTGCTGCACTGGTGGGGCGATGATGCGGACGGTCTGGTGATCGGTTTTGTGTATTCGTTTTTTGGCAAACCTTCCCTGTCGGACACCTTGGACGCCCGCGGTCTCAAGGGCTTCACCACCGCCCTGTCCGACACCTTCAACGTGCCGGTGGGACCCAACGACACCACCTTTACCTTTTACATATCTGCGGTGGATAATGAGGAGGCCGTGGACCCCACGCCGGCGTTTCAGGCGTTTCCGGTCGAAAACTCGCCGCCGGAAATTCAGTTTCGTCTGAATTCCCTACCCATCGACACCACTTTTCCGGTGGTGACCTTTTCGTGGAACGCCACGGATATCGACGGTCAGCAAGACCTGGAATTTTTCGAATTCGCCATCAATCCACCTGTTGGCAGTGAAATCCCCTGGCGGCGGCTGGCGCCCGAAAAAAGTTTCGTCACTCTCACGCCAGACAGCGGGCTGATCACCGATAGCGACAACCGGTTTTTAGTGCGCGCGGCGGATCGCGGTCAGGCTTTTAGCAACATTCTCGAATATCCCGGCGAAGGGGAGATCTGGTATGTCAAAGACAAAGTGGGCAATTTGCTTTTCATCGATGACTTTACCAGTGAAGATGAAAGCGTCAGTCGGGGATTTTTTAAAGAGCTTTTTGATGCCGCTGGTGAAGCTTTTTCCATTTACGACCTGGCTCGCAACGGTCTGCCGGCTTCGTTTTTAGATTTCACCGAAACCCTGAAACTGTTCGATAAAATCGTCTGGTGGGCGGATGGCAGCCCCACTTTAGCAGCCAGTCAACAGGGCATCATCAGCTATCTGGGCGCCGGCGGCCACATCCTCTTGACCGGCTTCGAAGGCGCGGCGCTGCAGGACCGCTCCCAGTGGATTTTCAATTTCCGCGACGCCCAGGACAGTCTGCTGACTTTTTTGCCCATCAAAGCGGTGAGCGACACCGTGGGAAAAGAGATCAACCGCATTTTACAGGGCACGACATTTCAGACGTTGAGCTCAAGCTATCCGGAGCTGTCCATCGCCCCCGGCTCCGGCTCATTAAATCTCATCGGCAAGATTTTCGGGCTGTATCCCAAACCCGACGCCGTGCCGCTCTACCAGTTACCGCCGGCTTCCGAAGTACGCGGTAATTTGTACAACGGGCAGCCCATAATCGGAGTAAAAACCGCCGACAACTCCGTAGTACTGCTGGAATTTCCGTTGACGAAAATCGACAAATCCCAGGCCAAAGAACTCATTTTGAGAGTATTTCAGAATTTTTCACAATAGGTGTGGTTATGCTGCGAAAAATTATCTATTTCACGTGCCTTGCTCTTCTGCTCACTGCCAGTTTGTACGCTCAGAGCAAAGGCCGCATCAAAGGCCGGATTACCGACGCCGAAACCGGCGAAGGGCTGCCCGGTGTGAACGTGTCGGTGCTGGGAACGTACTACGGCGCCGCCACCGACCTGGAAGGGTATTATGAAATTCCCAACATGAACCCCGGCGTGTTCAATTTGAAATTCTCCTACATCGGTTACACGGTGGTGCAAAAAACCGGCGTCAAGGTGCACGCCGACGAAGTTACCACCGTTAACATCGCGCTGCAGTCCACGGTGCTGGCTCTGGGTCAGGAGGTGACGGTCATCGGGGATAAGCCGCTTTTAGACGTGGAAGATACCGCCACCCGCAAACGCATCACTTCGGACGACATCAAGTTCCAGGTGGTGGAGGACGTCAAAGATATTGTGTCCAACCAGAGCGGCGTGGTTGAAATGGACGACGAAATTCACATCCGCGGCGGCAGGGCTTACGAAAGCGCCTATTTACTGGACGGTATTTCTGTGGAAGATCCGCTGTCGGGTACGGGCTTTGGCTTGCGGCTCAGCGCCAACGCCATCGAAGAGGTGGAAGTCATCACCGGCGGATTTGCTGCAGAATACGGCCAGGCCATGTCCGGCATCGTGCAGGTAAAAACCAAAGAGGGGTCTGCCAAGTACCACGGCTCGGTGTCGTACAAATTAGATCATTTTGGCCCGGATTGGGACGAGAACTTCAACACCGACGCCGTGGAGCTCAGCCTCTCCGGCCCGGAGCCGATTACAAGCTATTTTTTGAAACCACTCGGGATAGACATTCCCGGGGAAATGAAATTTTTTGCTAGCGGTTCGTTTTTTCTCAGCGACAGCTATTTGGAAAAAGCCACCAATTTAAACCCGGCTATTGCATCCAAATTCTTTGCCCCCCGGCAAAACAACGAATGGTCCGGACTGGCCAAGCTTACCTGGAACATCACTCCTCAGCACAAACTGAAATTTTCCTTTAACCGCTCTCTCACTTCCAGTCAAAACACACAGGCGCTACAAACCACTTTGGAATTTGAGCGGGCCGGACCGGGCTACCCTTTTCGATTTCAAAATATTTTAGATAATTTCAATGTGCTGACTCATGACATCAACCAGCAATCCGTGACCTGGACACAAACGCTGGGCAACAAGTCGTTCTATGAATTGCGGCTCAGCCGGTTTTTCACCAACCTTCGCAGCCAGGTTGGGGATCTGCACTGGAGCGAGTACGTCAAATCGGAAGACATCGTCACCGTGCCCGAAGGCGGCATCCCAAACGAGCAGTATTTTCGCGACCCGCGGGGAGAATTCATCACCATCAAATCCGACGGTTTTTTGGACGTGGGCAACGGCTCCAACTGGCACGATCATTATGTTGAAGAATTCACGGTGCGAGGTGACTTCTCCTACATCCCCAATCAAATCCACAATATTAAAGCAGGCATTGAGATGGGATTTCAGGAGATGCAGATGCTGGAAATCGTACGCCCCTGGTTTGGCGGTCTAGGATTAAACAACGATATCTACCGCGTCAATCCACGCGTAGGAGCTTTTTACGTGCAGGACCGCATCACCCGCGAGGGCTTGATCGTGAACATCGGATTGCGTTATGATTACTGGGTGCCCGGCCAGTTTGTGGTGGATGCGCTGAATCGTTTCCGCAACGACGTCAGCCTCACCGCCAACGATCGTGAAATATGGCAGCGGCGCTACGATACGTACCTGGATGAAACCGTCGGTCTTTTGGGCGAACGAGTGAAGGGCCGGTTGATGCCGAGACTGGGCATCTCCCATCCGATCTCGGATCACCAGGTTTTCTTTTTTTCTTACGGGCATTTTTCCAAGCGCCCGAAACCGCAGTTTGTGTACACGCAACTGGGCGCGTCCAGTGCACGCTCGTCGTTTCAGGTAAAGGGCAATCCAAATTTAAACCCGGAAACCACGGTTACGTATGAGCTGGGCTTGAAACACCAGTTCACGGCTAACGATGTTTTAACCATTACCCTTTACAACCGCGACATATTCGATTACGTCACCACTAAAAATGTGCGCGGCAGAGGACGTGAGAGGGATTTCCTAACCTATCTCAACCTGGACTTTGCCCGGGTGCGCGGCATCGATGTGGAGTTCAAGAAACGGGCAGGCAGTTTTCTTTCGGGCTCCATCAGCGGCACCTTTTCCATCGCTACCGGCAAAAACTCCTCGCCGCAGGATAATTTATTGGTGTTTGCCGGCGAAATCGAGGAAGAGCCCATCAAGGAAAATTTCTTACGCTGGGACCGGCCAATCCAGTTCAACACCAACATCAACCTGTTTCTGAGAAAAGGTCAGGGGCCGAATGTTTTTGGCATCAAATTTCCCGATGATTGGAATCTCAATCTGCACTGGTTTCTTGAATCCGGCCGCCGGTACACGCCGTTCATACTCAGCCCCTCGGGCAATTTTGTGCTGGACAACCAGAATCCATTTTCTAAAGTTTCCCGCTTCTGGTCGGTGGTGGATTTAAATTTTGAAAAATATTTTAAAATCGCCGGGCTCAATATCACCTTTTTCACTGAAGTCCGAAATCTGTTTGATCGCAAAAATGACACTATCATCAACAGTTTTACCGGACAGGCCTATCGCACCGGCGATTTCATCATCATCGATGGCGAGCCCACGGATCCGCTGGTTTTCAACGCCACCGAACCCGGTCGGCCCATTGTGGATCCGTTTAATCCGGCGCGCTTTCGCGCACCGCGGCAGGTGTTGCTGGGAGCGTCTTTTCAGTGGTAGGTAGTGAATGAACAAAAACCAATTGAATTGGAGTCATTGCGAATCCCGATTTTTATTCGGGACGAAGCAATCTCCCTGTACCATATCTGGAGAATGCTTCACTTCCCCGCTTAGCGGGGGTCGTTCGCAATGACATAAAAGTTGAATTTTCATTCAGAAACAATATATATTAAAGAAGTGAGCATTTTAAAAATACGAAATAAAAATGACTCAAAAACTGAATCTGATTGGCAACCGAATAACATTCGTAGTTGCGATCATTTTTGTGAGTGCGCAGTTAAATACAGGATGCCAGCAAAAAGTGGCAGACGGCACGAACAACAACCTGTTGTGCAGCATTACGGTCACGGATTCTCTGGGCAAAATTATTGGAGTGGATGACGCCAGCGACTGGCAGCCAAGAATGCCATCTAAGCTCAATTTTCCGCCGTCCTTTTCAGTCAAGCCGGCTTTTCCCAATCCGGCGGGCACGATGGCTTCTACTTTTGGCGGAGATACTCCGAGAATCGCCTGTGCCATCAACTATGCGTTACCGCAGGCACGCCAGCAGGTGAAAGTCACCGTCAACGACACTCTCAGAACCCTGGTAGATCAGCAAGCGCAAGCTGGCTTCTTTATGGTTCTCTGGGATTTGAAGGATGACATGGGTGCCCCGGTTGCAGACGGCTGTTATGAAGTTCACATCACCGTGAGCACCGATGATACCACTTATCGGGCCGCTGGCGACATTTTGGTGGCAAGAGGGAATTGAGAAAAGGGGTATGGAGTATAGGGTATAAGGCAACAAACTTTATTGAGCAAGCGCAGATTTTGAGGTTAACATGTCGAAATTCAAAAACAAGGTAGTGTTATTTTTTCTGTTGAGTGGCGCATTTTCGTCGCAACTGGCCCAGGCCCAGCTCATCCCGGCACTGGGTGGTGAACGCGCCGGCACCACGGCTATGTCCTTTTTGAAAATAGGCGTGGGCGCCCGGGCATCTTCCATGGGGGAGGCGTTCGTGGCTTTGGCCAACGACGTTTCTGCGCTTTACTGGAATCCAGCCGGCATGACCTATCTTGACGACAATAACTTTCATTTTTCCCATATTGAATACGTTGCGGACATCGGCCACGAATTCATCGCCTACACCCGTAAAATCGGCGACTACAACGCCATCGGCGTGAGCTTCATCGCGCTGCACACCAACGATATGAACGTCACCACCGAAGTGCAGCCATTTGGAACTGGCGAATCGTTTGGCTACAGCGACATCATGCTCGGCCTGTCCTATGCCCGGCAGCTCACCGACAAATTCAGCACCGGGGTTACCGTGAAATACGTACGCGAAGACCTGGCCACGGTGAACATGTCCGGCTTTCTCATCGATGTCGGAACCATTTATGAAGTCGGGTTTCGCGGTTCACGTTTTGCGGTGAGCATCAGCAATTTTGGAGCGGAGTTTAAAACCAGCGGTTCGGTCACTGACTTCCTGGGTCAGCCCCGCGGCAATGTGGAATTTGAATCGTTTCCTGCTCCCCTGCTGCTGCGTTTCGGCTTTGCGTTCGACCTCATCCAACGCGAAAACAACCGCGCTATTCTGGCCTTTCAGCTGGATCATCCCAACGATGATTCGGAAAATTTCAATTACGGCGGAGAATACTGGTTCAAAAACAAACTGGCCTTGCGCGCAGGTTACAAAAAGATCGACGAAGTGGGCGGAGTCAGTTTAGGTTTTGGAATTTATTTGCCCATCGAGTCCTTAATTGTACAACTGGACTACAGTTACTCACAATTCGGCGTGCTGGGAAATTTGAACCGATTTACTTTGAATTTGAGTTTTTAGATTCTTTGTTCTGGATTTCTCAGAGATCGTCTCTGACTTTTTATTCATAATAGCTACGGGTTTGATTTAAGTAAAAGCCCTATTTCACCCCTACGGGGTTCGTTCAACAGGCAAAGTGACGTTTTGCACTAAATCACCCCGTAGGGTCTGCCCTGAGCGAAGTCGAAGGGGAGGCACGTTTATAGTTATGGGCTATCTTGAAAATTCCAAAACTCCCGACGGGTCGGGATGAAATATAAAATGAGCATGCATTTATGGGAAATAAAAAAGGCATTCATAAATGACTCTGTTGATTAAGTCGAGAAACATTCAGCGTGAGTCCCGAAGTGAATTTTGGAATAGCCGTAACCCGTTGTTTTTTCATCATACTTCGACTCCGCTCAGCATGAAGAGTGATGGAAAAATGACTTAATCAACAGAGTCAAAAATATCTGAATTTTTGAGAAATGATAAACAGCAATACGCCAGCAAAAAAGACATAATCAAATTTTATGAATGATGAATGAGATGAAATTCTTACAACAAAATTTTAAATTACACATCCTCTCGTTTTTTATTATCGCCATCGGCTGCGGCAACAAGATCGATCTGCCCACGCCTCCGAACCAACCCTCCACCACACAAGAACAGTTTCTGCCGTTTAACTGGGGCGCGGAGGCGCTGCAAATCGATCTCAATGCACCGGAAGATATTTTCACCGGCCTGGACCGCTTGCTGTATGTGGCCGACACCGGCAACGACCGCGTGATCATGCTGGACAAATCCGGGCGCGTGCAGGGGATTTCGCAGCCGCTGGAAAGTCCGCTGGCCATCGGACAGGACAGCCACTTGAACTTGCTCATCGTCAACGGTAGCCGTTACGTCTTCCGCATCGACCTGGTGGCGCAGAATCACTTGATCAGCCAGGCGCCCATTGACACCGTGGCCACCGGCGCCAGCTCGGCCTCGTTTACCGCGGTGGCAGCTTTCGGCGCCAAAGGCGAGTTCTACGTCACGGACAGCAGCTCCAACCGCATCTTCAAATTCGATCATAACGACGGCACGCTCAAGCCCACCATCTTTCCGGGCACCGGCGTGGGCACCGCCAACGTGCCCACGGGCATCACCTCTTTCCTGATTCCCACGGGCAATCTGAGTACCATCATCAACGAAGAGGGCTTTGTCTTCACCCAGATCGGCGAAGTCTTCAAGCTGCAATGGCTGCGCGGCGGCAACGTCTTACCGCCGTTCACACCGGTCATTTCCCCTTCAGACAACGTCGATTTTTTCAACCACTTTAAAGACGACTCCCGCGATGGCATCCTCGACTACCTGCCCGAGGACGTGGCCGTGGATAATTCACAGCGCATTTACGTCATCGACTCCAAAGCGGACAGCGTGTTTGTTTTCAACCGCAACGGGGAATTTTTACGGGACCGCAACGAAATTTCCATTTTGTCTTTTGGCGGCACTGGCGACGGCGATCGGCAATTCCGCAATCCCAGGGGCATAGCTTACCTCGATGTAGATGATGATCAGGTGCTGTACGTGGCGGATACCGGCAACAACCGCATCGTGCGCTTTAAGCTCTCCAGCGACTTCGACGAGGGATTTTAAGCGCATGAAAAAAACTGTTGCCCGCATAGCACTGCTACTGTGGTTCATCACTGGTGCGGCTCACGCGCAAACAGACACTCTGCGTATCGCCACTTACAATCTGCTCAATTTCGATGAATTCACCGACACGCGTCTGCCCTACTTTCGCACCGTGGTGCACAGCATGAATCCGGATCTTTTGATCGTTCAGGAGCTGGTTTCTGAGGCGGCTCAGAATCGATTTTTGGAGGAAGTGCTCAACTCAGCAACCCCGGGCTTGTATTTAAAATCGCCGTTTATCCAGGGGTCGGACACCAACAACAGTTTGTTTTACAAAAACGAAAATATCGCTCTGATTTCGACTCGCCGCGTCCGCACCACCCTGCGCGACATTTCGCAATACACGCTGCAGGTTTCCGGCGTGGAATTCAAGCTCTATTCTCTGCATTTAAAAGCGGGTTTCAACGACGGTGATCAAAACCAGCGCCGGTTTGAAACCACCATTTTGCGAAATCACTTAAATGAACTGCCCGCCGGCAGTCATTTCATCGTCGGCGGTGATTTTAACATTTCTGGCTCCTCGGAATCGGCATTTCTTCGATTGACCGAAAGTCAGGCAGACAACGATGGCCGCCTGTTCGATCCTCTGAATGCCATCGGCACCTGGAACAACAATCCTTTGTTCGCCCGCATTCACACCCAGTCCACCCGCGATACCGTGCTCAGCGACGACGGCTCTGCAGGCGGGCTGGACGATCGTTTTGACATGCTGCTCATCTCGAACAGCATCCGGCAAAAAATAGGCATGTTCCTCCTGCCAGACTCCTATACCGCTTTTGGCAACGATGGCCGGCATTTTAATCTCGCCATAAACGATAGATTCAACCTGGCCGTAGCAGACAGCGTCGCCGACGCCCTGTTCTGGGCTTCGGATCATCTGCCGGTTTATGCGGATTTTGTCATCGACCTGGTCAATTCTGTGGAGCCAATCTCCCAAAATCCGCTCGCTGAATTTATGCTCAGCCAAAATTATCCCAACCCATTTAATGCGCAAACCCAGATCAGCTATTCTGTCTCCAAAGCAGCAAAAATTTCCTTGAAAATATTCAATGTCACCGGCCAGGAAATTCGCACTTTATTATATGGAAATTCTCCGGCCGGCACATTTCGAATTATCTGGGACGGCCAAAACGACCGCGGCCGGGACGTGGCTTCAGGATTGTATTTCTACAAATTTGAAACGAAGGGGGTTTCTGCGGTGCGGAAGTTAATTCTTTTGCGATAGTGTCAAAAGCCAAAACAGCAAGAGATTCATTTTTGCAAATCATTATAGTAATCTCCGCATTTCAGGATGAAGATCGGTAACTGCGATTAGCTCGTGTAAACCCTACAACCATTTCTGAAATGGAACTCTTGGCTTCCCGAAGGCCTCCTGGCCGAGGGTGAATTCCTGCTTGGCTCGGCAGGGCTTGTCCTGAGCATGGTCGAAGGGCCTGTCCTGAGTTTTGTCGAGGGAACACCTTCGCGAAGAGGATTCGAAAACATGCCTTTCTCGAGTATTCGTTCAAATACGATTTAACTTATACGAATAGCGCATTTTTTCTTGACAATTTAGAAATTAAATGATATTTTTAATTCCAAAATAGACACAAGTTGAGGCAATACGGTGACTTTAGACAAAGATTTACAAGCGGTGCAGGAAGTTCGAAATCTCTGCACAAAAGCGAAAGCAGCGCAACATCTTTTCAAAGAATTTTCGCAGGAGGAAGTCGATAAAATTGTGGCGGCCATGGCGCACGCAGGATTCCATGCTGCGGAGCGCCTGGCCCGAACCGCGGTTTCCGAAACCGGCATGGGCAATATACCAGACAAAATCCTGAAAAATCAATTCGGCACCCGCAACATTTATGAATCCATACGTTCACTGCGCACCGTCGGTATCATCCGCGATGACCGCAAAAATAAAATATTAGAGGTAGCAGAACCCATGGGCGTGGTGGCTGCGATTATTCCGACCACCAATCCCACCTCCACGGTCATGTTTAAAATTCTCATCTCGGTCAAGGCGCGCAACGGCATCGTCATCTCGCCGCATCCGCGGGCGTCGCAGTGCACCAACGAAGCGACTCAGGTGCTGAAGGAAGCCGCCATTCGGACCGGGGCGCCGGCAGACCTGATCGGGATCATCGCCAATTCCTCGCTGCAAACCACCCACGAGCTCATGCACCATGCCGACATCGATGTCATTTTAGCCACGGGCGGCTCGGGCCTGGTTAAAGCCGCCTACAGCTCTGGAAAGCCGGCTTACGGCGTCGGTCCAGGCAACGTGCCGGTCTATTTGGACCGCAGCGCGGATTACAAAAAAGCCATCGCGGATGTGGTGACCGGCAAAAGTTTCGACTACGGCACCATCTGCTCTTCCGAACAAGCTTTAATTGTAGATGCGCCCCTGAAAAACCGCGCGGTTGAACAATTGAAAATAAATGGCGCCTATTTCATGAGCCCGGAAGAAATCCAGATGGTAGAAAAAGTGCTGGTGACTTCGAAATTTATCGTCAACCCAGAATTGGTGGGAAAATCCCCGCAGGTAATCGCTCAAAAAGCCGGCTTCGAAATTCCGGATACGGTAAAAATTCTGGTGGGCGAGCTGCAAGGCGTGGGTAGAGCCTTTCCGCTCTCGGCCGAAAAACTGTCGCCAGTGTTAGCGTTTTATGTGGCAAACGGTTGGGAGGAAGGCATTCGCCTGAGTCTGGATATTTTGAATTTTGGCGGTAAGGGGCACACCGCCGCTGTGCACGCCAAAAACGAACAAGTCATCAAGCAGTTTGGATTGAGCGTTCCGGCTTACCGTATCGTGGTCAATTCGCCGGCGGTCATGGGCTCGGTGGGTTACACCAATGAGCTCACGCCGTCGTTGACTCTGGGCTGCGGAACTTACGGCGGCAACATCATCGGCGATAACATTTCCGCGCACCACTTGATGAACATCAAGCGAGTCGCGTATGAAACCAAGCCGTTCGCCTCTCAAACCATGGACACCAACTGGCGCCCCAGCGTGTATCACGACTGGCAACACCGGCAGGCGCCATACACCAAAGCGCTGTCATCGGACGTGTCGCGCAAGGGAGCGAACGTTTCAGCGGCCGCTTCTGCCGGTTTTAATCCATCTGCTGCAAACAAACCCTCTTCTAAAAAAATGACCTATGGCTCCACCGGCATGACCGAAGCGGAAGTGGAACAGGTGGTGGAAGAGTTTATCAAAAACCGAAGTTAAGCCTACTTAAAAAGTAAAAAGTAACTATTCACGTGTCACTCCTGCGAATGCAGGAGTCTGCCGATTCAAAGGGAATAATGAGAAAGAATTCTTATCGTTCAATCAATTAAAGCCATGTTAACTGCCTCCATGCGAGGGTATTGCATTCAATGGGTCGGTGTCGTGCTTATCCTTTTTGGTTGCATTTTGTAGCTATTCTGGCTATTTTGTAAAGCATTAGGGTGAGGATTCGTTGAATGAGATTAGAAAAAAACCACAAATGGCTCTAACGTTTTAATGGGACCAAGAGAAGTCCAGAAGCAATTTCAGAAAACATGGAGTCAGCTTTGAAGAGGCCAAGACCGTTTTCAACGATCCTTTTGCCACAACCATTGATGATCCAAGCCACTCGGATAGGAAGAAAGGTATCTAGACATTGGATTCTCATCTAAAGGAAGAGTTGTGGTGGTATGGTACACAGAACGAAACGAAAACATTCGTATCATCGGATGTCGCAAAGCAACAAAAAAAGAGAGAAAAGCTTATGAAAACAAAGAAAGCCGATAGCAGTGAACAAGAGATGAGAGACGAGTATGATTTCTCGAAAGGCGTTCGAGGAAAGCACTACAAAGCATATCGCGAGGGACATACCGTACACATTCACAAAAGCGACGGCACGACCACCGTCCAATATTTCACGCAGGAAGATGGTGCGGTGATGTTGGACCCAGATATTAAGGTGCATTTTCCGGACTCTGAATCCGTGAACCGGGCACTGCGATCACTTATTGCTCAGAGTTAAATACAGATATCAAATTTGATTTGCTCAGGCTCATCGCTTATTTCAAATTGCTTATGAGTCAGTAATGAGAGCAACTTGGTTACATGGAGGTTCACGTATGAAGTGTCAGTATTATAAACCCTGAATTGCAATGGAGCCGTGATAAGATGTAGAAATCCTGCTCAACTCAAAATACAATTTGTGCAGGTATGTCGCAAATTTCCCAATGACTTCGTCAACACTCTTTTCCGGTCTTCGTCAATCAAGAGTTCAGGCCGCTATCATTGCATCTTTATTCGACTGATGAAATTTAAAAGGGTTATTATTGAATAATTTAGTGAATTCTCGAAAACTCATTCCCGTGGGCGTTTCCAACCGCCACTTTCATATTTCCCAGAAAGATTTAGAAATACTTTTTGGCGCCGGTCACCGGCTCCGTAATTATCGCGACATTTCTCAAATAGGGCAGTTTGCCTGCCACGAAACCCTGGATGCGGTAGGGCCGAAAGGTAAAATTTCGGGCATTCGCATCGTGGGGCCGGCACGCGCACAGACTCAGCTCGAAATTGCGCAATCCGACGCCTACCGGCTGGGCATTCAACCGCCCGTGCGTTATTCCGGCGATCTCGGCGGTTCGGCCGGGGTCAAGCTCATCGGCCCTGCCGGCGAATTAGATCTCAAAGAAGGCGTTATCATTCCGCAGCGGCACATTCACATGAGTCCCAGAGACGCCAGAGAATTTGGCGTTCGAGACCGGGAGCGAGTTTTTATCGCTCCAGCCGCCAGCGCTAATCTGCAGCCCGGCGACGAACCGCGCACCGCTATTTTCGGCAACGTACTCATCCGAGTGGACGACCGTTTTGTGCTCGACTGCCACCTCGACATCGATGAAGCCAACGCGTCAGGGCTAAAGACCGGCGATCATGTTTATATTGTCAGAAAAGACTCCAAAGCGCAGCCGGTCAGCAATCGACGTTTGATTACTGAAAACGACGTGCGGCTAGCTATCCGGCAGCACAAAAAAATTATCGTACCCGCGGGCGCGATTGTCACCCCCGCCGCCAGAGATTTAGCTAAAGCACACGATGTGTTTGAAGAATAACCAAGACCTCGGTTTAAAACTCCAATCCCATTTTAAAACGCTTTTCAGCGGCTGCTTTGATGCAGAACGAGTTCAAGTCAACTACCAGCCAGAGCATAGAACGCTGCCGGCCCCATTAAATTCAAAAATCGAAACTTTCTGGCAAAATAAAATAGTGGCAACCTCAAAAAACTCTTACATTTTTAATGGCGACCTTTGCCGATTCAATAACTGGCAAATTCAAAACAACACCTTATTGCTCGAGCTGGGATTTACCAATTACAAAGAACTTTTATTCTCCAATGAATTTACGGAATGGCTGGTCACACATCACGGTCAGCAAAGTCTGTCCCGCGCCCTGGGCGTCAGCGCAGTAGTGCTCAGCCGCGACCAGCAAATCGTGTTAATCGAAAGAAGCCACTCCGTCGGGGAAAGCCCCGGCAAACTGGATGTGGTGGGCGGACACATTCATCCTGAAGAACATGCGGTTTCCGGCACGCCGGGCCCCTTTTATGCCATGAAAGCCGAAATCGCGGAAGAGCTTGGTCTGATATTAACCGAGGATGAAAAATTGCTTTGTCTGGGCTTGATAGAAACCAAACACACGCGCAAGCCCGAGTTGATCTTTCAAGTAAAAATCGGCCATTCTGCCGCAGAAATTCAGAGCCGGGCTTCGAAGCGCACCTCCTCAGAAATTGCCGGATTTGTAACGGTGGCCAACGATCGCACTGCGGTAAGTCAATTTTTACAACAAAATATCGATCAATTGAGCCCATCGGCGATTGGGAGTTTATATTTGTATAATTTGTCTTTAAAATGATTCAATGTCAATTTGAGTGGGTAAGCATTTTTCATTTTTCTGACGGAATTTACCAGATTGACTGGAATTGAATCCAGCTTGTTCTGGAAAATCCAGTGAGACATGTTCGTAAGATATTTGAATTATACCCAAATCAAAGATATTCATCATTATTCATGCTGAAAGACCATCATTTTGAGAATACTATTTTAAAACGCCGAGTTCGCAGAGAGCGCAAAGATAAGCTGTTTTTCCAATTGAGACAATACGATTTTAGCGGAAATCGCCTTCTATTTTCAACACGGTTGCTTGTTGCCATTATCGTTTGCCCCCTCAGCGTTCTCGGCGACCTCTGCGTTGAATAAATTATCAGAGGCAGATTTAATAATGATCATTTACAGTGAAGCATTCTTAGAATTTATTTGAAATGCTACTCCAGGAGAATCGTCGGAAAGTCGACTGAATAAATGAAATTGTTAACCAATAATCAGGAAAACGCCATGCCCAATTGTAAATGGATGTTACTCCCCCTACTCCTTCTCCTAAACGCCTGTGCTTCCCGTACCAAAATCGCTGCGCCGGATTTGCCAATTAACTCGGTTTCGGCGTTACACGAACGTCTGGATACTATTTTACAGGATTCCGCCCTGGCACAATCTACCGTCGGCGTCAAAGTGATTGCGCTGAAAACCGATGAAGTGTTGTACGAGAAAAACAGCCGCCTGCTGTTTCATCCGGCCTCGAATATGAAATTGTTTACCACTGCAGCGGCACTCAAAAATCTGGGGCCAAACTACAAATTCCCAACCATCCTTTATGCTGACACCACCGCGGTTGCGGACAGCGTCGTTCACGGCAATCTATATCTGAAAGGATTTGCCAACCCCGATCTGACCACCGAGGATTTGCGCTGGATGGCGCAACAACTAAAATCGCAGGGCATCAAAAAAATAACCGGCGACTTGATTTGCGACGACAGCTATCTGGACGATTTTTACTGGGGCTGGGGCTGGATGTGGGACGACGTTTCGGCCTGGGAATGGGCGCCCATCAGCGCGCTCACCGTCGAAGATAATTGTGTGGAAGTAAAAGTCAAACCGGGCCAAAAGGTCGGCGACAGCTTGATCGTGCAGATGGAGCCGCAAACGGCCTTTATGAAAATCGTCAATTACGGCGTGACGGTAGATTCAACCGACACCACCCGAATTGATGCATTCAAAGTGGAAAGAATCTGGCGGCCGTTGCCGGAAAATACCGTGGTCATCGAAGGCGGACGCACTCAAAAAGCCCGTCCGCGAGAATTTACCATCGACGTTGTGAATGCCCCCCTTTATGCCGGAACATTGCTTGCAGAATTGTTGCTGAAGGAAGGTCTCGAATTTAAGGGACAGATTTTAAACGGCACGGCACCCGACACCACGATGCTGCTGGTGAAACATCTTTCCGCGCCTTTAACAGAAATCGTCATGAACACCAACAAAGTCAGCGACAATCTCTCCGCCGAGCTGCTTTTGAAAACCCTGGGTGCAGAGATTTACGGCGTTCCGGGCACCGCTAAAAAAGGCTTTTATGCCATCAACAAATTTATGCACGAAATCGGTGCGGACACCACCAGCTACAAACTGGCCGACGGTTCTGGCGTTTCCCGCTACGGCACCAACACCGCTGACAATATCCTCGCGCTGCTGAAAGCCATGTACCGCGATTTTCAAGTGCAAGCGGAATTTATGGCTTCGCTTTCCATTGCTGGTGTTGACGGCACCTTGAAAAACCGTATGCATGGCACCGCAGCCGATGGAAAAGTGCGCGCCAAAACCGGCAATCTGCGCGGAGTCAGCGCTCTCTCCGGCTTTACCAGCACCGCTTATGGCGAGCCAATAGCGTTTTCCATGCTCATGGCGCATTTTCTGGGTTCGTCTTCCAAAATAAAAAAAATTCAAGATCGCGTCGCGGTAGCACTTTCAGAATTTCGATGGAAGAGCTCGATCGGCGCTTCTGTGTTGAGTAAATGAAAATACCATTTCATGAGTGACCCGTTAAAAGATCTTGCATTAATAATTCAGAATATTTAGCATTATAGTATTACTTCTGAACTTTTGCATTTTTTTACAAGAAAATGGCTAAATGACGCGAAGTGAATGACACGACCCGTCATAAAGTCATCAGGTCATTTGCCTTTGGCGTCATTTTAGACAGCAGCAATAATTCACCTCTGTCAATGACAGCGAGGCTTAATGACGGCTGATAATAGCACCATGGTTTGGACCACAACAAAGCAAGTCATATAAACATTTGCGGCTCCGCCGCGCTAGGATTTTGTGTTTGCTAATAAAGACCGCAAGTTTCGCAGTTAGGTAATCAATTGCTTTTAAGATATTTTTCTCAACCTGAATTTTACGGTTATCCAATTTGCTCAGAAAGTGTCATTCTGCTATATTGAAAAGCAAGCCATTTTTCCATAATTTAT
>JBHHXN010000115.1:0-17231 GCA_046757025.1 bacterium
TGCGATATTGCATCTTAACATACCTGGCTGCAAAAACCAAAGCAAAGTTCTACGCTACATTCGAAATCCTAAGAGACCAAAACCTAAAGCAGTGCTTCGGAATCAAGTTGCTGCAATATTTTCTTAATCAGCTACGCTTTATCATTCAGAAAATTAAAGAACTTATCGAGCTTGACCTTAAAGAAGAAGCTCTCAAATTATTGCAATATGTTGAATGTACCGCCAGTGATTCTCTACAGTTTGAACCTCAAATGAAGTGAGAAATGTTAGTATTCAATTAAAAAATCCATGAATTCCTTTTAAACCAGCTAAATAAATTGCATCTGCACAACATGTATTGCAGAAAATGAATACAATGGACTTGACTTGACGATACGATTTTCTTAATATTCCTATACTGATTAAATTGTGCGGCAATATGTGCATTTCCCATGGTGTGCATCAATCAAAACGGTTCATGGCTTTAAATCGGAGGTCTGAAATGAGGCAGTCGATTTTCATGATGTGGTTGCTAATCATATTAATCGGTTGTTCAAACAATCCCACGGATGTGGATACCCTCGATCTCCGCAAAAACAGCGTCATTGTCTATCAAAACTACCGAACCGGACAGCCTAAAATCATCCTTATGAATACGGAAGGAGAGGAGCTGCGGGATTTGTCACCCAAAGAGTGGGACTTCGATCCGAACTTGTCACCCGATGGCGACCAAATTGCGTTTGTGGGATATCGGGATGGCCGGTTGCAAATCTTTCTGATGAGTCCCTGGGGGGCCATATTGGATCAGCTGACTAATTCCCGATTCGTAAAAGAAAATCCAACCTGGTCGCCCGACGGCAATTATTTATTGTTCGATCAGTATGAAAGCGGCCACGGCGAAATTTACCGCATGGATAAAGACGGCTCCCACCTGGTTCGTCTGACCGATAATCCCGGAGTCGATGCCAATCCTTCGTGGTCGCCGGATGGGAAGCGCATTGCCTTCACGCGATTTCAGCACAGCCGGTTGCAAATTTATCTCATGGATATACGTGGTTCAGAACTAAAAAATGTGTCCAATAGTGACCAGCACGAATACGATCCGGCCTGGTCGCCAGACGGCTCGCAAATTGCGTTTGTTATAAACAATCGAATACACCTTATGCATGCGGATGGGAGCAATAAAGTTCGGCTGACCACTGGCGAATTTTGGGAAGCGGATCCCATTTGGTCGCCGGATGGCACAGAGGTCGCGTTTGCCAGCAAGCGAGAGGACGACAATGTGGATATCTACCGGATCAAAAAGAACGGTTCCGGTCTTATCAAACTCACGTTTCATCCCGGAGAAGACCGGCGGCCTCACTGGGGTATTTTGCGCTGACTGTTCGAAAGTACCTTTTTATGAAAAATAGTCCTTCTTTTCACTGGCCAACTGATGATTGTACGGGAAGATACTTTTTTGCGTTTTTTAAACGGTCGTGCCGCTTTCCAAGAAATTTTCTAAGTGTAACATCGTATTGAATAAAAAGGAGGAAAGGAGTCATGATGAAAAGATCTTTTGCACTTGTGATGATGTTGGTAGTGAGTGTTTTCGTATTTACATGTGATGACAACTCCACAGAACCGGAGGATCAACCGCTGGGCATCCGCGGCAAAATTACGGATCAAAATGGCAATGCCCTGGCCGATGTGGGGGTCCACTTGATGTTTCCGCTCAGCGGAAATGAGGCCTCCATTCAAACCCGCAGCCGCTCAAGATTCCTGTTTACCGCGCAGGTGGTGCCCATGCAATTTGCCCTGGAGCAAAATTTCCCCAATCCGTTTAATCCGCAAACGGTTATTCGTTTTCAGGTGCCAGAAGAAAGCCAGGTCACCCTTTCGATTTACGATATCAGCGGAAACTTGATCAAGAAATTCATCGATGGCGTATTGGCTCCCGGTTTCCATGCGGTTCAGTGGGATGGCACCAACGACGCCGGCGAGTACGTGTCAAACGGCCTGTATTTTTATCGTATGCAAGCCGGCGAGTTCGAATGGGAAAGGACCATGCTGCTAGATATGATTGATCCGGAGCACATCAGGAGTCTCGACAGCGTACCTTTGGTTTCTTCGGATGAAGACGGAAAATTTCTGCTTCCGTATTCTCAAATTCCATTTGGTTTAAGCACGATTATTACGGATGAAACCGGTCCCGAGCCCCTCGGCGTTTTGACCATATCCGAGGTTTCCCTGGTTTTTCTAAAAAATGCCTACCAGTCACATGTGAGAGCCGTGCCGATGGATACCACGCGATCCATTACTATGGATTTTACCCTGCAGGCAAATTAGATAGCCGGTGCCGTTCCTTCAATCCCACAGCGTGTATCCCAATTCACCTGTCAGACACAGTTAACTATTTGAAAGAAGAGGCTGTAGATTGAAGGAACGGTTATATTCTCATGCTCGGTTTGTGAAATTGAATGCGGGCGCCCGCATAAACCTATATTAAAAGAATAAATTCTGCGGTGTGGCAACTTGCTAATATGGTTCATCCATTTGCAATTAGGCATCTTCCATATTCGCCTTCTCCCGGGCCGAAAAATCGTTTCGAGTCCATCAATTTGATTGTCGATTAAATTAAAAATTTGTATATTCCCACCATGCATAACACCATCCAACTGCGCGGGGTGCGCGTTCACAACCTCAAAAACCTCGATGTGGATCTGCCGCGAAATAAACTCATCGTTATTACTGGGGTGTCGGGATCGGGAAAATCAAGCCTGGCCTTCGACACCTTGTATGCTGAGGGCCAGCGGCGCTATGTGGAGTCGCTGTCTGCTTATGCCCGCCAGTTTTTGGAGCGCATGGATCGGCCGGATGTGGATGAAGTGCGCGGAATTTCACCGGCCGTGGCCATCGAGCAAAAAAATCCCACGAAATCCTCGCGTTCCACCGTAGCCACGGCCACGGAAATCCATGACTATCTGCGGCTGCTGTTTGCCCGCATCGGCAAAACCTATTGTCCCGAATGCGGCGATCTCATCAAAAAAGACCGGGTTTCGGATGTGGTGGATCGCATTTCCAACTTGTCAGAAGACGCCAAAATACAGATCACCTTCCCCCTTGCGAGTAATTCAAAAAAAGAAATCAAGTTAGAGCTGCAGGAGCTGAAAAGCCGGGGTTTTTATCGTTTTGTTTTCGGCGAGGAGCTGCGCAATTATGAGGCGATCAAACCGTCTGATTTAAACGGTTCCCCGAAAATACGGGTTCTGGTGGATCGTTTAAAATTAAAAACCACCGACAAAAAGCGCTTGGCCGATTCGCTGGAGCTGGCGTTTCGGGAGGGGCATGGCCGAGTCGAGGTTCTGGTAGAGAATCAACCTGCGATGCGATTTTCACAGGCGTTTGAATGTTCCCGTTGCCAAAAAGATTTTATCGAGCCCCAGCCGCGCCTGTTTTCGTTCAACAATCCTTTCGGGGCCTGTCCCACTTGCCGCGGTTTTGGCGAAGCCATCGAGCTGGATTTGAATTTGGTGATTCCGGACGATTCGAAATCGCTGGAGCAGGGCGCCGTGGCTCCGTGGAATACGCCTTCGCACAGCAATATGATCGCGCGCATGCGGGAGTTTGCGCAGGTACACGGCATCGACTTGAATCAACCCTGGCGTGAACTGCCGGAAGAACATCGGCGTCTCATTATCGAAGGCGGTCGACCCTTTCCAGGCATCCGGGGGTTTTTTCAGCGGTTGGAGCGAAAAAAGTACAAAATCGGCGTGCGGGTATTTTTGAGCCGCTATCGTGGGTTTATTTCCTGTCCCGATTGCCACAAAACGCGTTTGCGACTGGAGGCCTTGTTCGTTCAAATCGCTGGTAAAAATATCGGCGAAGTCAGCCGTTTGTCCATCGCGGAAGCGTGTACTTTTTTTCGGGAACTGTCCCTCACCAAATACGAGGAAGAAATCGCCCGGCAAATTTTGCAGGAATTGCGTGCGAGATTGAATTATCTGGCGGAGGTGGGATTGGGCTATTTGACCCTGGACCGCCGCACACAAACCCTTTCCGGCGGCGAATATCAGCGCATCAACCTGGCCACCGCCGTGGGATTCAAGCTGACCGGTTCGCTCTATGTTCTGGATGAACCTTCCATCGGGCTGCACCCGCGGGATAACGAACGCTTGATCAAAATTCTATTGGAACTGAAAAAACTGGGCAACACCGTGGTGGTGGTGGAGCACGATCGCGACATGATGCAGGTTAGCGATCAGCTCATCGATTTAGGCCCCCGAGCCGGCGAAAACGGCGGTGAGCTGGTTTATCAGGGCACGTATCGATCTCTACTTAAAAATGGCGTTCATACTTTGACAGCGGACTATCTAAAAAACCAGCGAAAAATTTCTGTACCAAAAACCAGGAGATCTGGAAATGGTCATCGCCTGAAAATCGTCAATGCGCACGAAAACAATTTGAAACATCTCGATGTGGAAATTCCGCTTGGAATGTTGACGGTGGTGACGGGCGTATCGGGCTCGGGAAAAAGCACGCTGGTGCACGAAGTGCTGTACACCGGCGCGGGCAAGCGTTTTGGCGTGTGGAAAAAGCGGGTTGGCAAGCATGGCTGCATCGCCGGGCTGGAGCACCTCGACGGCATTGTGCTGGTGGATCAATCACCCATCGGACGCACACCCCGCTCCAATCCGGTTACGTACACGAAGTCGTTTGACGGCATTCGGGAATTGTTTGCGCAAAATCGTCGGGCAAAGGCTCTGGGATTTAAAGCCGGTACCTTTTCATTTAACGCCGGCACCGGCCGCTGCCCGCGCTGCGAAGGCGCCGGCGTAGAAAAAATCGAGATGCAGTTTTTAGCCGATTTGCTTTTGCCCTGTGAAATTTGCGGCGGCAAGCGCTTCAAAAAATCGGTGTTAGAAATCCAGCACAAAGGGAAAAATATTCACGAGGTGTTGAATCTGACCGTTACCGAAGCGCTGATTTTTTTTAAGGAGGTACCTAAAGTCGTGAAGAAGCTGCAAATACTCGACCAGGTGGGTCTGGGTTATCTCAGATTGGGGCAGCCGGCTCCGACTTTGTCTGGCGGCGAGGCACAGCGTTTGAAGTTAGCCGCCCATTTAGCGCAAAAACCGGGCAAGCATCTGCTCTATTTATTTGACGAACCCACCACCGGGCTGCACTTTCACGACATCGCCAAACTGCTGAACTGCTTTCAAAAACTCATCGACGCCGGCAACTCGGTGCTGGTGATCGAACACAATATGGAAGTCATAAAATGCGCCGATTACGTCATCGACCTGGGGCCGGAGGGCGGCGACGCCGGCGGTTACTGTGTGGCTGCCGGCACGCCGGAAGAAATCAGTCAATGCCAGGATTCCTTTACGGCGAAATACCTGAAATCCTATCTCAGTAAAGCATGAGCGCGATTCTGATCACCGGCAGACCGGGTGTCGGGAAAACCACATTTATCCAGAATGTTTTGAAAGGGGTAGATGTCATAGCCGGTGGATTTTATACGCGAGAAATCAGGACGCCGCAGGGGAGAACGGGATTTCAAATTGTGACTCTGTCGGGGAAAACCGGCGAGCTGGCCAGCCTTTACAAAAAAAGTTCCTGGCGAGTAGGAAAGTATTTTGTCAATTTAGCCGATTTAGAAAATATCGCGGTGCGGGAAATGGAGTCGGCTTTTTTGCGAGCGGATTTGGTTGTGATTGACGAGATCGGAAAGATGGAGCTGTTTTCCGAGAAATTTCGACGAGGGTTGTTAAAGATTTTGGATTCTCAAAAATTGCTGTTGGCCACAGTCATGCTGCACAGCAGTCCGTTTACAGACAGGATAAAAAATCGTTCAGATGTTCAATTATTTGAAATAAATGTACGAAATAGAGAATTGATAACAACGAAAATCATCGAGATAATCAATAACCAAATTATTCGAGTCAAATGAAAAAACTCATTCCACCGGCGTTTTGGTATTTATTAGTTTTAATGATGTTATTGTCTTTGTTGTTGAAGTCCAGATCCTACGAATTCACGGCGGAGCTGGCCATGGAATCCGACGCCATGGCGGTTGTGAATTATTATTATCCCAAACGCATCGATTTAAAATCCACTCCGGAGGAAGCCAATTTAATTCTACCCGAAATGCGATGCGCTCAGCCATTGTACGGCAGTTTGATTTTAGGTAACAGCGCAGATTCGCTGATTTCGGTAGTGCTGGATGAATCCGTTGACGATCAGTTCAGTTTTTTGTATGTGGATAAAAATAACAACGAAGACCTCACCGACGACGACAACCCGCAATGGGATGAGGAAGAAAACGGCTACTGGTTCAAGGAGGAGCTGGTGGACGTGTATTACCGCGACGACCGCCAGAAAGCGCCCGTGCCCTACACCATCAAATTTTATCGTCACCCAAAACGCATGCCGAAGGTACTGGTGGCTTTTCGCAACGGATATCGGGAAGGGGCCATCACCTTGAAGGACACGACTTACAAGGTAGCCCTTTTTGACGACGACCTCGACGGGCTGTTTCAGCTTTCTGGCAAAGGCGCCATCATCATCGATATCAACCGCGATGGCGTGTTGAACGGTCGTACCGATTCACCTGAATATTTCACGTTTGACGATCTGTTCAACATCCGCGGTGAAACCTACCGTATTAAACGAATTTCACCGGCCGGGGATGTGCTCACCCTCACCACTGCGGATTCTGCAGTGGCTCCCAAGCGTATTCTGACAGCCGGGCAAAACGCGCCTGATATTCGAACCACTTCTTTGCAGGGCACGTTTATCGATTTAAACGCTTTTAAAAATAAAGTGGTGTTGATCGATTTCTGGGCCACCTGGTGCAAACCATGGCAAAACGAGCTGGGAATTCTGAAGCGAAGCTACCAGCGCTATCACCCGAGGGGATTTGAAATTATCGGTGTGAGTCTGGACTACGATCTGGACACGCTGCGGGAATTTCTCCAATCCAATGACATCCGGTGGGGGCAGGTTGCCACGGGCGAAGGCTGGCGTATGGATCTGGTGAGAATATTCAACGTGCAGGCCGTACCAAAAAACTTTTTGCTGGATCGCAACGGCGTCATCCGCTTCAAGGATGTTCATGGTAACCATTTGGGCGCGCGAATTTTTGAGCTGCTGAATGAACCCGAAGTAGTAAATTAGCGCTCGCCTCTGACTCTTTTTTTACTCTCGGATTTGTGCCTGAAGCAAAGGGCAAACCGAGTTGGATCAGGCTTGAATTTAAGGTCTCCCCAAAAATGGGGGGGACCTTCAGTTGTTCTGCTTTTGTTGTTGCACAAGTCTCCTCAAGTCCGTATATTCTGGTCCAAATTTTATTCTGCGTAAGCTTGATGGGGTACAAATAACGGTAATATGTTTCAATACGATAAAGGCATCAAAATAAAAGGCGCCGACCTGTGGCTGGATGCGGTGAAAAGCGTGCACCGCTGCTGTGTGACCCACGGTCATCTGGACCACGCCAAAAAGCACGGTGAAATCATCGCCACCGAGAAAACGATTCGAATATTGGATCACCGCATGGGCAAAAGGCACGCAATCAGTCTCGATTTTAACACCGCGTTTGAAATTGACGGGTGTGAGCTGACGCTTTTTCCGGCAGGGCACATTCTGGGCTCGGCGCAGGTTCTGGTGCAGAGAGACGGTATGCGGGTGCTCTACTCCGGCGATTTTAATCTGGAAAAAAGCGCCACGGCCGAAGAAATTGAAATTCCCGAGGCGGACATTTTGATCATGGAATGCACTTTTGGCAAGCCGTTTTATCAATTCCCCGCGCGCACGAAGGTGGAAGAGCAGCTGTTGTCGTTTGTGCAGGATACGTTGCAGCAAAAACGGACGCCGGTGGTCATTGGTTACGTACTGGGAAAAGCCCAGGAGGCCATGAAAATTCTGGGCGATGGCGGATTTGAAATGGCGGTGCACGGGTCGGTGGCGCAGCTTGCGACCATTTATGAGGAATTTGGCGTGCGATTCGGACACTGGCAGAAATTCCAGAAAAGCGAGTTGGAAGGAAAAGTCATCATCGCGCCGCCACAGGCGCTCAAAACCCGAACGCTTAAAAACTTGCCGGGCGTGACCACGGTTTTCCTCTCCGGCTGGGCCTTGCATTCGGGTATGAAATTTCGGCGGGGATTTGATGAAGCGCTGCCGTTGAGCGACCACGCCGATTTCGATGGTTTGATCGAATACGTTCGAAAAGTCAAACCCACCAAAATCTACACTACGCACGGATTCGATGAGTTCCCGAATCATTTGCGGGAGCTGGGATTTGACGCTGAGCTGCTGAAATCGTCGTCGCAACTTTCGTTGTTTTAATTTTTACAGGCTTCTTGATTGCCAGACACTTACTTTTTTGTTTACCTCTCCCTACCGCATGTCTAAAGTAAAAAAATATTTTTCAAGCGAGGCGGCGAAAACCACCCGCGAGCAAATTCAGGAGGCCGGCGGCAACGAAGTGTTTTTCGTGGGCTACCTCGATGAAAACCGAAAAGTGATCAGCGTGGAAGTGTTCACCCGCGGCAACGAGTCCTCGGCGCCGGCGTTGATGCAGGTGGCGCGCCCGGGCAACGTGGTGATTCACAACCACCCCAGCGGCGGCTTGCGCCCTTCCAGCGCCGACATGCAGGTGGCGTCGAATCTGGGCAACGACGGCATCGGTTTTTACATTGTGGACAATGCGGTATCGGATGTGTACGCCGTGGTGGAGCCGTTTTCGGAAAAAAAGCCGGTCCCGATTGAAACCGACACCGTCACCCATCTCATCGATGAAAAAGGCCCCATTGCAAAAAAACTGGAGCGCTACGAGTTTCGGCCGCAACAGATCAAGATGATCGAGCTCCTCACCGAGGCCATCAACGAAAACAAAGTGGCGCTGGTGGAAGCCGGCACCGGCACCGGCAAAACCTTAGCTTATCTGCTGCCGGCCATCACTTACGCCATCAATAATGAAGAACGCATCGTGGTGTCCACCAACACCATCAATTTGCAGGAGCAGCTCATTCACAAAGACCTGCCGTTTCTCAAAACCATTTTCAAATCGAAATTTAAAGCGGTGCTGGTAAAAGGCCGGTCGAATTACGCTTGTCGGCGAAAATTGCAGGAAGCGGATCAGGAGCTGGATTTATTCGCGGATGACGCCTCCAGGTCGGAATTACAGGCCATCATCCAGTGGTCAAAAGCCACCCAAGATGGCAGCAAAGCGGATTTGCCCATACAGCCGCGGCCGGACACTTGGGAAAAGATCCAATCCGAAAGCGACACTTCTTTGAAAACAAAGTGTCCATTCTACGATACCTGCTTTTTTTATTCGGCGCGCCGCAAAGCCGCCACCGCCGATATTCTGGTGGCTAATCATCATTTGCTGTTTGCGGATTTGGCTCTGCGGGCGGTTTTTGGCGCTTCGGAAAACGCCATTTTACCGGCCTATCAACGAATCATTTTTGATGAAGCGCAAAATATCGAGGAGGTGGCTACCAGTTATTTCGGCATCGGCGTCACCTATCTCGGCGTGAAACGCATTCTAAACAAATTGTTCAACCGAAACAACGGCCAGGAAAAAGGCGTGCTGCCGTTTCTGCTGCATAAACTGCTGAAGTTTTCCCGAGGCATGCCCACCGACCCAATTGTAAAAGTGATGGATTTTCTCCGGGAAGAAGGCACCAGCGATATCGAATCTTTAAATTTCTATTTGGCGGAAACCATGGAGCAGATCTTCTACACAGTGCAGCGATTAGCTCGCTCCGAATACGGCGAGAGCAAACTGCGGTTAAACCGTCAAATTTTGAAAACCAGCGACTGGCAGAACAATATACTCAACCTGACCCGGAAACTGGTGCAGGAAATGCGGAAATTTGCCAGCCGTCTCAGCCAGGTTTCCAATGCGCTGGACGCCATTCAGCAGGCTTTGCACCAGTCGGTGGTTTCTTTAAGCATCGATTTGCAGGCGCAGGCCGAACGACTAGACGCCGCCGCCGAAACCATCGGCCAGATTCTGCTCAATTTTGATCAGGAAAATATTCGCTGGATCGAGGTCAAAGAGGGCTACAAGGGGCTTAAAATTGTGCGACTGCGTTTGTCGCCTCTAGAGGTCGCACCCATTTTGCACGAAGCGGTGTACAAAAAATTTAAAAACATCGTCCTGACTTCGGCGACGTTAACCGTGGCTCAGAATTTTGACTATTTGAAAAATCGACTGGGTTTGAATTTTCTGGACTCAGGCAAAATTCTTCAACGGTCGCTGCCAGCGCCATTCGACTTTCCGAGACAGGTGATTTTAGCGGTACCCAGCGACATTCCGGAGCCGCAAGATCCGCGGTTTACGCGAATCCTGCCGGACCTGCTTTTAAAGCTGGTCAAAATCAGTCGCGGGAGGGCATTTATCTTGTTTACTTCGTACGGATTGTTAAACAAGATGTTTAACCGACTGCAGGCAGAAATCGAACAGCTCGGCTTTAACGTCTATAAACAGGGACAGGAAAACCGGCATCGGCTTCTGGAGCGTTTTAAAAGCGACGTCTCTTCGGTGCTGTTTGCTACGGACAGCTTCTGGGAGGGCGTGGATGTGCCGGGCGCGGCGCTGGAATCCGTGATTATCACCCGGCTGCCATTCAAAGTGCCCAGTGAGCCGGTGGTGGAAGCGCGTGTGGAAGCCATCGAAAAGAGCGGCGGCAACGCATTTTTAGAGTACACCGTGCCGCAGGCGGTGATCAAATTCCGCCAGGGATTTGGTCGGCTCATCCGCAGCCGGTCGGATCGCGGCTCGGTGATCATTTTAGATAAACGCGTGATTCAGAAAAGCTACGGCCGGATTTTTCTCGAATCTTTACCAAAATGCCAGATGGTGGCCGCGCCGGTTACGGACATGTTACAAAAATTGCAGAAGTTTATGAATGAAAATGCGTGATTATTGGCGGCTTTTTGAAAGCGCTTTTTGCAGTGTTGTGAGCAGCTCCGCTTGACTGAAGGGTTTGTGCAATCCGTAAACCGCGCCAAATTTCATGGCCACGCGCAAATACGTGGCATTGGCTGCAGCCGTAAACACCACAATGGGCAGGTTGGGTTTTAGCTCGGTGAGTTTTCGGATGATTTCCAACCCATCCATTTCCGGCATGATGATATCGGTTAAGATGAGAGTCGGAGTTTTTTGGTCCAGCAACTTTAAGGCTTCGCGGCCATTAGCCGCTTCCAAAACTTCGTAACCGCCGCGCTTGAGCATTTCAACGATGGTCGCGCGCACATCGGGAAGGTCTTCAACGATCAGGATGGTTTGCGCCATGGTTATTTGAAATTTAATAATTCTCCAATTTTTTCCGCAAGATTTTTTTTCGTGAAGGGCTTTTGCAGCATGCCGACCCCCAGACCGGTGGTGGATTTTGTTAGTCCGGCCATTTTCGCATGCAAATCATAACCTGAAACAAACAGCACGGGTACACCGGGTTGCAGGGAACGTATGATTTTAAACAGCTCCTGCCCACTTGATTGCGGCAGTACCATGTCCAGAATAACCAGATCGAACTGGTGTTTACCTGATTCCATTATTTTAACCGTCTCTTCCGCATTCTGAGAGCTGAATACTTCGTGACCGAGATTTCGTAAAATGCGTTCCGTGACATGGCGCACGGTTTCCTCGTCTTCCACTATCAGGATGGTGGCCTTTTCATTGTTTCGTATCTTCTTCTGAATTGGGTTTTTCACTTTGGATTTGTGATGATTTAGTGCCGGAAAAATTAATCTGAACGCCGTTCCTTCACCTTCTTCGCTATTCACTTCGATATACCCGTGGTGCTGCTTGATAATTCCGTACACCACGGATAATCCCAGCCCGGTACCTCGGCTGGCATCTTTGGTTGTGAAAAACGGTTCGAAAATGCGCGCCTGCGTTTCTTTGCTCATGCCCAGACCGTTGTCGGTGATGGTCAAGTGTGCATAATTATTTACCTCGCCATCAGATAAAGGCAGATGTCGCAAGTTTTCCGGGGAAGTCAAACGCGTCTCAAACGTTAAAATGCCTCCGTCCGGCATGGCATCGCGCGCGTTGACGCACAAATTCATCAGCACTTGTTTCAACTGCACCGGATCACCTTGAATGAACAACGGTTTTCTGGCTAAATTGGTTTTCAGCTCAATATCCTCGCCTATGATGCGTTCCACCATGTTCAAAAGATCGACAATTAATTCGTTGAAATTTAGTCGTTTGATTTTAAGATTTCGCTGCCGGCTGAAACTCAGTAACTGGTTAACGAGATTTTTGGCTTGCAATCCGGCCTCTTCAATTCTTTTTAAATCAGCATAAACGGGATGGTCCGGACTGCAGTCTTGCAGCCCAAATTCGGAATTTCCAAGAATGACCGTGAGCAGGTTGTTGAAATCGTGGGCCAGCCCGCCGGCCAACGTACCGATGGTTTCCATCCTCTGCGAGTGCAGCAATTGCTTCTCGAGCAGGATTTCCTGAGTGATGTCTTTTTTTACCGCAACAAAATGGACGATCTTGCCCAACGCATCTCGCACCGGTGATATGGTGGCTTCTTCGTGATAAAGCGTACCATCTTTCTTTTTATTGGTGAATTGACCGCTCCAGACGTTGCCTTTGTTCAGTGTGCTCCAGAGATTTTTGTAAAAGGCCTCATCGTGTATTCCGCTTTTTAAAAAGCGCGGATTCTGGCCCAGTACCTCTGCCGGTGTGTATCCGGTGATGAGCTCAAACGCGGGATTGACGTATTCGATACAACCCTGGCGATCGGTGATCATGACGATGCCCAGGCTTTGCTCCACGGCATGCTTTAATTTGTTCAGCTGATCTTCTGCTTTTTGCCGACGGCTGACATCTCGCAGCACCCCTTCATAGTATTGCACTTGACCTTTTGCGTCGAAAACTTGCTGGCTGTGGTCTTCCACCCAGAGCTCGGAGCCGTCTTTTTTCTTCAGCCGGATCACCACCGAATCGTGGTTTGGATCGAATAATTTACTCAGGGCAATTTCGCGATCTTCTGGCTTAAAATAAAGATCATGAATGATGTTGGCTTTGAGCAGTTCCTCCATGCTGGGGTAACCGAGCATTTTGACCAGCGCCGAATTGACCATCAATAACTGGCCTTTGGGGGTGGAACGGTAAATTCCATCGGGAATCCGCTCAAACAGCGCCTGGAATTGATTTGCAAAGTTGGCAGTCGATTTTGGCGAACCACTTTTATCGACCTTTTGCGTCATTTTGGGCTTGGAGAACATGGTCCGTTTAAGTCGGCGCCCCTCCAGCTGTCTTGTCGCCTGATTGCCTAAGATGCTTAAAGCTTGTCTTTGTTCCGGACTGATTTTGCCGGCTTTTGGCCCCATAACGCAAAGCGTGCCGAGCACATAGCCGTTATTGCTCACCAGCGGTGCGCTGGCATAAAAACGAATTTTGGGATCATGGGTAACCAGCGGATTGTCAGCAAACCGGGGATCTCTGGCCGCATTGCTGACGACGAACAGATCGTCGGGATGCATAATGGCATGGCTGCAAAAGGAGATGTCACGCGGGATTTCAGCCAAGTCCAGGCCCAACCTGGCTTTAAACCATTGCCGTTTTTCATCGATGAAGCCGATGGCCGCGATGGGGGCTTGACACATTTGCGCGGCCAGCTGAGTCAAATCGTCGAATTCTTGTTCAGGAGGGGTGTCCAGAATTCGATAAAGATGGAGAGTTTTTACCCTCAAATTGTCGTTTTCTATTTGGGGTGCCTTCATGGCAACTTCCTTGTAAAAAGCTTCATTGGTGAGATATAAATTGTGATCCCTGACTCTCTCGGCCATTTTAGTGAATTTAGCGCTTCAAGTGGAAATCATTGGAGATGATTTTTACGAAACTTTGTCGAGTTTATGGCTGAAATGGTTTCGAATCAATGCCCCTATTTTTGTGTTGAGCTCGGCTTTGTTGATGCAATAATCCGCCCCCGATTCCATGGCGGCAACCCGGTATTCGTCAGAATCATGCAGCGTCAGTATGAAGACACAGGTCGTTTTCGAATGCGATTTAATCTGGCGGGTAGCTTCCAAACCATTCATCTCCGGCATCACCAGATCCATCAGGACGAGATCTGGGCTTAACTCTTTGACTTGGTGAAGAGCTTCGATTCCGTTATTAGCGAGACCCACCACTTCAAGTTCTGCAAATCGACTTAGGAAGCGTTTGAACGAATTCCGAAATTCGCGGCTGTCGTCAACAATCAGAGTTCGTATAGGAGGCATACTGACGCTGCTGATTTTGTTCATGGATGAATTGAAAAATATGTGTCCTGAAAGCAATTTAACATTTTGGGGGAGTTGGACAATCGGGGAAAGACCTGATAATCACCCAAAAAGTGCCCTAAAGCAGGGGTAAAATACTGCCCGTGTTTATAGATTTGGAAGAAAGTAAGGAAATGAGTAGAGAAGAGAAATTACTAATTGATAATTACAAATTACATCGAAACCTTTACAGCAACTTCAAACTTGAAACTTCAAACTCACGCTTCTAAACATGCAGGATGGAACCCGGCTTGCCCCATTCTCCATTTTCTTCGAGGAATTTGATGCTTTTGTTGATTTCGATCTGGCCGTCTTCTGCCAGAGTGATTTGTGCGCGTTCTAATGGTCTGGGCGCGGGACCTTCAAAATTGATGCCTTCGCGGGTGAAGCCGCTGCCGTGACAGGGGCATTTGAATTTGTTTTCAGCGTCCAGCCAGCGGGGGGTGCAGCCCAGATGGGTGCATATGGCGATGATGGCGTAAATTCCTTCTTCATTGCGTACGATCCAGACTCGTTTATCTTTCACCCATTTGGTGACCACCGACCCGACTGGATATTCATCGGGAAAACCGGCTTTAAAAACTGGCGAGGGCTCAAACAGCACGCGTGGAAACATGAAGCGGATGGAGCCGATGAGCATGGAGCCCACAAACGAGAAAAACGCCACCCAGCCCGCCCGACTGAAAAAATTGCGCCGGCTCATCCAGATGGTGCCCTTCTCGTCCACCGCCACTTTTTTCTTTGGGGAAAATTTAGCGGCTTTGATTTGCTCTTCGGATTTGGCTGCTGATTTATCTTGATTTGGTTGATTTTCCATCGATTTAGATTTTTCTTCGGACACTTTTCATGCCTCCGGTAAATGAATGGATTGAATACTTCTAGTGGCTATTTTAAATTATGCAGAATATAAGATATCAGGAGTAAAAAGTCAAATATTTTTGTGGTTGAGGATATTTGGAAACAAATAAAAATGCCGCCCAGTGCGTCTCCCGAACACTGAGCGGCGACGTTCACACTATCCGAACTGAAATATCCATTCCAGTTTCATACATTGAACTCTGTGACAATCTTCAGCGCAGTAAGGTCATTTTCTTCACCTGTGTAAAATCTCCTGCTTGCAGTTGGTATAAATACACGCCACTCGATACAGGATTGCCATTTTCGTTATTGCCGTCCCAGCGGATGCTGTGATAACCTGCCGTGTATTGGCGGTCTGCAAGCTTGCGAATCTCCTGACCAAGGGTATTGAAGATTTTTAGCACCACATGCCTGGCCTCTGGAAGCTGAAATCGAATTGTGGTTTCGGGATTGAAGGGATTGGGATAATTCTGCCCTAAAGAAAACTCTGTTGGCAACACGTCTCTTGTTCCATCTCTTGGTACAGCAGTCGCATAATCGGGCACACGATGCGATATGACTAACGTACCCGGAATTCCAGCTTCTTCGGTACCCCAAAACGCATAGCTTTCAAAGGTATACTCGCTACCTTCTGGAACACTTTTATATCTAACTTCTATTAAGGTAACGTCTTCATTTTCACTTTGGTAATTTTCTCGGATATCCGTAAACTGATGTGTTTTAACTTTTGCAGAAGCAGAGATAAGACCCCAGCTAAAACTACCGCTAACAGAAAAACTTGAAGACCAATATCGGTACCTTTTTGTCCCAATACTTCGATAATCACTTTTTCCCCATATCCTTTCAACCGATGAGATAGCCGAGTTTAGTTCCTGGCTGAATGTTGGAAAAGCTAATTGATAGGCCAATGATACAGGACTTTCATTTGTTTGAAAATAGGAAGCTACATCTAATGGAGTATGACGAAGAAATGGCTCCATAAAATCTTCTAATGCCTGCCTCTCAGTTTCACCATACATCAACTGGTAATCTTCGATATAACTTTCCCATGGGTCGAGTTGCAGTCCGACCTCTTTAGGGATTAAAATATAGAGCCACATTTCTTCCCCATCATCTCCCAATACCGGCTCGCCATTTTGCTGTTCAATTCGATATGGATATTGGTAGTATCCACTTTTGAGCCATAATACCGCGTTCTGGTCGTTACTTACTTCCCACCCAGTTGCTGTAAAAATCCCTTTACGATATTCTGAATTATGTTCTACCGTATCGATGTATACTTTTTCGAATCCTTCCTTAATTTTGAGCTTCCCAATACCAATACCACCCTCTACATTGTATGTATATCCCATCCCAGTACGGGACTGCACAGCGCAGAGACTATCGACAATTTCCGCATAAAAAAGTTTAATATGCGTATCCTCTTGATTACTATTAATTCCCTCTTGGCATGGCGGTGCAGTAATAATGGCCACTGGTTTGCCAACACCAGGCATCTTTTCTTTCGAGGTCGAGTCAATTTTTGATCCATGCAAACGGCACCAATAGGAATCATTGTTAATATCAGCTGCAACGATGACAGGTTTATCAAAACCCCACAAGTCATTAAATCCCGTTGTTAAGGGAGGTTCCTTTTTGAATTCGTCTTTTTCCCTGTCATAGTTGATTATGTAAAGCCCAGGCTTGTTGGTCATTGAATATATTTGGTTACTGTCATCACCCTTTGTATTCGCAATAATCATAGACACATCAAGGCCGGCATCTTCATCCGTAGTTGACACTCTTTCTTTCGGAAATTCAATGCCCTTGGCATCAAATGTATAAACCCAATTAAATAAGGTATTCACTCCGTTTTTCTTTCCTGACAAGGCAAATGCAATGTCGCAATATCCGTTCAAATCTATATCCTGCATTTCTACATCCAGTTTGTAAGGACCGCCTCCATTGTGGTTCACCCACCAATTATCTGAATCTAACAACTTCCCATGCATGGCATTTGCATCGCCTTCAAACGATACCTGACTCCATGACTGTGACTCGGTCTTGAAATCAAATATCTGCCCCATAAACTTATGCTCACCATGGTAGCCGAAAACAACAATCTCATCTCGGCCATCCCG
>JBHHXN010000116.1:0-17193 GCA_046757025.1 bacterium
TACATAACGACTCCATCAATCTAATTTTGAAAACGTCATGGAATCTCTTTTTTATGAATTACTTAAATAGTGTCAGAACGAAAACTCGAAATTGGTTTTTATTAAAATTACTTAAGTGCGAAACTTGAGTAATGTAAAAATCAAGGCCGACACTCAAATTGAGCACCGGCCTTTTCAGTTTTACAACCGTGTTAATTTAGACTTATTTCAAATTAACGCAGCTCATAAGTCAAATTAACCTGAATGTTGCGTTCCGGCCCTGGCAGCAATCCGAATCTGTTGCCGATCTGGAAGTATTCTTCGTCGAGTAGATTGTTCAGATGCAGGGACAGGTTCAAATTTGACTGAGCAAATCGGAACTTGTAACCGAGAATCAGATCCACCACTTTCCACGCCGGTAAAGTGGCGCTACTTTTAGTGGCTTTGTCTGCTGCAAGGTCGTACTCGATATCGACTTCGCTGTTGTCGGTTTTGATGTAATAATCGTTGAAATACCGAATCGCACTGGAAGCGTAGAAACGACCTTTGGTGTAATTCACCACACCCGCTACGATCAACTGTGGGTTTTCCGGTTCGATATCGCCTTCTTCGATGCCCAGGTCGGCTTTGGCTTCCGGCGAAATGTCGTCGGTCCAGGCGTTTTTCATTTTCGAAATCGAGGTGCTCAATTCCAGACCGGGAATCACTTCGGCGGCGGCGGCGATTTCGACGCCGCGATAACGTGCCTCACCTACCTGAACATAGCGACGGCCTTTGTAGTCATATCCAGGCTGATTGGCTTTGGTGCCATCCTGTATTCTGAAAGCCTTGTTTTTGAAATTGATCTGATACAGATTGACTTTCAAGTTGACTTTCGAATTCACAAAACCCATTCCTAACTCGAAATCGTCCGAACGTTCGATGGGTAATTCATCCTGAGGTTGCCCCAGGTTGAAGAAATACTTCACGCGCGGTTCGTTGTAGGAACGGCTCCAGTTCGCGAAGGCGTTGAGTGAATTGCTCAGGTTATAGTTGGCACCTAACTTAGGTGCGAAAAAACTGAAGTCGTTAGTGAAATCGAGCAATTTGTAAAAGGTGCCCGGTAAATTCACGAAGCCATCGTCGTTGCCGCCTTTGAGATTTTGGGTCAGCTCATAATCCCCGTTGGGATCCGGGCGGTTGTTGCCTGACGGAAAATCTTCTTTGATGCGATAATGCCGCAACGAATATTGGGCGTCAGTCATGATGGAGAGTTTATCAAATTTCCACAGAGCGTGCGCAAACACGGAAAAGTTGGGTTTGTAGCCTGTGTAGTCGTAATAGACGTCGCCCTGACGGAATTGTGCTTTCTCACCGCCGACGCGAATGCCCACCGATTCCTGACCAAAGGTGTTGATGATGAGACCGTAGTGCCGTGCCCACCAGTAACGACCTTCCGCGCCCATGCTGATTTCATGGCCTTTCCAATCGGTTTTGTAAGAAGTCAACAGACCGAATTGGTTGTGGATGGAATGGTTACGGTACTGGTATTGGCCGGAATTTTGGATATCTTCCATGGTCATCATACCCGCTTCGTCGCCATTGCGACCTATCAAGAAATAGGAATTGACGTTTTCACCGTAACCACGTCCGATGGTATAGAATGCGGTGGTTTTCCAGTAGGTTTTATCGCTGATCTGTTTGGTGTAATGCGCCTCAAGCTGCGGTTTGTGAAACACGTTGTTATCGAAGCTGATGAAGTTATTGCCGATCACTTCGCCGCCTTTGTTTTTATCGTTGTGGCGCATGAAAATCATGTCCAGCAGCTTGGTGCCGTCGGTTTCACGGGAAGTTAAACCCGCATCGTTTTGTTTCACATAAGGATGCGGATTGAAATCGCGGCCATAGCGGGCCAGGTCTTTTGCGGAAAATGAGAAATAGCTGTAAGCATGATATTGCGGCGCGCCGTGAAACACGATGCGTAAGGTGTTCTGAGCATCGATAAAGTTAGTGTAGGTAAAGTAGTACTGCAAACCACGATAAAAGGTATCGCGACGCCAGCCGTTGCCGGTGATGTAGTTCACCCGGGCTAAAAAGGTATGCTTGCCATCCCTCAACCCAGAATTGTAATCCATACCCAGTTTATATGTACCATAACGACCACCGGTGGTGACCACTCTAAAGCTGCGTTCGGCACCCGCTTCGGCCGTCAGCACGTTGATGGAGCCGCCAAAGGCGCCGGCGCCGTACAGGGAAGAACCCACACCGCGCTGTACTTGAATGGATTTGGAACCGCCAGGCAATTGGCCCCAGTTCGACCAATAGACTTTTTTACTTTCAGGATCGTTTTCCTCGATGCCGTTGATCTGGGTCGAGGTACGCTGTTCATCAAAGCCACGAATATAGACTTTGGAATCTCCCAATCCGGAGCCGCCGTCAGTGGTGACGTAAATGCCTGGGGTGTTCTTGAACAGATGCGGGACATCCTGAATGGTAAAATTGGTCTCAATTTCGTCAACTGAAATGTTGGTAAAAGCCACGGGGGTTTCGCGGTCTTCGGCCCAACTGGAAGTGACGGTGATTTCTTCTCCATACAGGGAAGTTTGTGCGAGACTGAAATCGACTGTGGCCGTTTCGTTGACTACCACCTTCACACTTTGTTCCATCTTGGAGTAGCCAATAAAAGTGGCTTGCAGGGTATAACTGCCGGTGGGTACATTGGCGATGGTATAGACGCCGTTGTTGTCGGCAGCCGCACCCATGCTGGTACCCATAAGCGAGACATTGGCTCCCGCCAGCGGCTCGCCAGTGTCCTTATCGGTGACTTTACCAGAAATGGTGCCATTTTGAGCCATCAAAATAGCCGGCAGAAGTAACATTAAAAACAGTGCTAAGATTGTTTTTGTACTCATAGAAATTCCTCCTCGTTAAGGGTTCCTCTTAGCATTAAAAAAGATTACATAGATTGCTACAGACGGTTAATTTATCAATCTATGTATGAACGACAATGATTTTACCACCTCCTTCACAAAAGTTATAGATTTTACTTTTTATATAGATTTATTTATTGTTATGCAAATGAACTTTTGCCATTTTAAACAAAAAAGCTCCAAATCCTTGTGAACAATTCAAAAAGCAAAGTGAAAAATGCAAATTTTAATTTGGTAGATTTTCATATTTCCTCCCTTTTTGTGCAACAGGCTGAAGCCTGAACACCCCTCTATAATTGCATTTTGCCGAAATCTACAGTATTTTTTCATTGATGATTGAAAATATTCAAATATGGATCTAGTAAGTCACAATAGTTTACAGAAATTGCAGTACATTTAAGGTGAGTAAGGTTGAATTCAGAATGTCATTAATGCATAAAAACCTGAAATGGCAGGAATTCCCTTTCAATTTTATTAATCAACTCTGTATTTCAAAAGAAATGACAACTCTGATTTTTAGTACTCGTACAATCTAGCAAATCGCAAAATTTATTCGGGAATGTAAAAACGTTCTCAAAATTGCAAAGTGTGTGCCATAAATACGCTCTTTACAAAAGTTGATTTTTTAAGGCTAATTTTCTTTTTTTATATCAAAAATATTAAAAACGATTTCTTAAAGTGGCAAGAAATTGCAGAGCATTATGCAAGTTTTTTCATAGCTGAATTTTACTACAAAACCATGAAATCACGAACCGGTTTTATCATCCAGGTCAAGAGCTCCCTGCGTCGATTGACATTAACGAAGCAGGATCATCTTACGTATGGAAGTGAATTTAGGGGTTTTGAGCTGGTAAAAATAGAGGCCGGAAGCCACCTGCAGGCGATGGTCGTTTTTTCCATCCCATAGGACCGTGTGTTTTCCCGGTCCCCGCTTTTCATCTAACAGTGTGCGGATGAGCTGGCCGCGTTCGTTGTAAATTCGCAAGCGGGTAAGACTCGTTTCCCCCAGAGAAAACGGTATGGCGGTGGTGGGATTAAACGGATTCGGATAGTTCTGCTGCAAGTCAAATACCAGTGGATTGGCATTGGAAGTGGCAAAAGTGATAAAATTCTTTTGGATCAGGGTATCCCCACTAGTGGACACAACCATCACATCGATGGCATAGGTTCTTTCCTGGCGCAGGGTGGTCCAGATATTTCCGTAAACGTGATCCTGTCTTTGGCGATCTTCGTGTTTGCCGTCGTTAAAGAGCTCGATGACTTCGATGGGATGTTCTTCCGGACTGTTAATAGTGGCTTTTACCTGCAGAATGTTGGTGGGATCCTGTACCGTTACTTGAATGATGACGGATTGACCGGGAAGCACCGTCGATGGTGAAATCACGCCGTTGAGCGTTAACACCGGATTGCCCACCATGAACGCCGGCAGCATTTTCACGGATAGGGAGTTGTTATTTTCATCGGTAGCGGTAATTTTTAGACTGTAAAGCGCATCGCCGTTGGAGAAGCGGGAAAGGTCGGCCTGGAATAGGTTGCCACTTTGAGTGAGAGGCATTGGCTGCCATTCGTCTTCAATAGCCCGCGAGCGTCGGATGAACGCTTTCGTTTCTAGATGGTCGGGGTTTCTTTCATCAAACAAGGTAAACCGAATTTGATTCATGCCCCCGTGTGAAAGACTGTGGGTTTTTTCCCCGTTGGAATAGATACCAAAATCGCCAAAATAAGGCGGATTTAAATCGCTGTTGCCCTGGCTGTTATCGGTGAAAGTAGCGGATACCACGGTTTTTCCTTTGATTTTATTCAATCGGTAAGGATAGGAAATCTCCAGAGTTTTTTGAAAAAGTTTGCCGCTGTATAATTGAAGGAAACTGCGCTCGCTGGCATTGGGGAGATTGCCGGTTTTGATAATTTTGCCGCCTTTAATCAATTTAAACGAGGTGGAAATATTGGGATTGGAATCGAAAAATTGATTGACAAAGATGTTGACGCCGGTTTTCCCCCGGCTTTTCAAGATATTGATGGACTTCACGTTGTTTTGAAATCGCCCGAACCAGAACACCGGCGAGGTGCCGAGGTTTAATTTGTCCACGTCTTCTTCGAACAGCAGCGATTCGTTGCTGGGAAATCCACGGGCGTATCCTTTCAGCCGTTTGTCGATGGTGCTCACCAGTATGGGAGTCGAATAAAGGATGTTTGGATCATCTGATCGAAGGGATTGATAGGGCGGAAATTCAAAAGCAAGCGCTCTCAACGAAACGCCCGTAATAAACTGTTTATCATCGGTTTTCGCAAAATAGGCCTCCTGAATGAACGGGCGCGATATGGGCGGCTCATCGACGTTCCAGGTCAAGAGCTCGATATTTGTGTAAGCCATAGGTTGTTGCGGATTCCGATGAATCATCCAGTGATTGGCCAACAAGAATAAGTGGTCGGTATCATCGGGAGCGTTGTGGCGTAGTACCACCTTTTTTAAGTGTTGAGCCGAATAAAACAAATTGCGGTCTCCGCGGATGTTATCCAATTTACCCCCGAACACATAAAACTTTTTGGCATTGGGCTGAGTAGATGACAACCACCGAAAGCGGTAGTTGGAGCTGATATCGGACACCGTGTATTCCCCGGTTAAATCGCCGGTAATTAAATTGATTCCCACTCCGGATGCTTTGTGTAAAAATTGCACCTGTGAAATATGGGTGGCAAGCTGGCTGCCAATTTCATTGGTGAAATGATATTTTAAAACATGGTTGGCTTGACTTTTAGAGAGGTTTATTTTCGAAAAACCACTCAGCTGGATGTTCTCCTGCAAAACCACCGGTGACCAGTGTGAAGCGTCCACATACACCGCCATGACATCGTAAATATCGGGTTTGAGGATCACGTACAATGCGGTGTCCCCTGGCGCGGGTTCATAGTAATTAAAAAAGCTGTTGCGGTTGTGAATGGCCACCGCCATGGGGGTTTCGTCGAAAATGAGCCGCATGCTGGTGGACTTGATAAAAGCCCAGGGTACGCGAATTTCTTCTGTGCCGGAGCTCACCACAAAAAAACCGCTGTATCCAAGATATTCGTTCGACGGGAAAGGCACGATCTGGTTGTCGACCTTTAATTCGACCCGAATATTTTGAGCGGCGAATTCGGAAACGATAAAATATTCCGGTTCAAAATTAAATTTAATCCCGGGATGCATGGGCTGTACCAGCTTGATGGTGGTGGGATTCGGTTGGGTACTTTGTGTGTTCATCTTCAGATGGTGAAATTGCTGCCAGATGGGGTTGTCGACGATATCTGCGCCGAAATTGACCACGGCGGGCTCGATGCGGGATCGCAGGCCGACGCTTATGAGGGCGTCGATGCGGCCAGCGCCCGCGCTGAAAACATTGTCTGCGATAGCGATAGCGCCGTTGACAATCGCCGCTTTGATGTCGGCGGGCTGCCAGTGTGGGTGCTGCTGTTTGAGCAAAGCCGCCACTCCGGCCACGTGCGGCGCGGCCATGGAGGTGCCGGAGAGACGCCGATATCCTTGATTGAGCCAGGTAGAATAGATGTCCACACCGGGCGCGGTCACTTCGGGTTTGACTTCGAACGAAAAATTGTTCGGACCTTTTGAGCTGAACCCAGCCACGTCGTCAGCCAGGTCGGTTGCGCCCACGGTGATGGCCCGGCGCGCGCTGCCGGGCGAATTGATGGAATAGTAGCCGCCGGCATTGCCAGCAGAAACCACACACACCACGCCGGCTTCACAGGCTGCGTCCACCGCCTGCGATAGCGGATCATCGGCATGACCCACCGTACCGAGACTCAGGTTGAGGATGTCCACCGCATCATCGGTGAGGGGATCGCCGTCGGGATTCAAGGCAAATTCGATGGCCGCGAGCACATCCGAAATCAGTCCTCTGCCGTCCGAAGCCAGCGCTTTGAGCGCCAGGAGTTTTGCTGCCGGCGCCACACCTTTCAGGGAGTCGCCGTTGGCGGCGATGATGCCCGCTACGTGCGTGCCGTGTCCGTTGTCATCCAGCGGGTCCGCGTCGTGATTTACGAAATCGTAGCCGCCGTAAACTTTGTAGCCCGCTCCCAAACCCCCTCCCAGCGCTGGGTGCTGATAATCGATGCCGGTGTCGATAACACCGATACGGATATTCTCACCATGAAGATCGAACTCACTCCAGACTTTTGGTGCGTTGACTTTCGCAACGCTCTCACTCTGGTGAGCCTGCACGGCTGAATCGCGCGTGATGCGCTTTACGCATTTGAACTTTTTGATTTCGTTGATGACGGCTTGCGTGGTCGCAAGCGCCACGCCGTTGAATGCGTATTTGTATTCCCGATAAATCGCGCTGGCGGCAGTGGAATTTGACACCAATGTCTGGCTCAACATTTCGCTCTGAAGCTGTTGTAGTTCCGATTTGAATTGCACGTGCTGCGCTTCAATTTTGTGGAGATGCACCTTTAATTTAGAAACGTTTTTTTCTGAATTGAATGGCAACCGGCCTTTGAAAGAAATGATAACATGCTCCACACTGGCGGGATCGTTCACAAACGATTTGACGATACCCTGGGAATTAAAAATTTGCACCACGGAAGCAGTGGGAGAAAGATTAGAAATCTCGAATTGTTGATCGTTAAATCGGGTAAGGATGTTTTTGTTTGAAGGGGGATTTTGTGCTGGCAGCAAACCTGGCAGAATGAGCAGCCACAAAAAAATTAAGCCTGATTTTGATAAAACGGTTTGTACTACCCGCGCCTTGTAATCCATTACTTCACCACAGGGAGATTGAGTCCTTTCAAATTGTGAATGGGTTTGAACCAGACTTTTCACGCCGGCTGCACGCAGCACACCACCGTGCGTGGAGTCATTCAAACCTCAGAAATTATAAAATATTGTTAAAATCTTTTCAGGGTAGGCGCGCCACTTCTGTCAAAAGATTTGATCCTCATTTCAAATGGCGAAATGAGTTTGCAGTATTTTCTGTTGATGACTGCAACAAAGACGATTTAATGATTTTTCATTCTCTAAAAAAATATTTCGGATGTAAAAGTGGTTAATGAAGATTTGTTTCAATTAATTAAAGAATATCTCGTAGAAAGTACTCCGGGCTGTTGTTGCGAATCCCGCGGTGTGTGCGGGACGAAGCAATCTCATCCATGCCAAGTCGTTGATTTTTAGAGATCGCGTCCTCATGTCGTTTTTGACGGGATGCCCGTGATGACACGATACGGGGCTTTTTACGAGATACTCAGTAAATGTGAGGAAAAGGGTCGGCTCAAACAGTTGGAAACGATTTTCTTAGAAAGGATTTACAGGCGGTGCCGGCTGGAGCGGTTCTTTGAATCAGCTTTGGCTTTATTTCTCGAAACGATGCTCGGAATCTTTCACATCCTCACCTCGGAGCACTTTGATGGCGTGCGGCAGCGCCGGCAATATGGCCTGCAGATTTTCCTGAACGCCTCGGGGACTGCCGGGCAGATTGATGATGAGCGTTTGCTCGCAGACGCCAGCCACAGCCCGGGATAGCATGGCATGGGGCGTACTGCGCACGCCGGTCTGACGCATGACCTCCTCGAAACCCGGTGCACGGCGTTCGATGACTTCCAGGGTCGCTTCCGGTGTGACATCGGAGGGGGAGAGGCCGGTGCCGCCAGTGGTGAGGATGAGATCGGCTTTCACGGCTTCCACCAATCTTTTGAGATGCCAGACGATCTCCTTTTGGTCGTCGGGGATGATCTGGTAGTCCACCACTTCGCCATCGATTTGTTTGATGAGCTCTTTGATGGCCTCGCCGCTAACGTCGGGTTGTTTGCCCTGGCTGCCTCGGGTGGAGATAGTCAGGATAGCGGTTTTTATGGGCATTTATCTATTCACTTTCTGCAAAATTTTTTATCTTCAAGCGACTAATTTTTGATCACAAATCATCTGAATTTTCCACCTGATTTTACTTAGTGATTGAACGAAAACTATTAATAAAGTTGTCATTGCGAGTCCCGCGGTGTGTGCGAGACGAAGCAATCTCATACCGTGCCTAATAGTGAGATTGCTTTCCCGACAATCGGGACTTTCATGGACAGGTAACCTGTTCTGCTTTAGAAAAATGACGATAGGTCATCAAAAGCTCGCAATGACATGAATAATCGAGTTATCTTTCAGACACTATTTAAATACTCGTTTAACTGCAAATGAAAAGTTAAAATGAAAATCCCTCTTTCCACCGATGTTTGAATGGAAAGAGGGATTTGAGATGGCCACATCAATTGAATTGTTGAAATTTAAATCCGCGTGACCTGGTTAATTGACGATGACAGCCATGTAATCAATTGAAAAAATACCTAACGCCAAGCTGAATTTGCCAGCGTGAAAATTGGCTGGGATCATCGATAAAGGTTTTACCGTTTTCCGGGCCAACGTAGTTGAATTCAGGTGCGCCATCGTTGTTGAATCTCACAAATCTCAGCGGCGAGGTTGCAGAGCCCTGAGCCACTTTCCGAACACCCCAATCTGACTTCAGCAAATTGGCAACATTCAGAATATCAAGATTTGCCTGAAACGTATGTTTTCTGGTTCCAGTAGTGAACGAAAAATCTTGCAATATTCGCAAATCAATGTTTGTGAACCACGGATTCACGCCGCCAAACCTCTCGGCAATTTGACCGCGATGTGAGCTCAAATAATTATCTTGCTCGATGAAAGAGTTGAGTGCCTGCCACTGTTCGTTGACGGATTTGAAGAAATCACCGTTGCTGTCGGTTTCAGATAGTATTATTTCACTCTGGTTTCGCGGTATGTAAATCAGGTCGTTATTCGATGGGGAGGCATCGCCATTGACGTCGCCCACATACGTATAGGAATATCGATTGCCGCCGGCCCCGGCAAAACGGTTGCCTTCGGCTGCTTCAAAAAACAAGCCAAAATGGGTTGTCAGGCTCTGAGACCATTTCTTGCTGTAGGTGGCGCCTCCGACAATTCGATGCCGCTGACCGAACTCCGAAAAGCCCAATTCAATGTCATTTGGATTACCCTGCACCGGAAGTTGCTGCCACAGCTCAAAGGCAATTTCGGTTGACTTGAGAATGCTTTTTGCCTGTGTAAAGGTGTAAGCCAGGGTTGTACTGAGCCCGGAGTCGAATTCCTTACGTAGTTGAGCTGTCAGGCTGTAATTGAATCCTTCGCTTCGGCTGTCAATTATATAAGCCCCACCCGAATGTGGAATGGTATCGCCATTGACAACTGCAAACGGATTGAGACTTACACCGCCATAAAAAGGCCGTCCGTCGGGGCCAGGTAGATTTCGAATTTTTGGTCCTAAATCGCCATTGCGAATAAATGGTGCATTGAGGTCTTTACTATAAAGGAACTCTAATGTTCCCAACAAGTCCCACGGCAATTTTTGATCAACCGCAATATTGCTAGTCCAGATCTGCGGCCATTTAAAGTCCGGGTCGATTGCATTTAGGAAAAAGGACTGCATCAGGATGGCATCGTCGCTGGTTTTATGCGAATCCGGTACTTCGTCGAGTGCCAGACCAGGAGTGCCTTCGCCACCTGGAAATAAATTTGGATTGTGTCCCGGATTCGAAATATTGTTTCCAATCCAAACAAACGGCGGCCGGCCAGTAAAGATGCCTGTACCACCGCGCACCTGTGTCGAGCGATCGCCTTTGACATCCCAGTTGAAACCAACCCGTGGGGAAAACAGCGGTTTTACGTCCGGCAGGTCGCTCTGATCAATTGTTTCCGGATTGCCATTTTCATCTAAGAGATTCAAAGCCCTGGAAAAGGGATTGTCAACGGGGTCGGTAAAATACATGGGGAAATCGACCCGCAAGCCGTAAGTCAGGTTGAAATTTTCAGAAACCAAAAATTCGTCCTGAGCATATAGCGCCAGTTGCCCGACATCGATTTCTTCTCCCTTGAAAGGGCCTGAGCCGATGAAGGATCGGAGATCGATGCGATTGGCCGGATCGTAATCGGGGTGGTTTGGATCGGTACGTCGAAGGAAATTATCCAGTGACGCGAAAGTCGTCGCACCGATAAAATCCAGGAAACCGGCGCCGGGAGCCAGAAAATCCAAATCCCCGGGCGCCAGGAATACGCCGTGACGGAACAAGTTGAAAGAATTAAAGAAAGAAAACGATTCAAAAGTGGTACCGAATGTAAAAACATGTTTTCCTGAGAACAAACTAAAATTGTTTGTGATCTGCAAAACATCCTGATCCAAAATGTTGTGGATGGAAAACGGCTCATGTCCTACAGTTGTGTAAGTTTGACCTCCCTCGCCGATCTCAATGGTGGGAAAGTCTTCGCTAAACGGTGTTCGATGGTCACGGAAACGATTGTAGCTGGCAAAAAAGCGATTGGCGAATCTGTTGCCGCGACTATTCACTTCCAGAGCAAAAGAATGCAGCTCGTTGTTTATGGTGTATCCTGAATTTTGGAAAGGCAAGCTGTTCTCATTTGGACCGCGCCCGGAACCCAGAAAACTTGCGGCAAAGGGATGAGGCGGAAGATCGCGCTCGGCGTCGAGAAAGTTGTATCGAAACGTCAGGTTGTTATTTTCATTTATATTCCAATCCAGCTTTAACAACAATTTGTTATTGTTTGTCTCGTGAACAAATCCCTGGTAGGGGCCGGTTTCGTAATTATAATTGTCACGAAGCACCTGGCTGATTCTATCCAGATCGGATGCCCGGACGCGCGATTCACCAAATTCCAGTGTACCGTCGTTGTTTGCGACAAAATTTGTTCCCGGATCATCCCGGCGTTCCAATTCACCATTAACAAAAAAGAATAGTTTGTCTCGGATGAGTGGGCCGCTGAGTGTGAAGCCGGATTGATTGAAAGAAAGGCTCGGGTCAGCGATGACTTTATTGCCGCGAACGCTGTTTCCAATGAAACTTTCATTGCGACCAAAAGTGTAGGCAGATGCTTTAAATTCATTGGTACCGCTCTTGGTTACCGTATTGACATTGGCGCCGGTAAATCCCCCTTGACGCACGTCAAATGGCGCCACCGAAACCTGGACTTCTGCTACGGCATCGAAGGGAACGGGCTCGGCATTTGATTGACCTCCCGGGGCCGGATCGTCCAAACCAAATGGGTTGTTGAAATAAGAACCGTCCACAGAGATGTTATTGTACAACCAGTTTCTACCTCCGAAACTAAAATTACCGTCACTTCGGGGATCGATTCTGGTGAGATCACGCGTGCTGCGTTTGATAGAAGGCATTTGTGTGACCTGATTCTCATCCACATAAGTAGCGGCACCGGTTCGACCGCTATTCAATACTTTGTCCTGCTCCGCCACAACCTGAATTGCATCCATGGTGATGGCTTCTTCTATCATTTTAAAATCGAGCCTCACATTTTGCCCTAATCTGACAAAAACATTCTCTTCGGATTGGGTTTTGTAACCTATAAAGGTTACGGTCACGGTGTAGGGCCCACCGATGCGCATGTTGGGGATATTAAATGCCCCCCCTGTTCGGACGGCGGTGCCGTACTGCGTACCGCTTGGTTCGTGAGTGGCAACCACATTGGCCCCCGGTAATGGCTCGCCTTTGTTATCCATTACCAGGCCATTCATGGCGCCGGTCGTAACCCCCTGAGCAAACAGACTGCCTGATATCGTTGACAAAATGAAAAGAACAGGCAGCCAAAAGCTCATGTGGCTGATAATCTTGTTTGTTGGTTTGAACATAAATCCCTCCTTAATTAATAATGATTTAATTTATTGATAGAAAATAGAACTCGAATGAATAATTTGTCTTGAAAGTGCGTGGTTGAAGGATTAAATTGAGATGCATTGAATATTTGCCAGCAGATAAGGGATTTTGACGGAGTCAAGCTAAAAAATTAAACAGTCATTGTCAAGGCATTTTTTTAACATATTTTAACATTTTCTATTTGAAATCCCTCGATTGATCGCAATCAGGTTGCGTGGTTCAGGTATGATTCATGACGATGTTCACAATGTTTTGCGGTACCTTCGCGTCAAAATCGGCGTGAAATTTCCAATTGACCTGGTCTGCATGCGAACCATAAAGCGCCGCAATGGAAAGGATTTGAATATCCTGCTGATTTTTTGTAATCACCTCTCGTGCCCTCAACGCACACTGGATGTCAACCTCGTGGTCGCCAATGAAAAACACTTTCGCCGGACGGGGTCCAATCAATTCATTAACACACATCAGCAAACCATCTGGCTCGGGCTTCTGCTTTTTTAAGTCCACTTCTTCGTAACCAATGATGATTTGAAAATATTCTGCTAAACCATTTTTTTGAAGAGCCATCGCAATGCTGCTGCGAGCGTTCTGGGAGACGATACCTTGCGGAAATTGTTTAAGCGCATTCAGGACATCTTTGATGCCATGCATAACTGGCGTGGGAGTTTCATCGTTTAACTGGAATTCACTCCAGAGTTTGCCGGCCTCATCAATTTTTTCATCTTTTAATCCATATTCTTTTTCATACAGATCACGCCAATTGGTCGCGCGTTTATTGGCCGCGTCGTAGCTTGCAATATCGCTCAGTGCTGGAAATTCATGGCTGTCTTTGCCGGTGATATTTTTGATAATTTTTTTTGCAACGTTAAAATTTTTTTGTCGCGTATCCACCAGAGTGCCATCGTAGTCCCAGATAATTGCGGTTGCAATTTGATTAGACCTCATAGAGTCCCGCCATTTGTTTTATGTACAAGAGGGAATTGGAGAAGAATAAAACTTATTGACTCCCAACTGATTCTTTTGACATTTAATCCCAGCGCTGAACCACGAGCACACAGGCAGGGAGCCGCGCGCGCAGTTGGGTCAAGTGCCTTGGTCAGCCGCGCGTCAGCGTCGCGCGGAACTAACCATTTACAGGTTCAAATAGCCCACCAAATCAGAAACGATACAGGGGGATTTTACACAAAATTTGAATATCGAATTTTTCTTCAAAATAACCTTTTTCTTATTTAATGGCAAGCATTAAGTGTGCACACGCTGCATTCTGCAAAATCCGTTTTGATTTTCATGTTACATTTTCCTTGCAAGTTTCAGTTGGCATGTGTAAAATTCAGGGTCAGAAACCGGCTGGCAATTCCAATTTAAATTGCCATAGCCCGAGGTGGAATTTATGAAGGCACGCCAATTGCGAAATATAATTCCGTTGCTGGGAACGCTGCTGTTGATTTCTCGATCTTTTGCAGGAGAGATCCTCGTACAGTTTCCCCAGCCGCTGAGTCCCAGAATTGCCAATTACGCCATCGAGGTACGTCTCGACACAGAACAACGCCTGCTGCAAGGTAAGCAATTGCTCATTTGGTACAACCGATCTGCCGACCGTATCAATGAGCTGCAGTTTCATCTTTATCTCAACGCCTTTCGCAATGCCCACTCCACGTACATGAAAGAATCCCGCGGCAACCGACGAAGAATCCGTTTTGCGAAAGAACGCCAGGGCTATTCCGATGTACACAAAATCGAGCTTATTTACGGAGACGCGTTGCAAGGTGATCAGCCTTGGCTGCTTCCAGATGAGTTCGACTTGCTGAAGGCACCGCGGCATGATGTGACTCACTCAATGCAGTTCATTCAACCCGACGACAACAATGCGGCAGACAGCACGGTTTTCCGCATCTCTCTGCCGAAACATCTGGCGCCCGGTGAGCGCATCCTGGTGTTGATGGAATTCACCGCGCAACTGCCGACTCCGCCGTTCGAAAGAACCGGTGCCAAAGAAGAATTTTTTTTCGTTGCGCAGTGGTTTCCCAAAGTTGGCGTGTTTCTCGACGGGCAGTGGAACACCCACCAATTTCACGTCAATTCGGAATTCTTCGCCGACTTTGGGGTTTACAACGTCCATATAACGGTGCCGGAGGATTTTATCGTCGGCGCCACCGGCGTAGAAGTGGACGTACAGTCGAACCTCGATGGCACACGTACGCATTTTTACCACGCGGAAGATGTGCACGATTTTGCCTGGACTGCCAGCCCGGAATTTTTGGAGTTTAACCAGCAGGTACAGGATGTGACCGTGCGCCTGCTGATTCAGCCGGATCACGTGGAACAGGCGCAGCGCCACCTACAGGCGGCTAAAGTTGCCATTGAATATTTTCAAAAATGGTACGGGGATTATCCCTTTCCCAATCTCACCATCGTCGATCCCCGCCGCGGGGCACGAGGCGCAGGCGGTATGGAGTATCCCACTTTGATCGCGTCGCACACCGAATACGGCGTTTCACAAAGCAATCGCGCCCTTGAGCACGTCATCATTCACGAATTTGGCCACAATTACTGGTACCATCTTCTGGCTTCCAATGAGTTTGAAGAGAGCTGGCTGGACGAAGGTATCACTACCTACACGGATATACAAATCATGAACGATGCTTATGGACCCGTTGGCGATCGATTGGATTTCGGAGAGGTCAAACTCAACTTTTTGCAAATGGAACGCTTTTTCTATGCGATGTTCCCACAATTGGATCCGATCATGCGCAAATCGTGGCAGTATGAAACCAGCATCAGTTATGCGGTCAATTCCTATTCTAAACCAGCGCTGGTATTGAGCACCCTGCACAACTATCTCGGCCGGGAAGTCATGCATAAAATCATGCGCTCCTATGTTCAACGCTGGCGTTTTAAGCATCCCAAAAGTCAGGATTTCTTTGACATCGTCAACGAGGTTTCAGGGCAGGATTTGACCTGGTTTTTCCAGCAGGCCTTTTACTCCACCGCGATTCTGGACTACGGTGTGGAGCGCGTTTCTTCAATCGCTCTGAATGCCGCCCGGGACCCGGAAACGGCTTCAGGTGAAAAGGATTCAACCAACCGACAGATAGCCGATTCGTTAAATCGCTCAAATCAGCCTGAACGGTTTGAAAGCGAAGTGGTAGTGCGCCGACTCGGAGAATTTCATTTTCCAGTTGAGCTGAAAGCGGTATTTGCTGACGGCGATACCGTTCGAGCAATTTGGGACGGCCGGGAGGCCTGGAAAAAGTTTCGATTCCAGAAATCCGCGCCCATCGTTTACGCCACGGTGGACCCAGATCGAAAAATTCCACTGGATTTCAATTTTAGCAACAACAGTTGGACGATGAAATCCCAATCCACTAGCATGAACAAATTGACGGCGCGGTTTATGTTCTGGATGCAATCCCTGCTCGATCAGCCAGAGCTGGTGAATTTCTTCACCATGCCGCTCGGTCTGTTTTAAGGGCATCTGACTGTTTGATAGTCGCCGTGCAGTAGCACGGATTCAGGAAGCATCCAAATCGTTGCGAGAATTGACCGGTTTCACATGATGGCAACATAATTTCAAGCTGAGCAGGGTTTATTAAAATAGGAAAACATGACAGGAGCATGATTATCACCAGTTTCAAATCCGGCCTTTCTCTGATGTGGCAAAACAAACGCTTAGTGTGGATCTATTTTTCTGTGAATTTTGGGCTGACGTTGCTGATCGCGCTGCCCCTGAGAACAACGTTGAGCGATTTTGCCGGCCACAGTCTCATGACCGCTGAAACGGCACGACGATTAGATTTGGATTTTCTTTTCGAATTTTTCAAATATAATAAAAATTTTCACTACGGCTTTTTGATACTGGTCGTGCTCATTTTTAGCGGCTACTGGATGTTTAATTTGTTTTTGTCCGGCGGCGTCATGGCGGTTTTTGCGAAACGGCAGCCCTACTCGCCGGCCCTCTTCTGGGGCCAGGCCGCCCGATTTTTTGGCCGGTTTTTTCGATTATTGCTGTTAGGCATCCCTTTGTTTGCCTTGTTGTTTTCGCTGCAGTTTTTGGTGACGGCGGTGGAAAGAACTCTATTTGGCCGCGATCCGTATGAATACATAACTTACTGGGGCGATTGGCTGCGATTCGCTTTGCGAGGTTTAATTTTGCTGCTTTTTGGCATGATTCTGGATTATGCCCGCATCCATCTGGTGTTCTCCGATGGCCAGTATGCCAGTGTGGCTCTCTGGCAGGCTATGAAGTTGGTTTTTCGTAAAATTGTCCGCACCTTGGGCCTGAAATTGGCTTTGGTTGCAGGCGGGTTGCTGGCGCTGGGTGTGTATCTGCTCATTGCCAGTTGGCTGTCCGCACCGTACGCTGTGGTGGCGGGATTGCTGTTTTTGTGGCAGCAAACGTACCTGTTTTTCCGCATGATGCTGCGCCTCACTTTGTATGCCAGCGAAATACAATTGTATGTGAAGCTCACTGCCGAAAGCCAACCGACGATTGTGACCTTTACCGGTGAAATGGACTCCGAAGGGCTGCTGCCGGACTATTCCTAATGCAGCGAAAAGCCGCAAACCGAAAAGCGAAATTCGCAAAAAGGAA
>JBHHXN010000117.1:0-17020 GCA_046757025.1 bacterium
GATATTCGAAAGTCACCACATCCCCCTGGCCGCCTACGCCGCGATTGATTTGCGGAATGGGCACGTTTGTTCCCACTTTGATGACGGCCTCCTGGTTGTCCATCGCCAGGATACGCGGATTGGAAACCAGCTTGGAGTTGGTGTGCGTGTCTAAAAAATCAAGTACGGCCTGGTATTCGCCGAACTTTAAGGTGCCAAAATTCACACTTCCCCCTTCCAGCGGCACCTCTGCGGTATAACGAAACGGCAGCCCGGAAGGCAAGATGATCTCGCGAAAAATCTGGGCGTTGATGGTTTTCGACCAATCGATCCCGAGTTTCTGCTCGTTCTGGGGTGCGATTTCGATGAGCTTGGCCTCGATCATAATCTGCGGCGTGGGCACATCCAGCGCTTCGATGATGGCTTCCAGCTGCGGAAATTTTTCCGCCGTGTCGGTGACGATCAAGGTACTGCTGCGGCTTTTGGCTTGAGCCTTCTGACCCACGGCGCTTTCCGCAGCCGGTTGAAAGTCGTAGTTGAATACCTGAATTTTAGCCTGGTCGGAAAGCACCTTGCTGAGTGTGGATTTAAGGTTGCTGGCGTCAATATATTGCAGTCGAAACACTTTTGTTTTCAGCTCCTGAAGCTGGAATTTATCCCGCGGCTTCACCAGGATGACCTCCCCCTCCACTACGTATTCGTAGCCGTTGGCTTTGGCGATGGCGTCCAGCGCTTGTTTGATGCTTACATTTGAAAGGCTCACTGTTACCTTGCCGCTCACTTCACGGCTGGCCACGATGTTCAATTTGGTTTGTTTGGCAAGCAGGCGCAGCACGTTTGAGATCTCGGCGGCTTTCACATCCAGGGAAATTAGGGCGTCGCTGCGCAGCGGCGCCGGTACCCTGTCCGCATGGGGCTTCTTGATGCTGACCGAGCGATAGTAGGCATTGGACGCCGGCGGCGGCACCTTTTCTGCGGCCTCTTCAAATAAAATATTTACCGATTTCTCCAGGGCTTTCTTCCTCTTGTGTTGTGTACCGAGTTTGCCGGTGGCGCCATCTTGCTTCGGCTGTGGGGAGGAGGGCAGCGGTATTCTCAAATCGAGGTAAATCAAGCCTGGTATTTTTTGAGTGATGGTGTAATTCAACGGTCGTGAAAACGAAAAGGTGAGCTTGACGATAGCCGGCGATTTTTTCCATTGCTGCGCCGTGATGGTTTTGACAAACACGTTCTTAAGTCTCAGGTGTTTTTTTTTCAGACGCAATTTCGCATTTTTAACATAAAGGTCGAGTCGCGGCGGTTTCTGACGATACTTTTCGACATAGGCCATTTGGCCGGAGCTGTGCACCATAAGACGATAAAAGCTACCCATATTCATCAGCTCGATTTCCTCTATGTGGGATATTTGCGCCTGCGCCCCGAGAAAGGACAGAAGCAGCATCAGAATACTCATACTCGCACAGCGGAATTTTCGAAAATTACAGCACATCGTTATTGAGCAACAAAGTCACCACTTTGCGTCCTTTTTTGCAGATCACGCGGTCGTGCTCGATGTCCAGCACCTTCAAATCGCCTTTTTGCTCGCCCGATTTCAAGATGACATCCCCGATCAAAACGTAAGCTTGTTTACCCTGCCAGATAATTCCTTTCAGAACAAAATCAGTGGAATCCATTCGCGAGGTATCCAGCTGGGACAGACGAAAAGTCTGGGCAAAGGGATCCCGGCCCCAGTTCATGTATTTCACCAGCTTTTTTATTTTTTTAGTGGCTTTTTGAATTTGTACAGGCTTCTGCGGCAGCGGCGGTTTCGACGGAGCCGTTGCCACGGTGGCGGTCTTTTGCAGGCGTTTTTTTTCTGGCCTGTCCGCTTTTTGACACACAAACTGATTGAAGACAAAACAGACCACACTTAAAACCGTCAGGGCGATCAGTCTTTTCTCACTTTTCTTTAGGCTCGACATGTCAGGATTTCGTTTGCGTTTCGGTACGGTCTGTCAGAAACAGAATCATGTCCACCAAAATTTCGACTCTGGGATGAATGGCTTCATTATAAACAATTATCACTTCGCCCACGGAAACATAAAACGGCAGCTCCCGCAGCGCTTCCACAAATCGGCCGAAGTTTTTGTAATAGCCTTGCAGTTTTACATGTACGGGCAAATTGATGATCTCAGAAGGTGTTTGTTCGACGTCCGGGAGCTTGATCAAGGACTTGTACTCGGGAATCACCTGATTGAATTTCAAACCGAAACGGCTGCCGCAATTTCGCAGTTCGTTGACGGCCTGGCTCAGATTCTCTTTTGGAATTAATTTTGAGCGGGTGGTCAGTATTTCATCCTGGATTTTTTCCACCTGTGCTTGCAAAGCCGAAATTTGTGCATCCGTAACTTTGAAGCTCTGTAACTGCACCAGTAATTTTTTGCTCTCTTCTTTAAATGCCTGCAATTTTACCCAATCCGGACGGTAAACCGCAAAGTACCATCCCATCCCGATCAGGATGGTCAGCGCCAAAATCAGGAAAAGTGATTTAAGGGATTGGGGCATAATTTAACATACCTTAAATGGTACATTCGATAGCAAATTCTAAATTCCCATCTTCCCTGATTTTTTGATATTTGATGGCGATTTCATCGAAGTAGTGTGAATTTTCCAACGCCAGCAAGAAATTCGCCAGGTTGACCCCTTCCCGGGATCGATCGTGAAAAGCCACGCCATCCAGAATAACCAGCTCCTGGCCATGTTCAAAAGACTTTTCATAGCGCGTCACCAGTTTAAGCGAGGTCAAGGCAATGTTGGCTGGAATCAAGTTGCTGATAGCCTTTAAATGATTTGAGGACGCTAAATTGACGACCACTTTTCCCTGAAATTGCTTGCGAAGGTGCTGAAGGGCAGACAATTGCTTCTGTAGTCCCAGATATTTTTCTCGTTTTGGTTTATAATTTTGATACTCCACACGAATGGCGGCGATTTCTTTTTCAAATTTCTGTATTTGAAATTTCACTCTTTGTGACAGCACCAGTAAAATCAAGAGAAAAATTAAAAAGCCATAATTGAATATTTTTTTGAATTGGCGAAATGTGTGCTCTTTTTTTAAATTGCCCGGCAAAAAATTTAGAGATCTTTCCCGATCCAGAGCCAGGCCGATGGCCACGGCGAATCGGGAACCCAGTTTGGCTAATTCCGTTTGATTGGTCACATTCTTCAGTGAAATATTCCGAAAGGGCTCTAAAAACGCCACCGGAGTATCGAGCTCGCGTGACAAGTATTTCGGCAAATTTATAAGCAAAGCGCCGCCGCCGCTAATCAATATTTTCTGCAGCGATTCCACATGAAATTTCTCTTTATAAAAATCCACGGTTCTTTTGATTTCGGTGATCAACCGCTCCAACACCGGCCCCATCATAACGGAAATTTCCTGTAATGGAATGCCGTCTGTGGTTTTTCTATCCTCGGGCTTCAAAATGTAACCGTACTCCCGTTTCAGGCTTTCAGCGCGGTCGTGCGAAATGGTCACTTCTTTGCCATCCAGAAATATCGAGCCCGTAAGCGCTTCAGTGATATCATTGCCGCCGGTGGAAATTTCCCGGGCAAACTGCAATTCACCATGATTTATAAATGCGACGTGGGATGAACCGCCTCCCAGGTCGATGATTGCAATGCTTTCTTCGCCATCGCTACTCACCGCAACTCGATACAAATTCCAGAGGGCCACCGGCACGGTTGACACTTTGGTTGGCGTAACGGCAGCCGACTGCAATACGTCGATATGTTTTGAAATCAGATCGTTTTGTGCAGCCGTCACAAACAGCTCAATTTTTCCATTTGATTGACGGTTTTTATCGATGACTTTGTATTCAAAATGGGTGGATTCCAGCGGAAACGGAAAATCTTTTCGGCAAGCCCACGGTACCGCCCGCGCCAATTCCTTCTCCGCTTTTAAGGGCAGTTTGATATTTTGGTACAAGACTTCCAACCCCGAAACTGCGCTGGTGATCAAGGTGTTCTTATACTGCTTTAAATTAAAATCCTCGCGAATGGTATTGGCGATGGGAGACAACTTGGATTCTTCACGGTCGTGCTGCATCAGCTCGGGATTTGGCCGCATGCTACAATCCACGAGTTTCAGCTTGTTGCCGGTTCTTTGTATTACGACGTATTTCAGCGAATTGGTACCGATATCCAATCCCATAGACTTACTGTTTTCAAACAGAGAGGTCAACGAAAACGCACGGTTCAAAAGACTGCCACCTTTATAATGGCTCTGAAAGGATGCACCTATCCTTTCTAAAGATTGACGGATCTCGTCAGGAGATTCGGATTCTGACTCCCGTTTGTGAGTTGCTGTCTTTTCACTCAGAACGCGCGGCGAGGCCAAATCGTCAGCAGCATTCGGAATCGGGACGGCAGGCTCTTCGGCGTTCGCAGCGCTCAGGTCTGGCGCAGCCGCATGCGCCTTTTCTTCGGCCAGCTCATTTGTCCCTTCCGTGACTGGCGTCTTCTCAGATTCGAGCGCCGCCGTTTCAGACAAAGCATCCGTTTGCTCGGGAAAAGGCATCGAAACTTCCGTCCCGCCTTGCGTGGAGGATTTAATCAAGTCGGCGTTTTCACTCAAATCAAAGTCCTGGTTCTGCAGATTAATTGGCAGGTCGGATGCGCTGTTTCCCGGTGCAATCTCTGTGGATTCAGTGGACTCCATTTTCGATGCAAGCGCCGGCTCCGTCGGCAGAATCAAAATATCCTCGTCCTCTAAATTTTCAGTAGAAGCATGGTCTTTGGCTGCGGCTGAAGTTTCCACTTCCAGATTCTGATCGTCGAGCTCACTGTTTTTGGTTTCCGAATCATCGGCATTTTTCAAATCGTAAGGAATCTCTGTTTGAAGATTAAATTCAGGCTCTGGAGGTAAAGTTAGCGGGGCGTCCACTGCATCATCGACAAAATCAAAGCCTAAATTCTCAGCGCTGTTTTCTATCTCAGCAACCAAATCCGGTTCCTCAACTACCTCCTTCTCTATCTCTGATTCATTGGCTACGTTTTCCGTGACCGTTTCAGATTCCTTTTCCTGAACCACGTCTTCATCCACCGCGAAATGATTTACCGATTCCAGAGCCTGTTCATTTATGTCGAATTTTAAGTCATGTGACGCCTGTTCGTCGGAATCCTTCTTTTCAAGCTTTGGCGCTGAGAGACTCTCCTCAGACGACGGGGTTTCCTGATTTTTACTGCCGCTCAACAACAACGACAAATCCAATTTATCGATTCCATAAACTTCCCGGTTGAGTTTATCGATATCGATGGTCGCGCTGTCAGACTTATTTTTAGAAGGCAACTTGCGATTTTTTTTCTTCGCTTGCACCAAAAAGTCCAGATCTAATTTGTCCGAATTCATGTTGACAAAAATGAAATTAGTTAGTGTCTGACCGAAAACGGAAGTCTTTATGCTGAGTCCCGAAGTAAATTCGGGAAAGCATGATATAAAAACAAGAACTTATCACCCTTCGACGCAGTTTATCCTGAGCTTGTCGAAGGGCTCAGGGTAAAGAAATATGGACTTTTCAGCCAGACAATTGTTAAGGTTTTATTAATTAATTATCAATCGAAACCAATACTTCAACACTCAATGTAATTGTGAATTATTTAAGTGGCTATTTTAAAAACAACATCAAATTTCACTGATAAATTCAGTCGATTATTTCAACAAATCGTGTCTTCAAAACATCGTAAAGAAACACCGGGCAAACGTTATTCACACCTTCATTTTGATATTTTCGCAAAAATATGTCGTAACGATTGATTAGTTAAACAGCCGGTGTTTTTGGATATAATACTGTTTAAGTTATCGGCAGGAAGTCTGAAGTGTTGAGTGAAAATTGACCGTCAGAAATCAATTTTAAATAATGATTTAATTCATATTCCGGCGGTACATTCAATCCCATTTTGTTGAGTTGTTCCACCTCCTGAAAAATGATCTCCGGCCGGTCATCTCGGACGATCTTGCCCTCGTGTAAAACCAACAGCCGGTCAAACAGGAGGACTTCTTCGGGAAACTGAGTGATAAACAGCGTGGTAATCGCTTGCGGCGAAGGTAAGGCAGGTTGCATTTTGTTGAGATTCAGAATCAATGAAATGACTGCCTTGCGGCTGGGGGGATCTAACAGGGAGGTCGGTTCATCAAAAATGAGATAGCGCGGCGACATCGCCATGACCGCCGCCAGAGCCAGTCGCTGCATTTCACCGCCAGAAAGCCGGTGCGGCGGTTGCAGGCGGAGGGACTCCAGGTTAAATTTCTGCAGCATATCGTCCACGATGCGGTGCATTTCGGCGGCAGGCACGCCTAAATTCTCCAGGCCAAAGGCGATCTCTCGTTCAACGGTGGTGGAGACGATCTGGTTTTCCGGGTTCTGAAAAACCATGCCAACCCGACGGCGGATTTCTACCGCTTCGTCGGCCCGACGTGTATCGAGCTCATCAACCCAGACCGCCCCTTCGGTTGGCAACAGCAAACCATTCAGACAGCGAGCCAGAGTGGTCTTCCCTGAACCGTTTGCGCCCATGAGTCCGATGGTTTCCCCCGGCTGAATTTCGAAGTGGACGCCATCGAGAACGCGGATATTTTTTGTCTGGTGCTGAGTGTATTCGAAGGTGAGATTTTGAACTCGAACCATGGCTCATGCAGCAGACAATTCGATTGGTAATTGAGAATAATTCTGCTCTCCAATCGCTCCCGGAAGCTCACAATCATATTTGTCGTGTTTCAGCAAAGTTTACTCCCCAGTGATCTGTACTTGCACACTTCGGCGGCGGGAGCGATTGTCGAAGTCGATAACCACGATTTGCTGCCAGGTACCCAGCAGCAAGCGGCCATCCTTAAACGGCGCGGTGAAGGACGGACCCAGCATGGCCGCACGTACGTGTGCGTAGCCGTTACCGTCGCCCCAGGTGGCATCGTGATGGTAAGTCACTCCCGTAGGTGCAAACTTCTCAAACGCCTGCGGCAGGTCTTTCAGCAAGCCCGGCTCATATTCGATGCTGGTCACGCCGGCCGTGGAGCCAGAAAGAAATACCAGTACATGGCCCTGGTTCAGTCCGGACTGCTGCACAATGGCAGCCACTTCCCGAGTGATGTCAATGATATCGGTGTGGCCGCAAGTCGAAATCTCAATGGAATCGGTAATGATTTTCATGGTTCAATTAAATTTTAAGAACGGGAAATGGCGATTGAATAATTTTGTATATGCAAAGTTGTGACGATGGTTGCGCATCAAAAACCGCTGTTTTTAAAGTCAAAATGGGTCATGTGCCAGAATCCTTCAAATCGCATGCGAATTTCGTCGTCGGTTAAATCGCGCAATCGTTCCATACTAAATTTTTCCACACAAAAAGAAGCCAGGGTGCTGCCGAAGATGAGGGCGCGTTTGAAATGATCCCGGCTCCACTCTCCCGATTTTGCGAGGTAGCCCATAAAGCCGCCGGCAAACGCATCGCCGGCGCCGGTGGGATCGCTGATGTTTTCCAGCGGATAAGCCGGTGCCCAGAAGAAGCTGTCTTCTGTGAACATCAACGCTCCGTGCTCTCCCTTTTTAATGACCATCAATCTCGGACCAAAATCGAGAATTTTTCTGGCTGCCTTCACCAGGTTGGGCTCCTGTGCCAATTGTCGCGCTTCCGAATCGTTGATTATCAGGACGTCCAACGACTCGAGCACCTGGTGCAGCGTCGGCAGGCTGCCTTCGATCCAATAATTCATGGTGTCCAGCGCCACCAGCTTTGGCGATTTGATCTGCTGCAGCACCTCGATTTGCAGCGCTGGAGCGATGTTGGCCAGAAATACAAATTCACTGTCTCGGTAATCCTCAGGGATGACTGGATTGAAGTTTTCAAACACATTCAGATGTGTGAACAGCGTATCGCGTGAGTTGAGGTCGAAATCATATTTACCGCCCCAGCGAAAGGTTTTTCCACGGGCCACTTCCAGTCCCTGTAAGTCGACATTTCGCTCAGTCAAAAAGTTCAAGCCAGCTTTCGAGAAATCCTCACCCACAACCGCTACGATGCGCACCGGCGCGAAAAAAGAAGCCGCCGCGCTGAAGTAAATAGCCGAACCCCCCAACGCCTCTTCAGCCTTGCCGAAGGGGGTCTCAACCGTGTCATAAGCTACGGAACCAACTACCAGGATACTCATCTTGCATTCCTTTTCAAGGTTTTTCAGGTATTTTTTTTTGTCCATTTCTGAAATTGTGAAACTCACAGAATATTCAAGTCGCGGCCAGCGCTTGGTGAAAAAAAATCAATTTACCAAGCGGAGCGCCCCCCCAAACTTCAATTCAAACTTGCGCTACATTCTCTCCGGTGCGCTAATGCCCAACAATTTTAACGCATTAGCCAGAACAATTCGCGTGCATTCAATCAAGGTCAAGCGAGCTTGTGTCAGCTCAGAGTCTTCGGTCACCACTCGGTGGTGATGAAAAAAACGATGAAACGTGGCCGCCAGTTCCTGCAAATAGTTAGGAAGGCGGTGGGGCTCCAGGTACTTCGCCGCCGACGAAATCAGATCCGGGAATTCCAGCAATCTCTTGATCAAACTCATTTCTTCAGCCGTCTTCAACAAGTTTACATTTCCCTTTCCTGAATAGGCCACCCCTTGTTCCTGTGCAAATTTGAAAATGTTGCAGATTCGTGCATGGGCGTACTGCACATAAAACACCGGGTTTTCCTCAGTGGTATTTTTGGCCAGAGTCAAATCAAAATCTAATGGACTTTGACTGCGTCGTTCTAAAAAAAAGAACCGCGCAACGTCCACGCCCACCTCGTCAACCAGCTCTCCCATTTCAATGATTTTACCAGCCCGTTTCGACATTTTGACCATTTCGCCGTCTTCTAGCAAATTGACTTGTTGAATGATCAAAACCTCAAAGCTGCCCCTGGGATAACCTAAAGCCACCAGCGCCGCTTTCATTCTATCGATGTAGCCATGATGGTCAGGACCCCAGAGATCGTACAGCAATTCAAATCCGCGCTCATACTTGTCGAGGTGGTAGGCGATGTCCACCAAAAAATAGGTCGGCTCACCTTCGCGGGTCACCAGCACGCGATCCTTTTCATCGCCAAATTGCGAGGACTTGAACCAGCGGGCACCGTCCCGTTCGTACAAAACGCCGTTTTCCTCAAACCGTTTCAACACTTTTATATGTTCGTTCTTTTCCCGCAACTGACTTTCGCGAAACCAGTTGTGAAATTTGACGCCGAATTTATCGAGTACACTTTGCTGTGACACGATAATTCTTTCCAAAGCCAGTTTTGAAAACTGTTGACAGCGTTCTTCTTTGGCAAGGCTGGCGAACTGCTCGCCAAACTCCTCTTTTAATTCCCGGGCTAAATCGCGAACGTAGTCGCCATGGTAACCTTCTTCGGGGAAGGCTTCGCTTTTACCTATCAGCTCCAGGTAGCGCGCATTCACCGATTCGCCCAAAAGACGCACCTGACGGCCGGCGTCGTTGACGTAGTATTCTTTTTCCACTTCAAATCCCACTGCCGCGTATAAATTGCCCAGCACGTCGCCAATGGTTGCGGCGCGGGCGCTAACCACATTTAGCGGTCCCGTGGGATTGGCGCTGACAAATTCGAACTGCACTTTTTTCTTTTTGCCCCAGTCGTTGCGTCCGAAATTGGCCCCCTGTTCAAGAATGGTGGTCAGGGCGTTTTGAGAAAATTTATCACACAAGTAAAAGTTGATGAATCCTGCCCCCGCCACTTCCACTTTTTTCACGATTTCGGAATCGAGATTCAAATTCTGGATAATTTCATTTGCGATGTCCCTGGGATTCCGGCGTAATTTTGACGCCAGCAGCATGGCCACATTTGCAGCCAGATCACCATGATCACTCATTTTGGGCCTTTCTAAGATGATGCCGATTTCGTCAGCTTCGCTGATTCCCATTTTCACCAGTGCGTGCGCAATTTGCTCACGCAAATATTTTTCGCCAATCATGTTTATTCGTCCTTTATCTCCTCGACCTCGGCGTCGCCCCAAAGCCGCTCGATTGCATAAAATTCTCGTTTGTGCGGTTGAAAAATGTGTACAATTACGTGGATGTAATCGATGAGCACCCACTCCTGATTATTCAACCCCTCGATATGCAGCGGACGGATTTTTTCTTTTTTTAAATTTTCGGAAATGTGCTCGCTGATGGCTTTTACCTGCGTATTGGTGGAGCCGGTGCAAATGACAAAATAATCGGTCATGGTTGTAAGCGGGTACATCGTCATGATGAGGACGTCGCTTGCCTTCTTTTCCAGAGACAAGTTTGCAATTTTGTGGGCCAGGTTTTTAGAAGTCAAATATTTTTTGCTCCTCCACAATAAATGAATAATTGATTTTTTTCCGCGGTTGAAAAAGTCGGGTGCGGTCTTAAAAATAAGTTAGTTTTGAAAAGAATAAAATGCAAGTATTTGATGATTTTTTTTTCGTCCGCGTGCGACTCCATTTTCAGATTCAATGTTTTGTTGAGTGAATAAATTCAGCTATTTTACGGAAATCGGAGAGAGACTTCAATTGCTCCATTTTGACGAAAGGTCTTGGAACAAAGTTATCAGCTTAGAGATTCGTTTGTTGTTTGAACCAGGCGACGGTTTTAGTTAAACCCTCCTCCAGGCCCACTTTGGGCTGCCAGTCCAAAATGCTTTTGGCCTTACTGATGTCTGGTTGGCGCACTTTAGGGTCGTCCTCTGGCAGAGGGTGATAGCTGATTTCACTGGAGCTGCTGGTCACTTTAATGATCATCTCGGCCAGTTCTTTAATTGTCATTTCATTTGGATTGCCAATGTTCAACGGTTCATGATATTCCGAAATCAGCAGTCGGTAAATACCTTCGATCAAATCATCCACATAACAAAAGCTGCGCGTCTGGGAACCGTCGCCGAAAATCGTGATCGGCTGGTTTTTCAGCGCTTGCGGGATGAACGCCGGAATAGCGCGGCCGTCTTTCGGGCGCATGCGCGGACCGTAAGTGTTAAATATTCGTACTATCTTGGTGTCCAGTCCATGGTAGCGGTGATACGCCATGGTGATGGCTTCGCCAAAGCGCTTGGCCTCATCATAAACTCCTCGTGGGCCCACCGGGTTCACATGCCCCCAGTAATCTTCCTTCTGGGGATGAACCTGTGGATCGCCGTACACTTCGGAGGTGGAAGCCAGCAAAAATGTGGCTTGTTTCTCCAGCGCCAAACCCAGGGCTTTATGCGCGCCCAGCGCGCCCACTTTCAAGGTTTGGATGGGAAGCTCCAAATAATCCTTCGGACTGGCGGGAGAAGCAAAATGTAAAACGTAATCGATTTTGCCAGCGGTGTAAATATATTCGGTGACATTATGTTTCACAAACTTAAATTGTTCACTCTGTAAATGTTCAATATTGGCGACGGTGCCTGTCAGCAAATTATCCATGGCAATGACTTCGTGACCTTTTTTGAGCAGGTATTCACAAATATGCGATCCCAAAAATCCAGCGCCCCCAGTGACTAACGTTCTTGGCATTTTGAATTCTCACCTTTATTTTCAACTAATTCATATCCATCTATAATCGTCATTCCCGAGTATTCCCTGCTAACGGTATGCAATGAGCAACTCATCGGGAATCTTGTGCTGAACTGACCAATGGATTCCCGTTTAAGATTGCGGGAATGACAAAAAAAGCTCTTTACGGATGGATACTAATTCATGTTAATTTACATTTTTCTAATAAACATTGACAAACTCGAACAAACCGTCTTCACTCAATCCTTCACGCCGTTTTCAGATTTTATTCCAACGTTCACTTCATGATATACCTGCAAATCCGCGCCGGAGTGAAAAACAATCTCATGAAATCAGGCGATCAAACCGTAGCCGATCACAGGGTACTACAAATAGAAAAGGACACGTGTGTGTCCGAAAGTAAACTGATTTTCACTCGCTCTGCGGATCAAATTGCCACTACCTTTAAAGAACTCAACCCACCCCTGCCGGTTTGGCTACGCTCAACTCTCTCGCGTGGTGATAAATTCCACCAGCTTGATCAGGGAATTTTTATAAGGTGTATCGGGATAATTATTGAGTGTTTTGAGCGCTTCATCGCTGAATTCTTTAGCTTTTGACATGGCATAGTCAATGCCGCCATATTTTTCCACAAACGCGATGATTTCTTTTAACTGATGCTTTCTGGCCTTATTTTTGATCAAGCGGATAATCTTCCGGGCCTCTTTTTTTTCGGCATTTTTCAAAGCATGCAGCAAAGGCAAAGTGATCTTGTTTTCCCGAATATCGTTTCCCAGCGGTTTGCCGGTATTTTTCTCCACGCCCAGGATGTCGAGTAAATCATCTCTTATTTGAAAAGCGATCCCTAAGTTTTCGCCAAAATGTTTCATAGCCGATATTTGTTGTTCATCGTCTGTGCAGGAAACCGCTCCCAGTTGACAGGCAGCGGCTAAAAGAGAAGCGGTCTTGTCGGCAATAAGTTGATAATACACTTCCTCTTCCATCCAGTAATCTTTGCTGCGCTCCACCCCCAGCAGCTCGCCTTGACTCATCCGTTCAGCGGTTTCGGAAATGATTTCATAAGCGCGCATGCTTTTCAGGCTTAACATCGCCAACAGCGCTTTCGAGAATAAATAATCGCCCATTAAAACGGAAACTTTATTTTTCCAAATCGAATTGATGGAAGGCCGGCCACGTCGTTGATGCGAGTTATCGATGACATCGTCGTGCACCAGCGTAGCCGTGTGCAAAAGCTCCATGATGGCCGCGGCTTTCAAATTTCTTTTATCCATCGCCACGCCGTTGTGGAGTTTACTGGTCAGGATCACTAAAATCGGCCGCAGCCGTTTGCCCTTGTTGGCAATGATGTATTGCACGACTTTGTCGATCAAAAAAACGTTCGATTTGAGGAGTTTTCTGAATTCTTTTTCGTAAGCGGCGAGATCGGCTTTAATGGGTTTGTATATCTCTTTAAGGGACACGGTTCGGCCTTATTAAATTTTTCAAACGGTTGTAAAAATCCGCCTAATGTAACAATTAAAACCGATTTTGTCAAACAAAATAAAAAGATATTCGCACGAGGGCAGAGGTAGGTAAAATGCGGCTCCCACTGCAACATCCAGCTAAAATAAGAAGGACTTCGGAGGCAGTTCGTCGGAGGTACCGCACAAGGAAACGGATGAAGAATATTTCAGGTGGTACGCTTATCCAATTAGCTCAGAAGATGAGTTAACTGTATCACCGTATTCAGGTGGGTTTAAGCCATGGCGTTTTGTGAGGTCCCGACCAGTCAGCAGACCACGGTGATTTCTTCACTCTCAGAAGCCGGCAAAGTCAGGATAAAAGTGGTCCCCTCATTCACCCTGCTTTCTGCCTGAATGCTGCCGCCACCTTTCTCGATGATCATCTGCGAAACGTACAGGCCCAGGCCGGTTCCGAAGCCGGCGCGTTTGGTAGTAAAAAACGGTGTATAAATTTGCGCCAGCTGGTCTTCCGGAATGCCCACCCCGGTATCGCTGATTTTCAGGTCGATGTAATTGTCATCCCGCTTTTCGGTGGTGATGGTTAGTTTGCCGCCCTTGGGCATGGCTTGAATGGCATTAATGAAAATATTCAACAACACCTGCTTTAAGGAATCGATATTGAAATACACATCGTGCCCTGGGTCCGGTTCAAAATGGAATTCAATGTTGTTTGCAGTCAACTCCTTTCCAAGTAGAGCCACAGCACTTTCGATCAATTTGCTCAATTTTATTTTCTCTTTCTCATGCTGAGAATCCCTTGAAAATTCCAACAGGTTGTTGATGATGTTGGAGGCCCGGCGCACATTTTTGCGAATAATTTGCAGCTTATCTATGATATCCGGATTGTGGTCTGGCAAATACTCTTCGATGTAATAGCGCGCGGTTTCGATGATGTTCAGAGGATTTCTGATTTCATGTGAAATACCGGACGAGAGCAGTCCAATTGTGGCTAACTTTTCGGACTGAATCAATGATTTTTCTAATTTCTTTTTTTCCGTGATATTTTTAGAGTACAGCGCCACGGATTCGATGGTATTTTCAAAATCAAATATGGGATAGCTTTTGATTTCAAAAATAATCTCACCGTGTTTTTTTTCGATAATCTTCGGCTGTTTGATGTTGAAGGTCACTTGCGCCGGGCAGTCGCTGCAAACATCGTCATTGCCATAATATACCTGGTAGCATTTTTTACCGATGAGATTTTCAGGCTGATCGCGGCATCCATCCGCAAATGCTTTGTTGGCAATGACAATTTCAAAATCCTTATTCACCTGGTAGATGATATCGGTGATACCATCAAACATACTTTGCAACCGCCGTTTACTGTTCAAAATTTGCTGCTGCAATTTTCGTTTTTCAGCGGTGCTGCGCAGGATGCCCAGAATGTATTGATATTTGCCAAACTCAATGACGCTGGCATTGATGTCCACCGGTACCAGCTCGGCGTCGCGAGTGCGAATGGAAAGCGAGTCCTCGCGATTCACACCTTTGGCGAAGGTATCTTCCAGCAGTTTTTTGGCAGCTAAGCGCTGTTCCTCCGGATACAATTCCTGGAACGGCAGCCCAATCAACTCATCCTTTTGGTATTTCAAGATTTCAGTGGCTTTGATATTGGTTTCCAAAATATTCATATTTTGGGGATTGATGATCAAAATGGCATCGTTGGCCTTTTCAAAGATATGACGATATTTATGTTCCGATTCTTTGAGTTTGAGCTCTAAATGATAATTCTCGATGGTTTTCTGAATGACTTTGGGGAGAACGGTTAAAAAACTGGTATCTTTGACGAGGTAGTCATAAGCGCCCTTTTTCAGCGCTTCTACGGCTACTTGTTCGCTTCCCTGCCCGGAAACCACCACCACTGGTGTATCGATATTTGCTTTCTCAATTTCCGACAGCAGATCCAATCCATTGCAATCCGGCAATTGATAATCCAAAATGATGGCCCCAAATACCTCCTCCTTTTGATTGAGCATTTTCAAACAGGAATCCCCCGAAGTCGTGGTGGCAACTTCGAACTGGGGATTAAACTTTTGCATGCGCTGCCGCACCATATCAGCCAGATGTAAATCGTCCTCAATCAATAAAATTTTTATTGAACCTTCCATGGAAACCACCTCCGATGCATGAATTAAGGTTGTAAGATCATCGTTTTCAATACGGTGTTGATAAAAGCAAGCTGTTTATTTGGTGGTAATTCGTTTAGAATGCGCGATCACGATACATCTCGAAATAGCTCAAGGAGACCTTTTCGGCAAGGTGAAGAAAATGGTGGTACCCTTATTTTTTCTGGAATCTACCCAGATTTCGCCGCCATGACCTTGAATGATCCTCTTGACAATAGCCAATCCAATTCCAGAACCTTGCACGTTGTTTTTATTATGTAATCGGCTGAATAGATTAAACACTTTATCGCGATCTTTTGCCCGTATGCCAACGCCGTTATCTTGTACGAAAAATTTGTGGAAAATCTCATCCTCGCGGTAACCTAAAACAATTTGGCAGGCACGTCTGGCATTCGCGTATTTGATCGCATTAGAAAGCAAATTTGTGTAAACCTGGGTCATGGCACTAAAATCACAATAGATTTCCGGCAGATTGGGTTGTATTTGAAACTGCGTTTTGTTTTGCATGATTTCCATGGCCAAAGATTCTAAAGCTGCCTCGATAATGGCACGCACTGCGACCTTTTGAAATTCGCATTCATTGACGACAACCTTAGCGAGCCGGGTGATATCGGTGAGCAAATTATCAATTTTTGATAAATTCGATAAAATGCGCTCTAAGTACTTCGTACCCTCACCCGGAAGGTTTGTTTGAAAATTTTCAGCTAAAAGCGAAGTAAATCCCTGAATGGAAACCAGAGGCGTTCTGAGCTCATGAACGATGGTGTGCAAATACACATTTAATTGCTCATTACAATGGGATGGGTTTGCATTCACTGAACGAATTTTGTTCATTTCATAACGACATTTACAAGTTACGCCTGTTTGGGCAATGAAAAATAAACCGTGGTGCCTTTACCCTTTTGTGAACTCATTCGAACACATCCCCCTTGATTTTCAACGATGCGTTTGACGATGGCGAGTCCCACGCCGGTTCCCTCAATTTCCTTGGCGACGCCCGCTCTCTCAAACAATTGAAACACCTGTTCTTGAAACGACTCTTCGATTCCAGCACCGTTGTCTTTGACCCAGAAGACAAAAAACCGCTTTTGCTCTTCCCATCCGATCTCGATAACGGCTTGGCTTGTGTCCCCCATATATTTCATGGCGTTATCAACGAGGTTAGCAAACACCGTGATCAAGCCTTCTCTATCTCCGACGACCTCGGGCATTTGCTTTGGAATTTTCAAACGAATATTTTTCTCTTTCAACTGCAAATGATATTCGATGTGGATATTTTGTAAAACGTCGTCCAGAGATACCGGCACAAACTCCGTGTCACGTTTGTTAAATTTGGCGAACTCCAACAAATCGTGAACCATTTTTTCCAAGCGCGTGTTGTTCTTTTGGATTCTTTCCAAATAATGTCTAAGCTCAGCCGGCGGCAAGGTCGCCTGATTTTCAAGCAGCAAATTGGTGAATCCCTGGATGGAGACAATGGGAGATTTTAAATTGTGTGAAATGAGTAAGAGAAGATTTTCCAGGTCGTTGGACTTTTGTTCGATTTCTGTAAAAGATTCTTCCAATTCCGTTTTATCGAAAAACGTGGCTAGAATCAATCCACTGCTTGACAACTGCTTCAACACAATATTCATGGATTTTCTGACGCCGCTTTGATTCACCAGACAGGTATCTATTTGTGCGGTTTGATGACGATTGCTGTGAAATTTCATAAGCTGGTCACGCAATTTGTCTTTTTCAAGCGCCGGCAGCATATCCACTAAATTGATTTTTGCTACGTCGGGACCTTTGGATCGACCGGTGAGTTTTAGAAAAGCCGGATTGGCCTGAATCAATTGTCCGGATTCTTCCAATATAATTGACGGCACTGGCAACTTATTAAATAC
>JBHHXN010000118.1:0-16375 GCA_046757025.1 bacterium
TTCCGTCGCCTCGCTCCTTCAGAATGACATTTTCTGAGTAAATTGGATAACCGTAGTCGAAGGGTGATAAGCTGTTGTTTTTACGTCATGCTTCGACTCCGCTCAGCATGAAGACGCTCGTTTTCGGTCAATCACAAATTACAAAAGTTCTAAAAACAAGGCCCAGGAAACCTGAGCTTCCTTGTCATTCAAAATCAAATCTCGATCTAAAGATAGCCGTGCTCCACCGCATACGGTTTGAGAGATTTTGCGAGCTGACGACGACCCCGATTGAGCCGGGACATGACGGTACCGATTGGGCAGTTGAGCAAATCAGCGATTTCATGATATTTGAGGCTGTTCACATCGGCTAACAGCACCACTGTCCTGAAATGGTCGGGCAATTTGTCCAGCGCGCGTGTGATGCCGTCGTCGAAAACTTCCTCATATTTCTCCACCAGCTCTTCCTGGATGGTTTCTTCGGGAGATTCGGCGATGGCGTGAGTATCGCTGACGATGTCAAAATCCAGTTGACCAGGCCGCCGCTTTTTCTTGCGATAGTCGTTGATAAAATTGTTGGTGAGAATCCGCATCATCCAGCCTTCAAAATTGGTGCCGCTTTGAAAATTATCGTAAAATCGCCAGGCTTTTAGATAGCTGTTTTGAACCAGATCTTCCGCGTCAAACTGATCCCGGGTCATGGTCAGAGCGATGCTGTAAAATTTATTCATCAAAGGAAACGCTTCGGCTGCAAAATCCCGATATTTGTTGGGATCTTTGTTTGCAACTCTTCGATCCATAAATTGCATTGTATAATCCTCCTACGAAATTACGTCCTACTTCGGTTTAATTCATATTTTTGAATTCTAAGTATTCCATTTCAAAATTGATTGTCGGGTACCGGTCTTCATGCTGAGTCCCAATTCAAAATCGGAAAACCATGATCTTCACCCTGAGCGGAGTCAAAGGGTGAAGATCGGTAGCTGCTATTATCTCCTGTGAACCCCACAACTATTTCTGAAATGGCGCACTAAGGGTTCGAATATAATTTAAAAAACGTCTTCAAAAGATTTTCAGAAAGCCAGCTCCCGATGTTCAAACCCTGCTCGCCTTTGCAATATTCTTTTTCCGCATTAAACAAGGTTTTTTCCACTAACACTCTTGCCTGAGGTGGACTCTTCGTCATACTTAAAGCCGTCATAAACAACATCTCTTTGTATGAATGGGTAATTTTTATAAATTCGTCATGACGATTGCTTTCATCATCTTTTGCACTATCCGTATTTTGTTTTTCCAAAACTTATCACTCCCTGATATATAATAAACCGAATCCAGAAAATACCTGAAAAAGCAAATTGAACTTAATCCAGTACGTTAATGGACATTCCAGCCGAGTACAACATGTTTTTGACAAAGGTCGGGCAGTTCAGTAAAAAAACATGGCTGGTAAGTAATTTTTTAAACGCCTCAACTGCACGTGGACAAATAAATGTCACTTCACAAATTTCGAGAATGATCTGGCGCTGGTTATTCTGCAAAATCTTACGGATTTCTTCGGTCCAACAGGTGATGTGTTCCTCGGTTATCTCGCCTTCAATTTTTACAATCGCTGTTAAATCGTTTTCATAAACGGTTTTCATTCGAAACATGCCATCCTCACAATTGAATTCGAGTGCATCACTACGAAAATTGTGCCAAAAAGAAAAAAGCCACCAGGTACACGACCTAAGTGGCTTGTTTATAAACAGTTAGTAAATTTAATTAAAAGCGCTTCAATTCACCCTACCAAGACATTTTGTGTCGATATTTCAACACCGTGTCGGTATTTCAACCAAGATATGATTTTCGACTTTAAATCACAAAAAACTGTGTGGATTTTTGTTGAATTTGCCCACTATCTAGATCTTTTACGTTCAGAATCAAATTATAGGTACCGGCCTGTAGATCGTGTACCGGAATGCCGATGGAAAGGGAACAAACGCTGCCCGGTTTCTCTTTGCTGTTGCTGATGGTTTTTAATTCATGCCCTTTTTGATCCCGTATGGTAAAAGTGGCGATGAAATTTTTGTTCATGCCGTTGGCATTGTAGTGTAAATTATAAACTTCAGAATAAATATATAACACCTTCAAATCCCTACCCACTACTCTCGTCACATTGGGAATAATCTTTTGATTATTTTTCACCAGCACGCTTTTTTCGTTTGAATAGGTGATGGAAGAAGCGATCTGCAGATCGCTGAATTGCAATTCAGATTTTCTATAATCAGGGATGTCGAGATCGCGGTCAAATGAAATTATTTCCAGAGTCTCAAGATCTTTCAGATTGATTTTGGCCTGATAGAAACCCGGATCGAGATCGACATGAAATCGAATTAACTGCGGTGGCCGCGGTTTATCGATTTCCGCGAAGGATTTAACTTTTATCGTGTCGATGTAACTGGCGCCGTGAATTTTCGCACCGGAAGCGTTATAAAAGCCAAGGGACAATTCATAGCTTGCGAAAAATCCTTCTTTGAATTTTACAAACTGCAGACTGTTGGTTGAAATTTGACTGAAAATTTCAAGGGTAGTTTTATTGCTGAAGGCGGTTCCTTTAAACGTGAGAAAGTCAAAAGCGTAAGACTGCTGTTGGAGTTTACCATAAGAAAAGGCCTGCAAGGCAGTTAATAAAACCACCCCAACTACTGTACAAACTCGGTAGGATTGCATCAGTTTTTTGTAAACGGCTTCTCGTTTTTTCATAAGCATGATTCCTCCATGCTTCAATCCAATTTAAGATAATTTTTTACACTTTTCTTTTTATGACATTAATTTTTTCTAATATATTCCAATTTTCGTTTTGAATCTTAAAAATTTTCCGTGGATTCCTGAGCCGGTAAATTTTTGAATGGACGTCTTTATGCGCCGACGGCGAAAATGAAAATCAGACAAATGATAGAAGGAAAGTGCACAAAGATAAAAGTTAGTTTTGGTGTGACTCCGTCGCCGTTTTATCGATGCCCAATTTTTTCATGCGCGACAGCAGCGTCGTGCGATTGATATCGAGCAGATTCGCCGCGCCATCCGGCCCTCCGATCACGCCGCCGGTTTTCTGCAGCGTTTTGAGAATGTGTTGACGTTCCACTTGCTCCAGGGTTAAAATCTCGGACTCCAGCAATTGTGTGGGGCTGGAAATGGCGATGTGCTCCTTTTGTAAGACGCCTGCTTCACACAAAATCACCGCTCGCTCAAGGATGTTGGCCAATTCCCGCACATTGCCAGGCCAGTCATAATTCATCAGCAAATCCATGGCCTCCGGGCTAAAACTGCTGATGCGTTTGCCCATTCTTTGTGAGTATTTGCCCACAAAATAGCTGCTCAACAAAGCAATGTCGTCTTTTCGCTCTCTTAAGGGCGGAATTCGAATGGGAAAAATGTTCAGGCGATAGAACAGATCTGCTCTGAAAGAACCGATGTTCACGGCATCCTGGAGATCGCGGTTGGTAGCAGCAATGACGCGCACATCGACTTTCAATGTTTGTTCACCGCCTACTCTTTCAAACTCCTGTTCCTGTAAAATGCGCAGCAGCTTTATTTGGGTTTCCAGCGGCAGCTCGCCGATTTCATCCAGAAAGATGGTGCCGCCGTCAGCAAGCTCGAACTTGCCTTTTTTCATGGCAGTGGCGCCGGTGAACGCGCCTTTTTCGTGCCCGAACAGCTCGCTCTCCACCAACCCGCTCGGCAGCGCTGCGCAGTTTACTTTGATGAGTACGTTGTCCTTTAATCCACTTAATCGGTGAATCGCGCGCGCGATGAGTTCTTTGCCAGTACCGGTCTCTCCCAGCAAAAGCACGGTGGTGTTGGTAGCCGCGACTTTTTCAATATATTCATAAACCTGCTTGATGGCCCGGGAAGCGCCGACGATTTCACCAAAGTTAAACTGCGACTTGATCTCTTCCTGCAGATAGATATTTTGCATTTGCAATTTATTGAGCGCAGCTTCCGCTTTTTTGCGCTCCTCGATATCCCGCAGAATAATGGTAAACAACGGCTCTCCGGCCACCGTCACCTGCGAAAAGGTCGCTTCGATGGCAAACTCCTGGCCGTCGGACCGGCGGGCAGACAGGCCCTCTTGAGCCCACATGTACTGTTTGGTTGACTCCCGCCCGGCGGATTCGGTCACGTACTGCATCAACAACTGGTAGAATTTGTCGGTGAGGAAGCGTTGCAGACTTTTGCCGATACATTCGCTGGCGGTACACTGTAAAACTTTTTCGGCCGACTGATTGAAGAGCACGACCTGCAGGTCTTTGTCGATGGTTATGATGGCATCCAAGGCCGATTCCAGAATACGGGACAGACGTTCCTCGCTTTCGCGGATGGCCTTTTCAGCTTGAATTCGCTCGGAAATATCGCGTGCCAGCGCCAGACGGAGTTTCTGCCCGCCCGACTCAAACAAACAGATACGCACCTCCACCGGAAATGTGGAGCCGTCTTTGCGTTTGTGAATGCCTTGCATGGTCACGGGATCGTCTGAATTCATTCGCTGAATCATTTTAAAATATTTATCCCGAGATAGGCCGATGGAAATATCCCACACAAATTTTTCCTTGAGCTCCTGCCGGCTGAATTGCAGCACCTTGCAAGCCTGCTGGTTCACGTCCACTATTTGGCCTTTTGGGGCGATTAAAAAAAACGCGTCGCCGGCGTTTTCAAACAACAGCCGAAAACGCTCCTCGCTTTCCTGCAGTTTTCTTTCAGCTTGTTTGCGCTCGCTGATATCCCGTACCAATGCGATCATACACTCCCGGCCGTCGATATCGATGACCGAAGCGGAAATCTCTGCCGGCAGGGCGCCGCCGGATTTTGTGACGCAGGAAAGCTCGTCGGTCCAGCCGCGGCCATCTTTAAATACCGTCTGTGCAAACGCAAGCATTTTCGGCATTTCTCGGGGATGAATGCGGGTGACGGAGGAGGAGAGCAGCTCCTGGCGTGAGTAGCCAAGCAATGTACAGGCCCTGGGATTGACATCGATGATTTTATCCTGATGCGGATCGAGCACAAAAATGGCGTCGTTGGAATAATCAAAAACCCTGTGGAAACGTTCTTCGCTTTTGCGCAGCTCTGCTTCAACACGCTCGTGCTCAGAACGCAGTTTTTCCAGTCGCTTCAATTTGGCTCGACAAGCTTCCAATTCTCTCAAAAGAGGATCATCCGCTTTGCTTTTACCCTTCATGGTGGTTAAATCTCCTCTATTATTAATAAAAATAATCTCATCAAAAAATGCAATGTTTATTTCCTGATTCTAAAAAGCGACGTTCCATTTTCAATAATTTTTTTAATAATGAATGGAAAAAGTGCGAATGTGGAGCACCGTTTTTGAATGAAAATCACAACGGAATTTGTGCAAAGTCTGGTCGAAATGATTCTTACCTTAACACCACGTAAATGTCATTGAGGAAGAATCTTTTTGTGATTTGCAAACACTTTTTTTCAGTTAGTCTTTATTTTGTTTACTGAATAGATTCCGTAACTGTGGGGGGACAATGCGGGGCTATCCTTGAAAGCGAAACCTAAACCATGAGAGACCTTAGCTTCCTGCGACCAGTTTACAAGTCGTCCAATTTTATCGGATTAAAATCGGCAGCGGCCGGTCACTGCAGGTAGTGCAGATATTCAGATAAAAACTCGCTGGCGATGAGGGTTTCCACCGAAAGCCAGAACAATTGCTGGTGATGAGGAAACACATAATGGGTTTGCCCCATGCCGAAACAACGGTAAATCCGCTTCCCCTGAATATCCAAATAGGTTCCTTCGATGAAAACGGAATTTTCGGGAGATATTTTGTGGGTCATCTTTTGCCAGTTAGAACGGGCCAGCTCGGGATTGGCATAGTATGAAACGTACAGGGTGGCCGACCCCTTTTCTCCGCGGTAAAATCCTATGGCATTTTCGGGCGCCGAAACCTGTCCCAGGTGCATCTTGTCCAGGTAGGTGCTGGCTTCCTCGCCGATCATTTTTTGATGGAGTTTGAACTGATAAATTTCCTCCGGCAGCGGGTCTGGTGCGGATGAGCAAGCGACCACCAACGTTGCCAGCCAAAGCAATTGTGTTCGTACTTTTTTCAAATTAATTCGCTTCATTGAAATGCCTTCTGTCTTATTTGATGATGGAAAGCACACTAATTATAAAATGTAACTTTTGTTTTAGCGCTTCGTAACCTACTTTGACCTTTCAAATTTTAATATATTAAAATCATGGAGGTATTAATATGAAACCACTCATTAAATTACTGTTTATCGTTCTGCTGGCGATTTCCTTTGTACCGGTGCAAATTGGGCTGGCTAAGGAAAAAACCACAGACTGGAAGGCTTTCAGCGCTAATCTCGTGAAAGCCATTCAAACCCCAATCGACGGGCTGCAACAATCGGCCATGCAGCAAATCATCAATTACAGCGACAATCTGGACGTGGAAGATGCGGTATTCGACATCATGCGCATTTACCGCGGCCACAAAAATTTGCATGTACGGCAGTTGGCGCTGGCCACGCTCCCTAAAACCAACAGCAATTGGGCCATCAGCTTTTTGAAAGTACTGGTGGAATACGAAGATTCGCCGGTGCTGCAAAAGCAAATTTATTTCATTCTGAAAGATGCTCGGGATGTGCAGATTGTGGACATCCCTCAAAGCGCATTGAATGAACTCTTGGCTATCAAATAGCCACATATTTTGCCACCCAACGAAAACCCGTCTCCCTTTTTGGGACGCGGGTTTTTTTATATTACCTTAATTTTGCACATATAATGGTCAAACCCCGATTTTCCTAATTGTTAGTGGAATATAAGTTTAATCTATTTGGTCTGAACAGCTATAGAATTATCTTCTAATTTTCAAGAACTTCAGGATTCTATAGTGCAAAATCGGGGTATTAAAAAAGCCGTAAGGTCTGGGACCTTACGGCTTGACACCTCTAATGAGGTATTAATATGAAACCAATTGTATTATACATATTTGTCATGAAATTGTCAAGTAAATTTACCCAAAATTGGTAAAAATATCGGGAAAGACTTTCTGGCCTTGAAATATTAACTCTGTGTTTTTTTGAGAGCATGGATTTCGGATTTGACTTTTGCCATTATTTGATGTAACTTTACACAAAATAACAACTCGAATATCCCTGAAGACGCATACACCCGCATCAATTCATTAGGCGAATAGTCTTTCCACGGTGTAATTGCCATACCGGTACTTTGCTTTGCTTTCACCTGACGAAACGAATATTATGAAACAAGTTCGTGATTTTTTGCATCTTTCCAGTTGTGTTGGAGTTGTCCAAATAGTCCCTCTATGCACACCACTTCATGCTGAGCGCAATCCAAGCACGGCTTTTTTAATGAACTTACAACACCCTGCGACGCAGTTTATCCTGAGTTCAGCAAAAGGCTCAAGGTGAAGAAACCAGGCTTTTTGGAAAACCCCCAATCGATTCAAATAGATCGTTGGCAATTGGCCTTGATTTTTCGGTTTTTTGACGCTGACTCGGAATTCGTCACTTTTGCCGATCAACTGCTCTGTAACGGAAAACCAGGTGTTCGACAATTATTTTTAATAAAATGAAAGGAATCCCAATGCCAAACGATTTTCCAGCCGCAGGTATGGAATTAACCCATATTTTAGTCACAAATAACTTTGAAAAATCCAAACATTTTTATGCGGATATTTTGGGAGCGGAGTTATTTAGGGAATATGGCGGTTCTTCAGCCGTATTTAATTTTCTGGGCAGCTGGCTCCTGATCGTCACAGGGGGCGGACCGACCGAAGACAAACCTGAGATCACCTTTGCTGCTCCCCAAGAAATCAATTCGGTCAGTCACGCCATGACCATACGCGTCCCGGACTGTCAAAAGGCGTACGAAATTTTAAAATCACGCGGAGCAGAGTTCATCACGCCGCCCGTCGATTGGGGCGCCGAGATTCGCTGCTTTTTCAGGGATCCAGACGGGCATTTACTGGAAATCAGCCAGAGCATTTGATAAACATAAGTTGAGAAAAACACTTCGCCTCTGATTGACCCAACTATTTGGCATACACCAGATACGCCCAGGGTTGCAGATTCAGCGATGTCTGCGCTTCGAATGTTCGCGGCTGTTCAGCGAATACATCCTGGTAAGCGCCCGCCAGCTGGGCGCTGGACAAAGTTACCGCCTGTTCTTGGTCGGTCAGATTTAAGATGACCAGCACCTTATGTCCCTCCTTTTCTCTAACAAAAGCCAGCACGGCTTCATCGTTTGATGTTCTGATCCGCTGCACGGCTCCGCCCTGCTCTCCGTTCCAAAGCGCCCGGTTTTTCGTTTTTAAATGGAGCAGTTTTTGATATAGATCCGCCAGATCATGTTTGCGCCATTCGATAAGGTCTTTTTCAAAAAAGGCCAGTCTTTTATTCAATCCGGCTTCCTGACCGCTGTAGATCAAAGGCATGCCCGGAAGGGTGCCCGCGAGCACGGCAAAGGTGTTCGCCGCCTTTCCCAGCCGCTCGTAAACTGTGCCATTCCAGCTGTTTTCATCGTGATTGCTGGTAAAGATCATGCGGTACGCGGAGGCAGGATACTCACTGGCCTCTTTTTTCAGTTGAGCATCTATGTGGGCCGCCGACTTTTCACCTTTAGCAATACTATTCATTAACCGATACAGCTCCCAGCTGTAGGTCATGTCAAAAGCCTGCTCGTGCAATTCCGGCGTTTCCCATTCGGCCAGCAGAAAGACGGGCTTAATTCTGTCTAATTCAACCCGCACTTCATTCCAGAAATCCGTTGGCACCATACCGGCCACGTCGCAGCGGAAACCGTCGATATCCGTATCCTGCACCCAAAATTTCATGACGTCGATCATGTATTCACGCAGCTCCTGGTTATCGTAATTCAAGTCGATAACATCCGACCAGTCCGGCACCGGCGGCACAAAATTCTCTTGCTCGTCCTTTGTGTACCAATCCGGATGCTGGACAGCCAGGGGATTGTCCCAGGCTGTGTGGTTGGCTACCCAGTCGATGAGTACATACATGTCCAGGCTGTGGATTTTTTCAACCAGCGCCTTGAATTCCTCCAGCGTTCCGAACTCGGGATTAACAGCACGATAATCTTTCACCGAATAGTAACTGCCCAGACGGCCCTTTCGATTGACTTCGCCGATGGGATGAATGGGCATGAACCAGAGAATGCGCACCCCCATTTCCTGCAAACGGGGTAAATGATTTTCAAACTCGGCGAAAGTGCCACCTGGTGTATATTGCCGCAAGTTGACTTCGTAAATATTGGCATGGACGCTCCATTCGGGATGTTTGACGATTGAAACTGCGGCATTCTCTTTTGCAGATATCGAAGTGCTCTGGGTACAAGCGGATAGGCTCCCCAAACACCAAAATAGCCAAACCTGAATACCAAGCCGGCGAATGGGTTGAATAATGGCGTATAATTGCGTCATCGCTGTCCTTTTTTTCAGCGATTGACCGAAAACAATCTTTTCCTGTCTCAGCAATTCGCAAACCGGATAAACAACTAGATTCGAGTTTTCGGTCAATCGCTATTTCATCAAAACTTCGAGCGATTCCTGGCAAGCAGGAATCATTCTGTCAGTTCTCAGCTGAAGCAACCACCAGATAAACGACCTCCCTGAGCTAATCACAAACCACCAAAGTTCATGTTGTCCGTTCGGTGTTTTGTTTTCAGTTGGTGCCTTCTGCGGGCTTTTTTAGCTTGGATTTAATCATCACCGCCGGCACGGCATTTTCATGCACCAATTGATTGAAAGCCGGCAGATCTTTTTCCATAATTTCCCGTAGTTTGCCCAATTCGGTGTCGATCTTGGCCACCAGCTCTGCTTTCACAGCCACCGCCTGATCCGTCGGACGGAAGTCGCCTCGGCTCACCACACCGGCCAACGCAGCGAGCTTGTTGTTCAACCGAATGGGGAAATTCAGCGGATCCTGTCGGCTTTGATTTTTCGTCTGGTAAAGTTTTTTCTCGATTTCCGACACTTTTTTAACCAGCGCTTTGCCGGCCTCCTCGATCTTGTCGGCGCCCGCTTGCTCTTTCAGTTTGCCCGTAACCGACTTCACCTGCTGCCGTACTTCCCGAATTTGTTTGATGCGGGTGTGGGTTTCCGTCAGCTTGTCCCGCACCGCGATGAGAAAATCGAACTGTGCTTGTAAATCCTTCTGAGAGGAAGACGAGCGGGGATCCTTTAAAATATCAAAATCCACGCTCATGGAATCTTCTCCCACGATCAGGCGAGCCTGATAATTGCCCGGCACCGCTTTAGGACCACGCAATCCGCCAGCCCACATAATCAGACCCTTAAATCCTTCGGCGTCCGCATAATTCATGTTCCAAACAAACTGGTTCATGCCTTTTTCGACGGCCAACCGATCTCCTCTTTCTTTTGCTTTGGGAGTAAAACGCTTGATGAGCGATCCATCTGTCTCCAGGATTTTGAGCGCCACGGTGTTGCTGTCTGGCGGCAGGTTGAAATGATATCGCAGTACCACGCCGTTGGGCGGATTGGCTCCGGCGTTTGCCGGATTACGGGAGAATCCACCGCGCAAACGGTAGGTCGGGCGGGGCTGAAAAAGCCAGAAATCGCGGCTGGCGATTTCCCCGGACAACTGGTGCAGCGGGGTCAAATCATCCATCACCCAGAAAGAACGCCCCTGGGTCGCGACGATGAGATCGTCATTTTTAAGGGTCAAATCGGTGATGGGAACGATGGGCAAATTCATTTGAAACGATTTCCAACTGGCGCCATCGTCAAATGAAATGTACATCCCGCTTTCAGTACCGGCGTACAAAAGTCCACGCCGTTTGGGGTCTGCGCGAATCACGCGGGTGAAATGCAGCTCATCGATGCCCTTGGTAATTTTTTTCCAGCTCTTGCCGTAGTCGGTGGTTTTGTAAAGATAAGGGTGAAAATCATCCGACTTGTACAGGGTCGCAGCCACGTACAGCCCGCCCGGCTCAAACGGGTGCGGTTCCAGGCTGTTGATCTGAATCCACTCCGGCATGATTTTTTTCGAAGGTGTGACGTTTTGCCAGTTTTTACCGCCGTCGCGGGTGACGTAGATCAAGCCATCGTCGGAGCCGGTCCAGATAACGCCGGCTTCGTGCGGACTTTCAACGGCCGCAAAAATCGTGGCGTAGTATTCCACGCTGGTGTTGTCTTTGGTGATGGGACCGCCGGAAGGCCCGAGCTTAGTGCTGTCGTAACGTGTGAGGTCCGGACTGATGGCCTGCCAGCTCTGGCCTTCGTTGGTGGTTTTAAACAAAACATTGCCGGCGGTGTACAGGGTGTTGGCATCGTGCGGCGAAAAGAAGATGGGAAAATTCCACTGGAATCGATATTTCATGCCTTCGGCGCCGTGTCCCATAGGATTGTCCGGCCAGACATTTACCGCCCGGCTTTCGTTGGTTTGGTGATTGACTCTGGTTAAAAATCCCCCGTAAGAACCGCCATACACGATGTCGGGATTTTCAGGATGCGGGGCGATATGGCCGCTTTCGCCGCCGGCAGTAGGCTCCCAGTCGCGTTCGCCAATACTGCCGCTGCTTGATCGGTGCACGATGCGCACGGTGGAATTGTCCTGCTGCGCGCCGTAGATGCGATAGGGAAAATGGTTGTCTGTGGTTACGCGATAGAATTGCGCCGTGGGCTGATTGTGGTAAGTACTCCAGCCTTCGCCGCCGTTGTAAGTGATCTGTGCGCCGCCGTCGTCGCCCACGATCATGCGTTGGGGACTTTCAGGCGCGATCCACAAATCGTGATGGTCGCCGTGTGGGGTGCGAATGCTTTCATAGGTTTTACCGCCGTCTTTGGAGCGCCAGAAGCGCACGTTGAGCACATAGACGATGTCCTCATTTTGCGGATCCGCGTAGATACGCGTGTAGTACCAGGCGCGCTGGCGCAGTTTGCGCTCGTCGTTGATCTTACGCCATTTTTCACCGCCGTCATCCGAGCGGAACACCCCGCCGTCTTTGGCTTCGATGATAGCCCAGATGCGGTTGGGATTGGCTGGCGAAATCGTTACACAATTGATTCCCACGACCCCCTGGGGCAAACCCTCATTGCGGGTAATCTCATTCCAGGTGTCGCCACCGTCGGTGGACTTCCAGATGCCGGAGCCTTCACCGCCGCTTTCCAGGCTGTAGGGCGTGCGTTTCACCCGCCACATACTGGCATAAAGTACGCGAGGGTTAGTGGCGTCCATGGCGATGTCCACGGCTCCGACTTCATTGCTGACAAACAAAATTCGCTTCCAGGTGGCGCCGCCGTCCTGACTGCGGTAAATACCGCGCTCTTCGTTGGGGCCAAACAAATGACCGAGCACCGCGGCATAAACCAGATTCGGGTTTCTTGGATGAATTCGAATGCGGGGAATGTGCCGAGAATCTTTAAGACCGCTCTGCTTCCAGGTTTTGCCCGCGTCCATGGATTTCCATACTCCGTAACCGTGCGAAACGTTTCCACGCACTGTGACTTCCCCTCCGCCAACATAAATGACATTGTGATCCCATTCACTCACCGCCACGGCGCCGATGGAACCGCCAAAGAATCCATCCGAAATATTTTTCCAGCTCTGACCGCCGTCTGTGGTTCGCCAGACTCCGCCGCCGGTGCCGCCAAAATAATAGGTCATGGGATCGCCGGGTACGCCGGTCACCGCGGCCGATCGCCCGCCGCGATAGGGGCCAATGCTGCGGTATTTCAGAGCCTGGTACAAAGACTCGTCAAAATCAACGGGTTTCTGAGCATAAGCGAATTGGAAAATGCTGCAAACCAGAACCACCGCCCAGAGCAAGATTTGGTTGTAACGCACTCGATGCCATTTTAAACGCATGTTCTCTCTCCTCCTTTTAATTGTGATGATGAAAATGGTTAGAATTGATTTAGAAACTATGCCTTTCCACAGACGCTGTTGCGAAAAGATGGCTGACGCAGTCAACACCAGTTCGGGCGCCTTAAACACTCGGTGACCCCTTCGGTGACAACCGGGGTTGGTTATTGAACTAACACCCCGGCGGTCCGAAGGACGCCAGGAGTGTTGCTTGCAGTTTAATCCTTTTCAAAAAGATAGCACCCCAAACCTTCATGCAAATATTTTGATTTAATACATTCAGCTACGGATGATTTCATTAATTCCTTCAATTATATATTCTAATTCCTCAGGGAGATACCTTACCTAATTTTTTTTAATTCTTAAAGTTGATAAAGTTCTAATCTAACTTATTTTCACCCATGAGTGCTTTGGCAATTCCGAGGTTGATAATTCTAATGTAAGTGGGAAACCTGCTCTTTGAGGTTGACTGGTTAAGGCTAACGCAATGACAGTTCCAGAACATTCATTAAAAATATTGTTGCTAAATATTAGAACCGGTCTAAGACCAGCCTGCTCATGTCCAATGGTCGGGTTAAAATCTGCCCAATACACCTCACCTCTCAATATTGTGGCCATAACTCAAGATCGTGGGACAGACCTTCTTCAGCCATTGACTGTTCGAGCTCAGGATCGAATTTTGCACACTCTTTAGCCAGTCGACTTTTATCAATTCGAATTAATTTTTCTCTTACTGCTTCTTGTATGATGTTGCTTCGATTCGGATAAACTTTCTCCTTTACAAGAAGGTCGAGTTTCTTAAGAAGTTGGCTGTCAATTGTCATGGCTACTTTTGCTGTTGACATCGAATTCTCCATTAATTGGTATGATTCATCGTCATACTTTACACTTTTTAAATAAAATGTCAGTTTTATTGTCAAATTTCACGCTCGCAGGGGATTTACACCCCCATGCCTTTCTACCATGAAATTCCCTGTGAGCGACAAATTTTTACGGCACGTACTTTTTTAGTCATTTACGATCACCTCGTGATAATTGTTATTCTTTGAATCAGTTGATACTCATTTTTTAAAATATAAGACAACTGCAGATCAAAACCAACGATATTTTTCGCTTGTTTCCAAATTAGTCAAATCACTTGGCGTATGTTTGTTTCAACCGCAGAGAAAGTTTCCAACCCGTGTTTCGTCCAGTAACGTCCGATTGTTTTAGTTCAAACCCAATTGGATTTCCTCCCGTTTTCGACTTGATTTGTAGTACCGCGCTTGCTCGCAACTAACAGAGGAAAATTTGGCCATCCATTCTACTCGATTCGCAAATTCCCTATAAGCTGCTCGATTACCAGACGCGTGATGCGCGCCTGGTAACGGGCTACGATGAGCGTGGATTGCGCCCGAATCAGGTTGACCTGCGCATCGCGGAATTCCAGCGAGCTGGCGCTGCCGATCTGGAATCGATCCTGCTGCAATTGCAGGTTTTGCTCTGCCGCCAGCACATTTTGCTGTTCAAGCTGCACCAACTGCATGCGTTTGTGAAAGGTTTCGTATTTTTCACGGACCAAACCGGACAATTCATTGCGTGCATTTCGCAAAGACAATTCCCGATTGCGGGCTTCCAGTAAGGCGTTTTGCAGGTCGATTTTGTTGCGAAAGCCGTTGAATAGATTAAAGGAAAAATTCAGCGCCACGCTGGCGTCGGTGCTTTTGTTGGTGATTTCTTCAGGAAAGGCTGGATTGTCGCTGGTATTTGACGACGTGCGGTCGGTCATGCCATAATTCGCGATCAAAAAAACCCGCGGGAAAAAAGTCGATCTGGAGGATTTGACATCATGCTCGGCGATGCGCTTATTTTGTTTCGCGACCATTAAACCGCTGTTGTGTTTTTCCGCCAGCTCCTGCAATTCGGAGATATCCAGGTTGAGCGGCGAAATAAGGATTTCTTTTTTCACCGCAATTTCCGTATCGGGTTCCTGAGCCAGCAAAATGTTCAAATCTTTACGGGCGATCAGCACCTGCAGCTCCTGATTCAACACAGAAGCCTCATCGTTGTTAAACGCCACCCGCGCGTTCAGCAAATCGGTAGAGGAGACGCCCCCCAATTCATTGCGCACCTGCTCCTTTTGTAGACGGGTTTGCGAGATATCGCGCGCATTGCGGGCCACGTCCAGAAGCTGTTCCTGCTGCACCAGATTGAAATACGCCGCTAATATCGCCACCACGGTATTTTCGATGACATTGCGGGCCTGAAATTCACCCAGGCGGGCCAGCTCATTAAATCGGCTTTTGTCCGCAAACATTTTGAAACCATCGAACAACGTCCAATTCAAGGTTAACTGCGCGTTTTTGGATTCGGCATCCGATTTGCCGCCGGGAATGAACGGATGGTTGGTTTCCAGATCGGAAGTTGACCGCGCGTAATTACCCGTGGCCTCGAGAATCGGTAAAAAAGCCGCCGTTCCCTGCCCGGCGTTGTTGCGGGCCACATCGGCATTGTTGCGGGCGATCTGAATATCGTAATTATTTTTCAAACCCAGCTTGATGGCGTCTTCTACCGTCATTTCGTTTTGAGCCGTCAGCGGTAAGTTGAACAACAGCAAACAAACGAAGGATTGCACCGTGATCGTTTTCACTCTCATCATTTAACAAATTCTTTCAATCAAATGGTTTGGTTTATTAGAAATTGATTTTCCACCTCAGCCGCTTGATACCTTCAGCAAACGTAACCACGGAGAGGTATAGGGTATAAGGGATTATTGGTCCCGTCCTGAAAAAAGTTGAAGGCTTTTATCATCCGTTTATCATACCTTTTTACGGTTTGTACGCCACGACCCCGGCATGGTTAATTCCACGATTTGGTTCTTCGTATTCTTGCACATTGTGAGTTATCTGTAACAGTTCACCCCGTAAGTGTTTGGACGCTGATAAACGCAGATAATCGCTGATTTTTTGGAAAACTTTTTGACAACTGGTTTCATCAGGCTTTAGCTCATCTTTTGACACTTTTCAATATCCATGTTTTGGTCTTTAATCTGTGGCAATCAGCGAAAATTAGTGTCCTAAAAAGCAGCTGAGCTTGAATCAACCGAGCTTCGCGCTTTGCAGTTCTTTCACAGCCGGTTCCACCATCTCGGGTAAAACACTGGTTTCAGAAAACAAACTGCTCCACCAGACGCGCAATTTATTCAATAGCAAATAGCCGGCAGGCAGAACCAGCAATAGAATAAACGTGCCAAACAACAACCCATAAGCCACAGACAGGGCCATGGGAATGAGAAACTGTGCCTGACGGCTGGTTTCCAGAATAATTGGCGCCAGGCCGAAAACCGTCGTAAAGGTGGTCAGCAAAATGGGCCGCAGACGCGCCAGACCCGCGTTGAAAACGGCATCGTAAACTTTTTGTCCTGCTTTGAGATTGCGGTTGATCTGATCCACAAACACGATGCTGTCATTGATGATGATACCCGATAGGGCAATAATTCCGTACATTGAAAGAAACGAAAGCTGCACCCCCTGAATGCCGTGCCCCCAAACCGC
>JBHHXN010000119.1:0-16256 GCA_046757025.1 bacterium
ACAACCAGACATGCCATGAGAATACACATCAATAGCATACTGGTGAAGGATTTGGTCATGACCACGCTTTGTTCACTTGCACCACTAACAACCAGATTGCGATGGCAAATATCCACTAAGTCGTTGGCCGGATAACACGTAAGAGCCAATGTCTCAATACGCAAATTTTCTTTGATATACCGGGCAGCCCAAACAGTCTCTGTGGTTTTTCCCGAACGAGAAATAAGAACAGCCAAGTAATCGCATTTGGAAGAAAATATTGATTCTGAAAAGAGAAATACATCAGATGAAGGAATTGCTCGAGCCTTTTGATGGGTAATCGTAGTAAAAATACTTGCTGCTGATAAAGCCAGATAATACGAGGTACCGCACCCGATAAAAACGACCTCCGAGTCCTTTTTCTTCTGCAAATAGGAGCCAAGGTTTTCCTGAACTTTATCCATATTCTCAAGTACGATTCGCCAGGCATTCGGCTGATCTAAAATTTCCCTAAGTGTTTGGCTTTGCATTAATCACTCCTTCCTCACGCAAATTTTCAACTTAGTCAAACAAAGAAAACATTTTACCCACAGCTTCGAATCAAAAAAGCAGGTAAATACTCCTTTTGCCTTTGTAATGCAGACATCTCGCCATAAGTAGCACGCGGGTTAAATAATCGCGATGCACTTCAGGCAATTAAAACTTCAATCCCGCGATCAACTAAATAAGCAAAGTCATCGTCCGGAATTCCACTATCCGTAACGACCTTTGAAATCTCGGTTACATCTGATATAAGTGAAAAACTTCGAACACCGAACTTACTGGAATCAGTTACAACGATAGTTTCACGGGAAATGTCGATCATAAGTTTATTCAGGTGGGCTTCGAGAACGTTGGGGGTTGTCAGGCCATGCTCCACATGAAAACCATCAACTCCCATAAAAAATTTCTCAACAAAATGTTTACGAAGAGTGCTTTCGGCGTGTGGCCCCACAAGCGAATAAGACTCCGGCCGCATTATCCCTCCGGTGAGCGTTACGGTCAAATTCTCGAATTGCGCCAGTTCCCACGCAATGTTTATCGCATTGGTAATAACAGTCAGGTTTTTTTTACTGCCAAAATTCCGGGCAATTTCCATAGTTGAAGATCCGGAATCAAGTATTACGGTTTCGCCATCCTGCACCAACTCAGCAGCACGTTTCCCAATCCTGCGTTTTTCTTCAACGTGCTTTTTTCTTTTGTCTTCAACTGGTAAATCTCTTACAAAGAAATTTGAGGAGATGGCTCCCCCATGTGTGCGGTGGACGAGTCCTTTTTGGCCGAGAACTTTTAGATCGTTGCGAATAGTCACCTCGGAAACTTTAAATCGTTTACAGATCTCCTGAACGCGGACATTTCCGTCTCTTTGCAGGATATCTAATATCTCGCTGCGTCTTTCAACAGTCGTATTTGATGGGTGATTATTCTTTCGCATTTGACACTCGCCTTTGCCTTTGTTGAGTCAAACACACAACATAAAAGATATTGAAAGTATTATATTTTCATATTCTTTTTATTTACTTTCGTTTCCTTTCGTTTTAAGATAAATAAATAAATCCTATTTGTCAACACTTTTTTTACAAAATTTTATTTTTTTCTCAATTCAGGCTTGAAAACAGGCGATTTTGAAGATTTTTCGATGGGCTCGTTAGGCTTCCCTCGCCTAATTGGCGAAAATTAGATTTAAAAATTGGTTGAGGAAAGCGCTACTGAATCGTTGATCTTTTAGTGATGAAATAATTGGATATAATTCGAAAACAAAGAAGGAAATCCAACCGATCTGGGGTATCGATCCAAACTAAACTTCATCCTGGTAAAGCAATACCTGCATCGTATATGAAGACTTTGGCAGAAATTATCTTTGGTCATCAATAATCATAAAAATGCCCACAGCATTGGAACACTTAACCTCAATCGAACCACGGCTTTTCATCCAGCTTTATCGAGATCAAACGCAAACAGGGCACTCTGCGCAATCCGCGTGGAATAAGCGCTTTGTGCCAAAGTCAAATACAAGCCATCCACCTGTTCCTTTGTGGCTCGATACTCCTGCGCGTGTTCTTCTGACCAGAAGAAAACCGAATGGCGTCAGTACGCGTCGATGATGTTCGCTTCCGTGAAGGTTTCTCAATCCACATTGGGTTCAAACACCAGCGGCTGTGCTCCTGGCAGGTGGAAACGGTAGTTCAAATCGCTATCCAGCTCGAATCGCATGGGTTGTGCACAACACGCGCATTCAGTCTCGATTATGACTGAAAGCTTTTCCTTTCGCAATTGCCCTTGCACGAAGGGCGCCGCCATGGCGTCTTCGCCTCAGGCGGCGTACAGCCGCTCGCCGCTGCTGTAGGTTAACCGCTGCGGAGTCGGATCCACGGTAACCGGGTAGGCCCAGGAAACCGCGCCTTTCTTATTTCGAAACAGAAAAAACAAATGGCTCTCTAAATCATCGAGGATGGTTTGTATCTTTTCCAGCGGCAATGTCAACTGCTCGGATAAAAAGTCTGGCTCTATAGGCCTCCCGATTCGGGGCAGCTCCCGCACCACGAAATACCGCACTCGATGGTGATCCGCTGTCATAAAATATAGTCGACGCGCGATGTGCTGCGGAGCCCGGGACAGATGATGTTCCCATTGCTTTCGGGGTATCTGGATGATTTTACGGCCGCGTCCAGAATGGATGTAATCGTGCATCTTGCTTGCTCCTTGAGTAAAATTGATATCTCCATTTCTGCCTCACGCTTCACGAACCTTCAACACTACGAAGGTAATATCATCATTTTGAGGTCTGTTATTTCGCCATTTTTCGCCCGCGTCTTTCAGGTGGGCAATGATCTCATCGGGCGATTTATGCGCCACCTCGCGAAAAAGAGATTTCACCTTGGGATAATCCAACACCTCGCGCTTTTCGTTGAACAACTCTTGGAAGCCGTCGGTCATGAGAAGTATGACATCGCCGGCGGCCAGTTCGATCTCGGACACTTCATAGGGAAAATGATTGTGCGCTCCCAGTGGCATGCTCTTCATGATTACTTCTTCTATTTTCTGGGATTCGTTTCGGAAAATTAACATGGGAGGCATGCCGGCTGAAGAAGCAATAATTCGACGCCCCTTGATTCTCAACAAACTCAAGGACATAAATAAATTGCCGATTTGCATTTGTTTGATAATTTCGGTGCAGCGATTGAAAAAATCCGGGATCATCAAATTGCAGCCAAGCGCGCTGAACAGACTTTTGATGGTTGCCACCATCAACCCGGCCCGGGTGCCGTGGCCGGTGGCATCGCCGATGGCAATGTGCAGGGTGCCGTCGCTGGTCTGATTGAAGTCGTAGTAATCGCCGCCCACCTCGGTAGCTGTGTTCATGTAAACTCCGATTTCGAGATCAGGCAGGTGCGGAATCTCATTTGGCAGCATAGAGAGCTGCAATTGTCGCGCTTCTTCCAGCTCCCTGGTTTTTCGTCGATTATCCGCTTCTATCAATTTGCGGGCGAATTCCTGTTCAGTTATGCGCCGCTCTTGCACAAGCAGTCGTTGATTGGTTCGCGCAAAATCGCGCGCCAAATACACCGACATGGCCACAAAGAGACCGATGGAGCCAAAATAGTAAGCATTGGTAATTTGATTGATGGGCGCCATTAATCCCAGATCCAGCAACGCATCGTAAGAACCGAACAGAAATAAAATCAATATGCCGGTCGCAAAAATCCAGGCTCCGTCTGTTTTTTTTCTGATAGCCTGAATAATGATCCGGCTCACTTCCATATGCGCGAAAAGGGAACACACCACAAAATAATGATAATGAGTTTGCGGTTTCAACACGATCAAAATACCTACCCCGATTAAAATCGATGTAAAAATCCAGAATTGCCCGGGACATTTTTCAAAAAAAATCGCGTAAACGAATCTCAGAAACAACAGGACGCCGACCGGTCCCAGGAATCGATGCACCCTCAAGTAGCGCAGCGCCTCCGCATTGTTTGCCATCAAATCGGATTGAATATCCACGAAAATGCCGGCAGCCGATACGAATAAAAACAAAGCATAATACAAATTCGCTTTGGTTGCCGGCGAATACAAAAATAAAATTAAATGCAAAAGCGCAAACGCCAGCGGCAGAGCCGTAAAAAACATTTGCTCGCTGCGCTGCTGCAGCATGGCCTCCAACTTCTGTCGAGCCTCCTCCAAATTTGTCGATAGACCTGCCAGAGGACGCGATGGTTGGAAAAACGTCACGTGGACGCTCGAATTCTGCACCGCCAAAATTTGACTTGCTCCGGGCTCAACCGACAACGCGTGCGGTTTGCGCAGCAGCTCCACAAGCGGCCATTCATCATGAACTCCGGCATGATTAACGCGGCCGTATTCATCGTCAGGACGATGCCTCCACACATGGCCTCCCATTTGGACGGCGTTGGGCATTCCGAGCACCTTCCTTTCGAGATCCAGGGAAGCCGGCTGCGATGGCCTTGAATAAATCGCACCGGATTCGACAGGTTGTAGAAAAAAACAAACGCCCAGCGTCAGCACAGACAAGGATAAAACCAGAGACCTTTTGCGCATTTAATAGTCCGTTTGCAATTCGTGACAATACCGCCAACAGTATGTCATGAACGGTATTTTGGAGACAGGCCATTTTCGCCCACCAGCATCAGCAGGTTGGCGGTGTTCTTTTGAATCAGCTCGGTGGTGCTTCCAAAAAGCTTTTCTAACACGCGGCCGTGGCCGTACGCCCCCATCGCGATCAATGCGTCTCGGGGAATGGCCTCCAGCAACGTCACCACCGAGCCGGCAGGCAGACAGTTCCACTGGCCGATGCCCGCTCTATCGATCTGTTGCTCTTCCAGGATACGCTCATAGTCGGACAGTTCCCTACCCTCTTCCAACAAAGTCAACATATTAACCGCTAAATTCGCATGTCTGGAAATGAGCAGGGCCCATTTTAAAGCGCTGATGGAAAAATCAGAACCGCCGAACAAAACCAAAATCTCCTGCCAGTCATGAAACCGGCCCGGCGACAGCAACGCCGGCGTCGGGGTGCTTTTCACGATTTGCCGAATGCCCGCGCCGATGGCCGACAGCTGCATCCGCCCTTGACGTTCCACCATAATTCTGGGTAAACTCAGCAAATCGAAATTCGTGGGTAAATTGGGTAAGGAGGAAGCGGTCTTGGAAGCGATTTTGACGAAACTGAATGGAATTTCAAACGGCTCCACGATCTGTCGAACATTGTGCTCAGCCGTATCCGGGAGGTACAGATAAGACTGATCCAGCCGGATTTCCACCGCTTCTCTTTCAAAATAAAACAAAAAACGGTCGTACTGTGGAATGTACACCTGCAGTTTACCGTGTATTTTCCTGGTAAAATCCGCTGCCTGTCTGAGGGTTTCCCGACCCAACGGCGTGTTGCGGTAAATGTGTAGAATGTTCATAGTCATTTTGTTTCTTCGTCCTTATTAAAAGTCAAATTCTTCGAATGTATTCTTTAAACGCTGCAATTTTTTCTTTATTGCCGAAAATGATAATTTTATCTCCATGACTGAATCGATAATGAACGTGTGGGAAAATTCGCTGAACCGTTTGCTCGGATTCGGCAAAGGGCCCGTTATCTTTTTCGATCATCAACACATCCACTTCGAATCGATTGCGTAACCGTAAATCTTTGATGGTTTTGTTGACAAATTTTTTCGGGATGTTCGTTTCCATGATAGAAAAGCCCGGCAGCACATCCTGCACTTCGTTTGGATTGAGGGTTTGCAGATCCCCGGCCAGGCCGTCCATCAAATTCAACTTGACTTTCGCCTGGTTGTAGGCATTTAGGATGTCCTGGTAATGGATGCATCCCAGCACTTCGGCCGGTGCTTTTGAGCTCACCACCGGAATTTCTTCCGATCGATATTTCGCGAACGCGCGCATGGCATAATCGAGATTATCTTTGTCTTTCAGAGTCACGATATTCGATTCGGCCAGATCTTTGGCCACGATCATCGCCTTCAAGTTCTGATATTCGGTGATCAATTGATGCAAATTCGTGGAAAGAATGACGCCGTTCAGTTTCCCCGAACGGTTGGTAGTGTAGATGGTGTCGTGAGGGTGATCCAGGCAGTATTGAATCAGCTCTGCCAGGGTGGTGCTTTCCGGCACCGTTAAAATTTCTTTGCGCATGACACTGGCGACGCTGATGGATTCCAGTATACGGGTGTCTTTTCCCACCGAATAATGGTAGCCCTGGCGCTGCAGCTCCCGCGCGTAAATGGAGCCTTTCAAAGTCATTTGTACGACCAGAGTACTCCCCACAACACCCACCATGAGTGGCAAGATGAAATGATAATCGTTGGTCATTTCGAATAAAATCATGATGGCGGTTAACGGCACTGAGTTGATGCCGGACAGCACCGCCCCCATGCCTACCAGTGTGTAGGTGGTCGGATCCAGGTGAATGCCGAACAGGTAATTTAAGCCGGTGGCAAAAACAAATCCCAGACAGGCGCCCATGAACAGGGACGGAGCAAACACCCCGCCAAATCCACCGGCTCCCAAAATGAGGGTAACAAGAATAAATTTTAACAGGAGCAGCGTTCCCACCGTATGCCAGGGCAGGGAATCGGCCAACACACGATTCATGGTTTCATAACCGATGCCAAATATTTCGGGATGCCAGTAGCCAGCCAATCCCATCAGCAATCCCACAGCCGCCATGCCCACCCCTTTTGGCAAATGGCGGTAAAGGAGTTGGCATCGTTGCTTAATCCATTCATTGAAACGAATAAAAGCAATGGAGACGAGTCCGGCAACCATCCCCAGCAACAAGTAAAAAAAGAATAATCGGTAGGAACCGATTTCCAGGGATTTAAAAATAAAGGCGGGTTCGTTTCCCAGCAAAATTCTCGAAACGGCACTGGCTGAAACCGAAGCTAAGAGAAACGCGCTCAACGCGGAGGCGCGAAAATCCTGCAGCAGCACCACCTCGATGGCAAAGAACACACCGGCCAGGGGGGTGTTAAATATCGCGGCGATGGCTGCCCCGGCGGCAGCGGCTGTGAAGACCCGCTGCCGGGATTCCGTCAGTCCCATGAGACGGCCCACCGCCGCCACTGCCCCGGCACCGGATTGCGCAGCCGGCGCCTCCGGACCAACTGTGCCGCCCATGCCGATGCAAATGGCTGGTGCGAAAAAATGAAAAAGCGTGGTTCGAAACGGAATACGACCATTGCGCAACCCCACGGCTTTAATGATTTCGAGCACCCCACGCTGGCCCGCCTCTCTGGGCGCCAGGGTGGTCATGAGGCTCTGAATCAGCATGCCCATCATGGGGATTAGAATGATGACCAGCCCCCAGTCCAGATGGCGGCTGTCGCCGTCAATGGTCAGATCGGATATCACCTCGATGATCTCGTGCAAACCCACCCCGGCGAAGCCAGCCACAATGCCAAGAAATATGGAAAACAGGGTTAAAATCGTGTATTCTGGCACGCCCAGGCCGGCCAACAATCTGCCCAGTCGCAGCTGCTGTTTTTTAAATGTACGTCGGATTTTTTGCACGCGCATGAAATTGAGTGGAATAAAGGTCCAAAACGGTGTTCTCAATGTAAAGTCTAAACATACAAAAAAAAGTTGTACAAATCAAATCCCAATGACCATTTGAGTGGCATCGCTAAAAAAAGTCGGCTGGAGACAGTTTCTCCATCCCAGAGACTTAGACTGTGGATTGTATCCTAACGCAAGCCGCCGGCGGTAGCAAATGTCAAGCGGCAGCGCAAGCGGTCTCTTTTTTGCCGGTGATGGCCGCATAAATCATCGCCGTGGCACAACCCACTCCGCTATCCACCGAAATGGCGCCAGTGGGACAATTCAGCTGGCAGGCACCGCACTCCATACAGTTCGCCGGACGCACTAGCTCCACCACGCCGTTGGTTCTTTCAAACACGGCGTGGGGACAAACCGAGCTGCATATTTTACAATGATTGCATAGCGCGGGATTAAAACGCAGCGTGTTTTGCAAATACGCGTTGAACATCTCAACCTCCTATTTTGTTGATCAAGGTTACGGTAATGGAAAGAATCAAACCGCCGCCAAACATCCAGGCCATGACCGGCGCATACTTGAATATTTCTCGTTTTACGCCGCTGCGGGAAGTAAAAGTAGTGGAGCCGGTAAAGTTGAGCGAAAGAAAGGCGGTCACCGCCGGCAGCGTGCAAAGGTAAGCCAGCGCCCAGCCAGCGCGCTGCCAGAAGACGATATCCGGATGCGTGGAAAAACTGATGAGAGCAAACGGCAGAGCGATCAATCCGCCGAGGATAAATCCCTTGGTACTGAAATTGGCGGTGGGCAGCCAGGGTAGGAGAATGGGAAACAAAACCACGCCGGCCAGAATCGCCGCCAGAGCACCGGCCGAAGTCAGTGGCCCGCCTAAAAAAAATAAAAGCACAGCCGCTATCATGGAGGGAACGGACACCGTAACTACTTCCACCGGTACCACCAGCAGGCGGTCCAACAGGTTGAATCGTACACGACGCATTTCTTTGGTGGCCGACTTCGCTTCAAGATACGCCTTGATATCCCGCGCATACACCGGACCGAATTCCACATGAAAGCCGCTTTGTTGTTTGATCAGGTGTGCCGCCACGCCGGGCGCGCCCAATTGCGGCAAAATCAATCTTCTGTGTTTGACGACTTTGTGAAGCTGGGTCGCTCGTATGCGATCCACCAGCTCGTCCGTACCAAAGGTTCCTTTGCCTGCGGCACACCAGACGTTGATGCCCTTCGTGTCCAGCACCAGCAGGTAACAATCTACTCCGGCCAGGGATGAACGCAGCGCATCGAAGCTGAGGCGATAGTTGGCCGTAACCAACACCGGCGACCTGGCGTCGGGGCGACCGAGCGAATATAGCCCAGGCGCCACCCGGTGTCCGCCGCGGTTGATGGCCAAACGCGCCAAAATGTGGTGCCAGCGGTCGGCTGCTGAGATGCGGCTATTTGTTTGCCGGATTTCCGGGCCCGCGTTCTGGATTTTTTCAGACATTGCATCCTCCTGTCATTTAATTACACACCCATTAAATTATATCGGGATTTCTGCCACACAAAAGTCAACTACCCAATAATGCACAAGCGAAATGGTGAATACAGCGACCTCGAACTCGGCTTAGGCTTCTTCAATCAACCATCTCAAAAGCCAAGGTGTCTGGCTGGATGTATTATGTCATTTCACGGCCTGCACTTTGATGCTGGCGATGCGTGCAGTGTCGTCAAAGGTTATCCGGGTCTGGTTAGGGAGTTGCGCCTCGGCCGCGGCAACGATTTCTCTGCTCAATTCGAATCGGCTTAGCACCTTCACCTCCCGGAACCCCGCCTCCTGGATGGCCCGTAAATAGTCTGGTTCGCTGAGGGCGCCGCCCACGCAGCCAGCCCACCAAGCCAAGTTACTGCGCACCTCCTGAGAAAGCCCCTCGGCCACCATGTCCGAAATCACCATCTTTCCGCTCGGCTTCAGTACTCGAAAGGCTTCTCGAAATACTCGCGGTTTATCGGGTGAAAGGTTGATCACACAATTGGAAATGATCCAGTCGACACTGTCATCTTCTACCGGCATATTTTCCATTTCCCCCAGACGGAATTCGACGTTGTTCACACCCGCTTTTCGGGCATTCTCTTCGGCTTTCTGAATCATCTCAGGTGTCATGTCAATGCCAATGACCTTGCCGCTCTGCCCGACTTTTCTCGATGCGATCAGCACATCCAACCCGGCACCCGAGCCTAAATCCAAGACCACATCGCCTTCTTTCATCGCCACCTGTTCCAGTGGCGCGCCGCAACCGAATGTGTTTTCTACGGCTTCCCGGGGTATTTCTGCAAGTTCGGTTTTGTGGTAACCCAGTTTTTCGGCATAGCTCATTTCAGGAGTGCCTGCCGGTGCGCAGCAAGAATGGGCGGCTTCGTAGTTTTGCACAGAAGATGCCGACGGAGCGCAGCCACAATCGGCTCGCTCCATACCGCTTTTTGTAATCAACGCGGCGTAGTGTTCTTTGACAGCTTGCTTGATCGTTTTGTCGTTTGCCATTTCAAACTCTCCATTTTTTATAAGGGATAAAATTGTTATGTTCCTAACTATTTAACAAAAAAAATTACAGTGTGATTTGGCTATTGAATTTATCCAGAAGATCGCGCAGTTGTTTCACGTCCTCCGAATTTAGCTCGGCACAGCACTTGTTGGTGATGGCCAGCAAATCCAGAGTCTGATTCTGCAGGGCCTTGCCCTTTTTGGTCAACCGAATGAGGATAACGCGCCGGTCATCGCTGCCGCGATCCCGGAAAACCAGACCATTTTTCTCCATGGTATCCACGATGCCGGTGATGGTGCTTTTCGCGGTGCCGTGCACCTTCGCCAGCTCGTTGAGGGGAATGCCGTCTTTTACCCAAAGGTGGCGCAAAATATAATATTGCTGCGGTGTGACACCAAAGGAAGTGATAAATTCGTTGTGAATGCGAAAGAGTTTCTTGTTGATCTTGTCGATGAGATCCGCCACGGCTTCGAAATCCTGTAAATCGACATCGCAGGTTGCCGGCTCACAGCAGAGATTCGATTTTCGAACAGCCATTAATTTACCTTCCTAATAGTTAACTACCGAACAGTATACGCAATTTCCGACTCATTGTCAAGTGTTTTTTGTAGGAGAGGATAAAAATCAGCATAAACGGAGGCCGATGCTGTGCAAATGTGGTGGGTCAAAAACTAGGTAAATTAGTCGCGAAATATTTTCTAAGATTTAAACTTACTCCAGAACAACGCAGTTATTTTTTTCACGATGATTTTTGGAAAGGCATTCCTTCATTTCCAGCTCCTCAATTTTGCGGTAAAGGTGGACTCAATGATGCCCGTTTCCTTCAAAATTTGGGCACGGCGCCCTTGCCCGAGCTGCAATTTTTTGTAGATAAAATGGCGTTCAAAATTCCTGACGGCTTTTTTCAAGGGCTGGTCGTAATCGATGACAAATCGCTCCTGCGGTTGGTCGCTGACGTGATCCGGCAAATCTTCCACTTTTATCTGGTCACTTTCACAAAAAATCATGGCACGTTCGATAACATTTTCCAACTCGCGTACCTGACCCTGCCACTTGAAATAAGGCAGTTTTTTTCTGATTACCTGATCCTGGAGTTCGGTTATCGAAATGAAATGAAGAGTTGGAACTGATTCATAAGGAAATTTGCAATCAAAATTACTTTCGCCATTTGCAAGTTTAGCAACATTTGGTAACATTTGTTTACAAGAAAGCCTCAACCGTAAAGACCGGCTGCCTGAAACGCCGTCATACCTGCACCCATAAAAAAGGGCCTTTGTAAAAAACAAAGACCCTTAATTTGATTACATTACATACGATTCTCAACAAATTTTAGAGGAAACTTGCCCTCTATCATAACGTCGTTCAATAATTGCAGCCACATGATTGCTAACTTAACCATTCAGTCGAACCGAGGTATTTTCAACATTCATGCCAAAAAGGGTAATTTTAAAAAATAATAAATTTGAGGTAAGTCATTGTTTTTAAGTAATGACTTTATCAAGAATTGGATGAAACATGGGTCGAATTTTCTCAATAATGAGAAATCCGATTGGCGATTTCCTACTTTTAAGAAAGCAGTCAATCAAAAAGGTAAATTTAGAATCAATCCGAATTGACTCGTTTCACGTAGATCACTTCGCAGATGTTCGATTCCAGTGCTAACACCGTTTCGTCAATTTTGACTACATAGGATGGGTGTTTCTGCTCCAGTCGAATGAGGTTGTCAGGAAGCACGCCAAAAATAGCCAGCCTTTCCAGGGTTTTGTTGCGGCCCGGTGCGATAAAGACGATCTTTGCTGTTTCGCCAATTTCCATGTCTTTCAGTCGGTGCACTACTGGTTTCACATCCCGGTTGAATTTTGCACAGCATGCGCCACGCGGAATGGCAATGCCGTGGGGACACACGGGCGGATGCCCAAGAAAGGTACAAACGCTCTCAGTGACTTCCGGGCTTAATATATGTTCGAAGGCACAGGCGGATTTGGTCATTTCATTATCGCTGACATGAAAGACGTCGGTGAGCAATCTTTCCGCCAGCAGATGCCGACGAATGATGGATTCGGCCTTTTTCAGTCCTTTGGGTTTGAGCTGCAACGTATTATTTTTGAGCGAGATAAACCCGTTGCGTTCCAGCATTTTCACCGTAGCTTTGGCCGAAAACGGCGCCTGCGACAAAATGGTCTCTGAATCCACGATGCATTTTTCATGCATCAGCCAGATGGTTTTCAGCAAGTGGTCCGCTTTTTCAGTCATGCTTTGAATCCCCGGATTTAAACATTTTCTTCACAAAGTTCACCAGAGTCGATTCCGCAGGCCACTGATAAGCACAATTAGGACAGCAAATAAGCCGGCAGTCCGAACCGAAAGGACATCTTGAACAGGTGGTTTCCCGGCTATGGAAGAAGCGATTTCCACACAACGGACAGGTGATCATTTCATTCACGATGACATCCTCACCATTGGCACGAGCACCATTGTTTTTTCGTCGATTTGTCATTTAGGATAAAATCCAATTCAAAATACCGCCCACAAAAAAAGCAAATGGAATGATGAACAGCGTGATTGCCACAGCGGTTTTCCATCCTCGTTCTTTGATGATGACAAAAAAATTCGCAATACAGGGGACAAACAGCGTGATGGTCACCAGACTGACGATTATCTGGTTGCTGTTTAATAGGCCTTGCCGGGCCATATCAAATAGTCCGGCCGCGCCGTAATCCCGACGCAAAAAACCGATCAAAAAGGCTTTGGCGGTTTCTTCCGGCAATCCCATAAATCCGCTGATGAGCGGAGCCGACCAGCTCTCGATCACCTGCAAAGCGCCGGTTTTGGCCAGTACGAATAAAATAAACGTGCCCAAAAAGAACAGCGGTACGGCTTCTTTTAAATACCATTCCACGCGGGCAATGGTTTTAATTGCGATATTTGCAACGCTAGGTCTGCGAATCGGCGGCAGCTCCAAAATGAAATCCGAACTTTCGCCGGGCAAAACCAACGAAGCAAAATAACCCACTAAAATCAGCACACCGCTAATGCAGGCAAGCCAGATGAACACCGCGGATGGCGTCAGTCCGCTGAGCAAACCGAGAATGACGCCAAGCTGAGCGGAGCAGGGTATGCCCAAAGCCAGCAGCAAAGTCACCAAAACGCGCTCTTTGCGGGTTTCTAAAATGCGAGTAGTCAGGGTCGCCATGGTGTCGCAGCCGAGGCCCAAAACCATGGGCAGCACCGCCTTGCCGTTCAAACCGAATAATTTGAAAATGCGATTTAACATCACCGCCAATCGCGGCAAATAACCGGAATCTTCCAGCAATCCGAATGCTAAAAAAAAGGTCGTCACCACCGGCAAAACGATGGCCACAGAGTACGAAAGGGCCATGGTGATTAAACCGTATTCACCCACCACCAATTCTTGTAGCAATTTTAGGGGCAGTAAAAATGTAAACAATTTTGTGGCCAGGGGATTGATGAATTCCCCGAACAACACTCCTTCGAAAAAATCCACAACCGTGCCGGCGCCAAATACTCCCACGAATAAGTACAAGCCATACAAAACCGCGCACAATACAGGCAGCCCCCAGAACGGATGCATGGAAATACTGCTTAAAAAATCGTTAAATCGGCGGCTGCCAACTTTTTCGATTTTATAGACTTCATGAATAATCACTTCCGCTTTTTGTAAACGCCGCTCATTGATCACCACGTTGGCGGACTGTGGCAATTGTTTCTGTACTTTTTGACAAATGCCCTCGATGCGTTTCAGGACCTCGGCGGATACATTTTCAGTCAGCCAGTTTTTGAGGCTTTCATCGCCGGCCAGAATCATCAAAGCGAGCGAACGTTTGGAAATGAAAATCTCCGGTAGCAGGATTTCGATTTCCGCCACACCATCTTCGATTACAGGGGGGTATTCGATTGTCAGTGAGGAAGTGTAGGGGTTGTTTCCGATTTCATGTACTAAATCCATCATTCCCCGGCGATGGATAGCCACGGTTTCCACCACCGGCACGCCAAATATTTCTGCAAGTTTGGATTTATCCACGGTGACCCCGCGGCTGTGCGCCTCATCCATCATGTTCAAATTCAGAATAAAGGGAATTTGCATCTCCGCTAATTGCACTGACAAAAACAAAGCTCGGCGCAAATTTTTCGCATCGGCTACCTGCACCGCCACACGCGATTGTTCATGCAGCAAAATATTGCGGGTGACTACTTCGTCTTCCGAGTATGGCAAGAGACTGTTGACGCCGGGGGTGTCGATGACCACATCCGAGCTGCCGTCATAGTGGGCATTCCCTTGTGAAATCTCCACCGTGGTTCCCGGATAATTCGACACAGTCACGTAACTTCCGGTTAAATAACCAAATATCACACTTTTGCCGACATTGGGATTCCCTATTAAAATAATCTTGTTCTTTTTATTCATTCAACAGCACTCACTTTACAGCATTCACAAACATTTTTAACATATCCAGCACCGAAACGACTCCCACGATTTCATCGTCGCGTGCCACAAACAGCCGATGAATTCGACCCGACAGCATGATTTGCGCTAACTCGGAAACCGGCGTTTCTTCCTGCACGCGATAGATGAAAGGGGTCATGATATCTTTTGCCAGCAGAGTTTCGCTTTCCTCCAGATGGTAGCCCGTCAATTCTTCCGCACTGAATTGCGGCTGCCAGGCTTTCAGCACGTAGTCCGAAGCCACTTTGTCGGAAATGATGTGCTCGCGACGCGGCTCGTTGCGCACAATGTCGCTCAATGTCACGACCCCGATGTGCCGCTCATTTTCATCCAGAACAGGGGCGCCGGTGATCATGTGGCTGCTCAACAAATCCGACACTTCTTCCACCGTCATTTGGCTTTGCACCGTAATCACTGGCGAGGTCATGATTTCCTGAGCCGTGATTTCTCTTGTTGACATGGTTTTCACTCCATCTATTCTGATTCACTAATTTCAACGCCCGGAAATTTTACGTGCAGGGTGTGAATCACGATTTCTTCGGCCACTTCAAATCCCAGACTCGCCAGGTTAAGTACTAAATCGTAGTTCGAAGGCTCTTCTGACTCGTGATGAAAAAACCGCTGGATAAAGGCCGTGCGCGCCTTGTCCGCCTGACAGAGCATTTCCAGGGCCTGCTTTTTACTCACAGCCTTCAAATGCATTAGATTTTCGATGCGCCTTGCCAACGACGCCACGATCCTCAATCTCAAAGTTTTGTGCGCCGGCAGTATGAAGTTCGCCCCCCGGCCCAGTATAATCGAACAGCCGCTTTCGCCGATGGCTGTAATCACCGTAACCAGATGCTTGAAATATTTATCGCTGCCTAAAGCATGATGGTTGACGAGGGTAAGCACCCAGTTGTGAATTTCATTTTGTGTTTTTTCGTCGAACGATTCCACCATATTTTTGCGGACGTTAGCATGTTCTGCAATATAATCCACCAATTCTTTATCATACAATTTCCATTTCAATCTTTTCGACAATCCTTGCGCAAACTCCACACCCTGACTACCCATTTCTTTTGAAATGGTCAAGCACAACTTGCTAACTTTTTCGGAATCAATGGTACCTTTTTCATAGGTTCGTTCCCACAGCTTCACCTGTCGTGAAATGATCTGCTCCATGGGTATCTCATCTATGATTTTGGACATTTGAATCACCTCGCATGGCATGGACGTGATTGAGTTAATGAATCTTTACTTCATTTTAATAAGATAAAATGATACTTTTTTTGAGTAACAAAGCTTGTACCAAATGTTATTCAACCGCGATTATGCTTTAAGTGCCTAAATAGTGATGGACCGAAAACGCGATTCTTTATGTCATTCCAGCAATCTTTTGTACTGGACTCACCTCATTTCAGGCAGGAGATCCCTCCCAAAAACTTGCAGGAATAACAAGAAAAGGCTGTTTTCGGTCAATCACTAAATTCCTAATTTCAATTAGCAAATTTCAGCGTATTATGCAAGCACTTTCTTAATTTCAGGAAATTAGTAAGAGGATATTCTTACATTTGCAAAAATAAAATGGCAATGTTAACTCCAGAAAATCAGCGATTCAACGATTAGAATTGACGCCATGAAAGCGAGAGCCGGTCTTTGGAATTTTGACAGCATCAAAGAGTCGTTACAGTATGATTTAAACGATTGGTTTTTTTCAACCTTCATTACTCAAACT